>JAYRKR010000047.1:0-24967 GCA_041905645.1 Luteimonas sp.
GCCTCCCCCTCCGTGTGGTGGGTCGCCCCCGCCCCCGGCCCCCCCCCCCCGCGCGCGCCCCCGGCCCCCCCCCCCCCCCCCCCCCACGACCGCGCATCGGAACGGCGCCGCCTGCTCCGCATCCCCATCCCAGCCTTCCTCCGCAAGCGAGAGAAGGAGTCAACACGCCGCCGCGCGCCGCCTGCTCCCTCCCCCGCTGCGCGGGAGAGGGCTGGGGTGGGGGCCCGCCGGATGACGCAGGACACCATGACCGCCTCCCGCTTCCGCACCCTCGAAACCTCCAATCCGCTCGTGCCGATGGCGGGCCTGCGCTTCGCCACGGTCAAGAGCGCGGCGCTGCGCCGTCGCGCCGACGTCACGCTGTACGTGCCGCCGCAGGCGCGCGGCGTGGCGGACCTGCCGATCGTGCTGCTGCTGCACGGCGTCTACGGCTCGCACTGGGCCTGGGCGCTGCAGGGCGGCGCGCACCTCACCGCCGCGCGGCTCATCGACGCCGGCGCGCTGCCGCCGGTCGCGCTGGTGATGCCCTCCGACGGCCTGTGGGGCGACGGCGGCGGCTACCTGCCGCACCGCGACGCCGATTTCGAACGCTGGATCGTCGACGAGGTCCCCGCCCTCGCCGTCGACGCCGTCGACGGCTGCAGCGCGCGCTCGCCGGTGTGCATCGCCGGCCTGAGCATGGGCGGCTGGGGCGCGCTGCGCCTGGCCGGCAAGCACCCGCGGCGCTTCGCCGCCGCCGCCGCGCATTCGGCGATGACCGACATCGCCCAGTTCGACGGCCTGGTCGAGGACGATCGCGGCGGCTGGAGCGACGCGCCCGCCGACCGCAGCGTCGCCGCCGCACTCACCGCCGCGCGCGCGCCGCTGCCGCCGATCCGCTTCGACTGCGGCCGCGACGACCCCTTCGTCGAAGGCAACCGCGCCCTGCAGGCCGCGCTGTGCGCCGCCGGCATCGCCCACGTGTACGTGGAGCGCGACGGCGGCCACGACTGGGCCTACTGGACCGACGCGCTCGAAGGCTCGCTGCGCTTCTTCGGCGACGTGCTGCACCGCCGCCATTCCACCGCACGGGAGGACGCCGCATGATCCGCCACGCCCTGGCCACCCTGGCCATCGCCCTCGCCCTCGCCGCCTGCGCTTCGAAGCCCTCCCCTTCAAGGGGAGGGTTGGATGGGGATGGTGTTGACGTTGGCCAAGCCGCGCAGGAACACCATCCCCATCCCGGCCTTCCCCTTGAAGGGGAAGGAGACAGGCAAAAGCCCGACCCTGCCCCGGAGCCCTCCCCTTCAACGGGAGGGTTGGGTGGGGATGGTGTTGACGCTGCCCAAGCCGCACGGCAACACCATCCCCATCCCGGCCTTCCCCTTGAGGGGGAAGGTGCAAATCAAAAGCCCGTTGCCGGCGAGGAAGTCTTCTACCACCTCTTCTTCCGCAGCTTCCGCGACTCCGACGGCGACCGCGTCGGCGATCTCCGGGGCATGACCGCCGGCCTCGACTACCTGCAGCGGCTCGGCGTCACCTCGCTGCTGCTCACCCCGCTGCAGCCCTCGCCCTACTACCACAACTACTTCGCCACCGACTTCGAAAGCATCGAGCCGAAGTACGGCACGATGGACGACTACACCGCCTTCCTCCGCGCCGCCCACGCGCGTGGGCTGAAGGTGTACCTGGACATGGAGATCCAGTACGTCGGCGAAGGCCACCCATGGTGGACGCAGTCGATCGGCAAGCCCGACGCACCGTTCGCCGACTTCCTGCTCTGGCGCGACAAGCAGCACGAGCAGGCCGAACCCTTCCTCGACCGCCCCACCTGGGCCGGCTACGACGGGCGCGAGATCGGCATCGCCATGGTCAACCTCAACTCCCCCAAGGTGCGCGACTACTTCGAGCGCGTGCTGCTGCGCTGGGCCGACCCGCACGGCGACGGCAGCGGCCGCGACGGCCCGGACGGCTTCCGCATCGACCACATGATGGACGACCTGGACAACAAGCACGTGGCCACGCGACTGTTCGCCACGTTCTGGACGCCGATCATCGAGAAGCTGAAGCAGCGCCGCCCCGGCTTCCGCATCCTCGCCGAGCAGAGCGACTGGGGCTTCGGCGAGGACTGGCTGCAGCGCGGCAGCGCCGACCTGGTGTTCGCCTTCCCGCTGCGCGGCGCGATCGACAAGCTCGACAAGCCCGGAATCGTCAAGGCGCTGCGCGAGACCGCCGCGCGCACCCCGGCCGGCAAGGGCCAGATCGTGTTCGTCGAGAACCACGACACCGACCGCTTCATGTCGCTGGTGAAGAACGACCGGGCCAGGGCCCGCGCCGGCGCCGCGATCTCGCTGCTGGTGCAGGGCGAGCCGCTGATCTACTACGGGCAGGAGCTGGGCATGCGCGGCGTCACCCGCCAGGGCACGATGTCCGACGCCGCCCACATCCCGCTGCGCGAGGCCTTCCGCTGGAAGGCCGACCTCGACGCGCCGGGATCGGCCACCTGGTACCACGGCGACCAGCCGTGGTGGACGCAGCGCTACAACCGCTCCGACGACGGCGTCTCGGTGGAGGAAGAGGACGCGAAGCCCGATTCGCTGCTCAACTGGTACCGCCACCTGCTCGCCCTGCGCAAGGCGCGGCCGGAGCTGCGCCACGGCGCGCAGCGGATCCTCTGCGACGACGCCGGCGCCGTGCTCTGCGTCGAGCGCGAATCCGACGGCCGGCGCACGCTGCTGCTCGCCAACCTCGGCGACGCGCCCGCGAAGCCCGCACTGGGCGATGCGGTCGCGAACGCCGCGTGGACCGACCTCACGCAGGCCGGCGAGCCGCAGCCCGCGGCTGTCGACCCCGCGGGCCTCGTCCTCGCGCCGATGGAAGTCCGGATCCTCGGCACCCCATAGACCGCACCTCCGCGCCCGGCGGCTCTCCCCTCGTCTCTTGTGGGAGCGGTCTCTTGTGGGAGCGGTCTCTTGTGGGAGCGGCTTCAGCCGCGAGCTTTTGCGCTGCTCCTCCCTTGCGAAAGCAGCGGGAGCCTGGAGGAAGCGCCCACGGTTCGCTGCAATCTCCGAAGCCCTCTCCCCGACCCTGCCCTGCCTCCGCAGGGGAGGGAGCAGGGCAAAAGCTCGCGGCTGAAGCCGCTCCCACACACCTGCCACGCCATCCCTCCTTGTGGGAGCGACGGGAGTCGCGACCGGCGGCCGTGCCGGCACCCGGACAGGTCGCGACTCCCGCCGCTCCCACAAGAAACATGGCCAACCGCACGCAATGGCCCGGCGATTTCATGTAACGGACCCTCGCGGAAGCGGCGCCTCAATCGCCGGCTTTCCGCTTCCTTCGACCCGCCGTAACGCGAGAAGCCGCATCCTGCCCCTCCCCACGACGGAGCCACGCCCATGAAGCACGCCAACCCCTACCTCAACTTCGACGGCAATGCGAAGCAGGCCTTCGACCACTACCGCAAGGTCTTCGGCGGCGAGTTCGCTACCGCCGTCACATTCCGCGAGTTCGGTGGCGAGCAGATGGGCCTGTCCGGCGCCATGCTCGACCGCATCGCCCACATCGCCCTGCCGTTGGGCACGTCGATGCTGATGGCCTCCGACGTCACCCGCCCGGGCGACTTCAAGGTCGGCACCAACACCTACGTCGCGGTGGAAGCCGAGAGCGGCGAGGAAGCCGACCGCGTGTTCGCCGGTCTCGGCGAGCGCGGCAGCGTCGACATGCCGATGCAGAAGACCGAATGGGCCGAGAAATTCGGCATCTGCACCGACCGCTTCGGCGTGCACTGGATGGTGAGCTACACCGGCAACGTCCAGTACGGCCAGGGCTGACCTGCGCCGCCTCCGCCTCCGCCCGCCCCGCCCCGCCGCAGGAGCAGCGAAAACCGCGACAGGCACCTGTAGGAGCGACGGAAGTCGCGACAGGAGCACCCGCACCCGGTCACCTCGCGACCATCAGCAGCTCGTCGCGACTTCCGTCGCTCCCACAGCAGCCAATGGCATCGCGCCGCAGCGCCTGGAAGTGTGAGAGCGACGGGAGTCGCGACAGGAGCGCCCGCACCCGGCCACCTCGCGACCATCAGCAGCCCGTCGCGACTGCCGTCGCTCCCACAACAGCCAATGGCATCGCGCCGCAGCGCTTGGGTGTATGGGAGCGATGGAAGTCCCGACAGAAACGCCTGCAACCGGCCACCTCGCGATCATCAACAGCCCGTCGCGACTCCCGTCGCTCCCACACCAGCCAACCGCGCCGCGTCGCGATGCCTATGGGAGCGACGGGAGTCGCGACAGGAGCATCCGCACGCGGCCACCTCGCGACCATCGACAGCCCGTCGCGACTTCCGTCGCCCCCACACCAACAGCAACAGCGGCACCCGCGCTACCCTGTGCCGCATGCCCCTCCCGCACCTCGACCGCCCCCTCTGCGAACCCGTCGAACTGCGCCCCGGCGCCACCCTGCGGGTGCAGCGCGTGCAGCAGGGCGCCGACGCGCCGGCCAGCGCGCCGTTCCCGCACTACCACGACGTCGCCGAGCTGGTCCTGTTCGGCCGCGTGCGCGGCGACTTCATCGCCGACAACCGCCGCCACCCGCTCGCCGACGGCGCCATCGCCTGGATCCCCTCGCTGCGCCAGCACGACTACGCCCTCGCCCCCGGCCCGCGCGACTGGACGCTGCTGCAGATCGACGCCCACGCCGCCGACGCCATGGCCCGCGCGCCCGGCGGCGAAATGCTCGCGCACGCCTTCTGCGCCAGGCCCGAAGGCGCCCTCGCCGCCCGCATCGCCATGCTCGGCGACTGGCTGCACGATGCCGCGGACGACGCCAACCTCGCCGGCCCGCTCGCCACCGCGCTGCTGCGCGCCGCCGCCCAGGCGCCGCGCATCCCGGGCACGCCGCTGTCCACCGACCCCGACGCCCTCGAACGCCTGCGCCCCGCGATCGAGCAGCTCCGCCGCGACCCCGCCCATGCCCCCTCCGCCGAGGCCGCCGCCGAGCTCTGCGCCCTCGCCCCCGCCTACTTCAGCCGCCGCTTCCACCAGCAGCTCGGCATGCCCTGGAGCGACTACGTCCGCACCCACCGCCTGCACCTGGCCAGCCAGCGCCTGCTGGAAAGCGACCAGACCATCGCCGACATCGCCGCCGCCCTGGGCTTCGCCACCCCCTCGCACTTCGGCGAGCTGTTCCACAAGCGCTTCGGCCTGACCCCCAACGCCTACCGCCGCGCCGGCGGCTGATCCCCGCCCCGTCGCCCCCCAGCCCTTCGCCCCCATGTAGGAGCGGCGGAAGCCGCGACCGCCATCCCTCCCCGCCGCGGATCAGGGGAACCTCGAAAGGGAACGCCTTTCCGCCATCCGCAGGTTCAAATCCCGCCCGCGCTACCAGCTGTCGGTGGCCCTGTGGGAGCGGCTTCAGCCGCGAGCTCTTCCCCCAGCCCCGCCACCCGAGAAAAAGTAGCGGTCCCCCACCGGCCTACCCAGTTGCGCTTCTGGATAGGCCTCAGAGCTTTTTTGTGACCACCTCCTGCAGCATCGCCTTGTCCAAGCTCAGGTCGGCCACCAACTGCTTGAGCTTGCGGTTCTCCTCTTCCAGCACCCGCAGGCGCTCGAGCTCGGACGGACCCAGGCCACCGTACTTCTTGCGCCACACGTAGAACGTCGCCTCAGCAATACCCATCTTGCGGCAGATCTCGCCCACTGCCATGCCCAACTCGGCCTGCTTGAGCGCGTACGCGACCTGCTCCTCGGTGAAACGGGACTTCTTCATTTGCCTGACTCCTCGTATACCACGGGGCTCCTGCGATCGAAGTCTCTACTTTAGATTGGCCCAGTTCTCCGGGAGTGGGTCACGGAGAACCCGCCCCTATGCTCGATCAACCTCATTCCGTGCAGGACGTGTTCGTGGCCGCCACCGTCGACAAGGCCTACTACCGCCAGCTTGGCCAGCGCATCGCCGAACGGCGCAAGGCGCAGGGCATGACGCAGACGCAACTGGCCGAACACCTGGGCATCGCCCAGCAGACGATGGCCCACTACGAGGGCGGCACGCTGCGCATCGCCGTGGCGCTGCTCTCGCCGCTGTCCACCGTCCTGGGCATGTCGCTCGAAGAACTCGTTGGTGTGCCTGCCAAGCCGGGCAAGCGCGGCCCGGCACCGAAGCTGCAACAGCAGCTCGAACAGGTCAGCCGCCTGCCGCGTTCCAAGCAGCAGTTCGTGATGCAGATGCTCGACACGGTGTTGCAGCAACAGGCCAGCTAAGCATGGCGGTTCACATGTCAGGCCTGCGCCGGCTGCATGCGACGATGCGCGCCAACGGCGATCACAAGGCGCATTTCCAGCTCACGCACAACGGCATCGATTTCGATTGCCTGTTCCTGGTCGATATCACGCCCTATGAGTTCGTGCTGGCGGCCATCGACCATCCGGACGTGGCGCTGTTGTTAGAAGTGTCACCGGACTATCGCATCAACCCCGATTTCGGCGACGACTACACGCCGCTGGCGCGCCTGTTCAACACCGGCGCGGGAACGTTTCGACCGTTCAATACCGCACGGTTCCTGGAAGAGATCAACCGCGCCATTCCCGGCCACTACCGGCAACCGACGCCGGCAACGATCATCCAGACCTACCGCCATCACGTCGAACACGGTGGCCGGCCTTATTTCCTCGGCTGGCGCGACAACGATCTGCGTGGCGAGCGGGTCAGCCCCGAAAACCTGGCCAAGACCGAACGCTGCTACGGGCCGGCGATCCGCAGGCTATGCGAGCGCACGAACCAGAGTTCGTGCTGGACGCACATCGCCATCAGAGAGAAGGCATTCTTCGCACCACCAACGAAGCGCTAGAAGCAACAAGGCCCGCAATGCGGGCCCAGTGCGTAACGCATGTCAGTATAGTCTTCAATTACTCACGATATAGAACAGACGTCATCTCACCGGCCGCAAGATGTTCGACATCCACAAGGCTATCTACCTCCAGAATTGAATACGTAGCTTCAACGCCAGAATGGAGTCTCCCTTGACCTGTCTCGGAGTCCAGCTCAACTTCAATCAGTTTTCTAATACCAGCAAAGCGGTATTGAGCTTTGCACCCGTTGACTTCCAAGTGACCGTCTTCACCCAAGTCTTCGTGTTCTGAGGCAACATCTTTAGCTTTCAGCATCGCCTGATCTTCATCATTTGCTTCGATCAGGTATACATTCTCATGAACCAGGAAGGACTCTTGCCCCTCATGAGTGTAATAAAAAATGGCATGAGCGCTGTACCACATATGAGGACCTCCTAGCCGTTCTCGTCACGCTTACTTTTATTTCTTGATCCGCGGGCTTTTTGTTCTTTTTGTAGACGTCTTTTTTCCTTACCTGATGTGCCGGGATCTCGAAGGCGTCTGCCAATTTCTTCGTCAGATACGCCGATAAGACCTGTATCACGAACATTTTGCTTCCCGCCCTTTGAGAAAACTGCACTAGGACCACAAGGCGGACCGCCTGGCATTTCGCAAGGAGGCGCATCCATCCGCGTTGGATAAAACAGCAGCGCTGGCGGAACCAACCTTGTGGTAATGAATTCACCAATTACAGGCCATGGAATTGGTGGCGCTGAAGTCGGACGCGGAGCAGTTACCTCAATAGCTGGGAAAGTGGTTGTAGTTGCGGTCGTTGGTGTTGGTGTTGGCGCTGGCTTCGGCGCAGTCACCGTGACGGTAGGCAAAGTTACGGGCGGTGGCGGTGGCGGAGGTGGCTCTTTCTTATCTTCCGCCAGCCGCCCATCTGGGTCGGTAAACGAATATGGATTGTTGTAGGCGTATGCATAACGATTAAAGTCATCACCAGTGTCTGGATCAGCCTCAACAGGATCAACGCTCAAGAACCTCTGCACGAGCGGATCGTAATAGCGCTGCTGCATGTAGACGAGGCCCGTGGCTGCATCCTCATGGTGCCCGGTATATCCAGGCCCATTGCGCACGGTCCGATTCGCTGCCCACCCATACGGCTCGTACTCGGTCTTCTCCACCACCCCCTTGCTCTCGTTCGTGATCGCCACCGGACTTCCCAGCGCATCCGTGTGCTGGTAGCGAACCGTCACCGGCGTGGCTGCACCCGTGTTGGGCAGCGACCGCTCGGCCAGCAGGCTGCCGCCCAGGTAGATGTACTCCTTGCGCTTGCCCTCCCCCTGGTCCTGCACGAACAGCAGCTGCCCGTCCTGCGAGTAGATCGAGCGGCGTACGCTGCTGCCATTGACCAGGCGGTTGGAGCCCGCCCGGCGCCCGTAGCCGTCGTACCAGTAGTGGTTCTCGCGGCCTACCACCTCCCGCAGCCGGTTGCCGTAGTCGAACTTGTAGACCACGCCGCTGCGGTTGGCCAGGTTGCCCTGCACGTCGTAGCCCAGCCCCATCACCGTGGTGCCCGCGCAACTGCCCGTCTTGACGTTGGTCAGCCGCCAGGTGGCGTCGTAGCAGTAGTAGTGGTCGCGAATCTGGTTGCCGGCCGTCAGCTTGACATGGGTCAGGTTGTCCAGCGGGTCGTAGGCGTAGGTGGCCGTGCCGAACATCGGCGAGACCGCCTGGGTCAGGCGATCGAGCGCGTCGTAGGTCATGTCCCGGTCGCCGCGGTTCCCGGTCCGGCCGTCGCTGATCGCGGCCACGTTGCCGTTGGGGTCGTAGTCGTAGCCGTCGTTGAGGACCGCGCTGGCATCGCAGCTGGTCACGAAGTCGCAGCTGGTGTCCGGCAGGCCCCGCAGGTTCTGGGTCAGCGTGTGCTTGATCCCGTTGCCGTAGGTGAACGACTTGATGGCCCCGTTGGGGTAGTAGGTGACCGCGCTGGCGAAGGTCCCCGCCTTGGTCGGCTGGCCCAGCGCGTTGGGGGCGTAGTCGACCACCGAGCCCAGGTACCCGGCCGGATAGACAAGGCGGGCGAGGTGGCCGTTGGCGTCGTACTGGCGGGTGAGCGTGTAGGTGCCCCAGCTGGTGATTTGCTGGGTTTCCGTGGCCAGCAGCCGGCGCCGGTTGTAGGCATACAGGTTGGTGACGATGTGCGAGTCGCTGAGCATCGTGGTGGCGACGCTGGCGGGCAGACTATCCGGGGTATAGGTCCAGGTCTGGTTGCCCTCGCTGTCCGGGAAGCTCATCGTCTTGAGGCGGTTGCGGGCGTCGTAGCCGCGGCCGACCCGGCGCGCCAGGATGGCGGCGGTGTCGCCTTCGGCATCGCAGGCAGTACTGGCGGGCAGGCCGGCCGCGGACCAGGCCAGGTTGCCGGCCCCGTCGTAGCCCATCAGGGTCGCGCCGGACTCGGGCTCGACCTGGCGGCACAGTTCCTGGTTGGCGTTGTAGGTGTAGGTCCGCGTTTCGCTGATGCTGGCGCTGCCGTTCCGTCGCGTGATGGAGGTCGGCTTCCCGAAGGGATCGCGGGCAATGTCGGTGAACGCCGTGCCCGCGTTCTGGATGATCACCGGCGCGTCGTAGGAGGGCTGGTCGTAGGCCTGGTACCAGGTCCTGACCTGCGCGCCGCGCGGATTGGTGACCTGGGTGTATGGACCCGTGACGTTGTAGAGATAGGCCGTCGTGGTGGTCAGGACGCCCAGCTCGGAGTCCTGCTTGACCGCCGTGACCCGGTCCAGGGCGTCGTAAGTAGTGTGGGTGCCCTTGAGCGCGGGGTCCGTGTAGACGGCTGCACCTCCCGTGTTCATCGGATACGACTCGAACTCGGGTCGCCCGGACATGTCGTAGCGCCTGATGACCTCGGACGTCGACGTGCTGACGCGATCCAGGTCGAGCGTTTGCTCCACGACCGGGCGCCAAAAGGCGTCATAGATGATGATCTTGCGCCCGCGGCCGGTCAGCGTGGTCTGGCGCCAATGGCCTGCGGGCATCCCGTAGGCGGCTGGATTCCCTCCGTTGAACGTGATCGTCGTCGGCGTCCAGGCCGAAGCGTCGCACACCCCAACCTGGGTCTCCGACGGATAGGTGATCTCGTTGACCCGCCCCATGGCGTCATGGCCATAGCAGGTCTTGTAGCCGTTCTCGTCGGTGACGGACGTGATCCAGCCGTTGTCGTCGACCGTCGCCTTCTGGGTCACGGCGGTCGGCTGGTCGGTGGTTGCCGGAAAGGTGATGGTCTGCGGAATACCCCGCTTCCAGCCTGTTAGCGTCGTGACGTTGTTGTTGCCATCAGCAACCGCCTTCAGCGAGCCGACTTGCCCCGCCAACGCAGTCTCGTAGGAGAACGTCTTCTGCAGCTTGCCAAAGGAATATGCCTTCCATGGTAACGCCTTCCATCCATAATCCGTTCTAATCGTTTCTAAAGAATTTGTCGTGCTTCGCTTGACCTGTCCAAGCACCCAGAGCGCGAGATCATCCTGGTACTCGATGGTCTCGGTCTTTGAGTTCCCGTGAGAATTGGATTTCGTCACGCTCCTCGGTCGAGCGAAAGTGTCGAAACTGCTCACCTGCAGGACGAAATCCGTACCGTCCTGAGTAGTGACTACCCGAGTTAGCGGATGAACGTATTGATCGGCAAGCTGATACGGTTGAAGTGTTGCGCCAATGGCCTTGGAGTAAGGGGTTGATACCGTCGGATCGTACTGATAATCCATTACGCGTTTGCGCAGCAGGACACCGGTGGCGCTAAGATCCTGCTGCTCTAGCAGAAGCCCTTCATTGCTTCTGTCATTAGTGATATCGCTTCCATATCGATAAAGGGTTTTTGTTTGATCTGGATGTGTGACGGTAGTCCATTTGGCCGATGAACTAACAATCGACCTATCAACATTATAGGTAGTCGTTTGACTGGCCAGGCCCGGGCCACTGACTGTTTTAGAGGTCAGACCCCACACATCAAAATAGGGGGGGTTTCCGAAGTTCAGGTAGGTGCAAACGTCCCCAGCGTGTCGCATCCGATACTGCTGAAAAGTGAATGACGCGACTGCCCTACTCGGATGCGTGATTTGGTACGTGAATGGGGCCGACCACCAACCAGGCGCCTCCGTGCACGCATCGAAATCAGGCTTCAGAACTGCAACGCCGTTTACCCGGAACTCGTCCAATGCGCCAGTTTTCGTATATCGCCACTGGGATGTGTCGGGCAGGGTGACCACTGAAAGCGAAGTCCCATCCGAAGTGTATGCGTATGTCCACGTTCTACCGTTTGCAGTCGCAGTTTTGACTCTATTGCCTTCGTAACTGATAGTGATTGATCGTCCATCGTTGGATGTGATCCCCACAAGCTTGTCGCCGGAGTATTGGTACTTCACCCAATTCCCAAACCGATCTTCGATGCGGCTTGCAAGCAGGAAAACCGATTTGCGCTCTTTGTATATCCCATTCTTGAGGCGCGTCATGGGCGCGGCTGCGCGCTCGATTCCCCAGTCAAAGTAATACTTGTCTCCGGAAGGGGTCAGCGCGACAAACGCCTCGCCGGGATAACCGTTAGCAGTGCCGGTGAGGCAACCTAGCCTGACATTGTCATTCGTGACCCAAGGGAACGTCCCGCTTGACGGCGTGCCGTGCGCACCTGCAATTGCCTTCAATAATTTGTGCTCTCCCTGCCCAGGCCGATACATCTTGTAGCCTGTCCAGTTATCCAACCAGATCACCGCGTCGTAAGCTCCGAAGAATGGCCTGCGAACGTTGGTGCACCGCTTTAACCTCTGCGGGTCCGACTGGTCACCCACCACCCAGCCTTCGACACGGTCAAAGGTGCCTTCGAGATAGGGAACCTCGATATCCCAGTCTACGAACCCGCCCAAGAAGTAGGGGGTAAAATCGGTGTCCACTCCGCTGCGGTCTTGGATGACGAAACGACGCCCCAGCCTGACCGGCAGATCACTGTTCCCCGGAATATCTAGGTCATTGACGACAAATTCGGTCGAACCACTAAACAGCGACACGTGCTCGCCAAAGGCGCTGTCGTCGAGAGCTGTCCGCTGCTGCGCAGCCATTACGGAATCGGAAAACTCCTGAAACGAATAGCGCGCTCCGGCTTGTACCGAGGAGCCGAGTACGAGCAGCGAGACACCGGCGGCAGCGGGAATCCACCTGTATAAGGATCTTCGCCAGTCGGCGACTAACGGATAGCGAGATCGTTCCTTCCTGGTGCCTACGCGAATGCGTGCGTAAATGCTGAATAGCTTGGTAGCCATGAGCCCTCCCCTAGGGCACCTTCCTTGATATCTGCTAGCAGTGCCATCAATCATCCGGCTCGAAAGTCGGTCATCCCCACGCGAACGAATTGAAGGCGCGAGCCCATGAGATTTGCCGAAACCGGATCCTCAGCATCACGCCTAATCTGGACGCTGGACTCGTCAAGTAGACATTGAATCAGATTATTGACGACAAAGGGCTATAAGAAAAATTCTTACACGAGCCGCTTTGTCAAAATCTCGTGATCATGAACACGCAATACTCAACCAAGCTAACAGGCCGTCGCATGCATTCAATGAATTAATTCGAGCGCATGCAACACTCCTACCGATCTAGCCCGGCTTGCGATGTCTCACTTCCAGCACGACCCGCCTATATCCGTCGGTCCTAGGCCGCGTGCCAGTCACAAAACCTCCATATAGCCACGGCACTGTCGGTCACAGGCCCGCGGCAGCCCTGCCCGGCCGGACCCAGCCGCCGGGGCGCCCATGCACATACTGATGCTGTCCGACGTCTACTTCCCGCGGGTCAACGGCGTGTCGACCTCGATCCGCACCTACGTGCGCGCGCTGCTGGAGATGGGCCACCGGGTGACCCTGGTGGCGCCGGACTACGGCGACGGCGAGGCCCAGGCCGCCCTCGATGCCGAGTTCGGCGGCGGCTTCGATGTGATCCGCCTGCCGGCGCGCACGCTGTTCTTCGACCCCGAGGACCGCCTGATGACGGCAAGCGCCCTGCGCGGCGCCTTCGATGCGCTGTCGCGGCGCGACTGGGACGTGGTGCACGTCCACACGCCCTTCCGCGCCCACGCCCTGGGGGTGCGCCTGCGCCGCGCGCGCGGGCTGCGGGTGGTGGAGACCTACCACACCTACTTCGAGGAGTACGCGGCGCACTACCTGCCGTGGCTGCCGGCGCCGCTCCTGCGCTTCGCCGCGCGCCATGCGTCGCGCAGGTTGGGCCGCGAGATCGACCACCTGATCGTCCCCACCGCCGAGATGGTGGACGTGCTGCACGGCTACGGCGTCGAGACGGCCTCGACCGTGCTGCCCACCGGCATCGACCTGCGCGAGTTCGCCGGCGGCGACGGCCCGGCGTTCCGCCGGGAGCACGGCATCGCGCCCGGGCGCCCGGTGCTGCTGACCGTCAGCCGCCTGGCGGTGGAGAAGAACATCGACTTCCTGCTGCAGGTCGTGCGGCGGCTGGTGCCGGACTTCCCCGAGCTGCTGTTCGTGGTGGCCGGCGAAGGGCCGGACGCGCCCCGGCTGCGCTCGCTCGCCACCGTGCTGCACCTGGACGACCACGTCCGCTTCTTCGGCAACCTCGACCGCCGCACCGCGCTGCTGGACTGCTATCGCGCGGCCGATGCGTTCGTGTTCGCCTCGCCCACCGAGACCCAGGGCCTGGTGCTGATCGAGGCCATGGCCCTGGGCGTGCCGATCGTCTCCACCGCGGTGATGGGCACCGCCACGGTGCTGCGCGGCGCCGCCAGCGCGGTGGTCAGCGAGCCGGACGTGGACGCCTTCGCCGCGCAGGTGGCGCGCGTGATGCGGCAGCCCGACCTGCAGGCCAGCCTGGCGCAGGCCGGGCCGCGGGACGCGCAGCGGTGGAGCGCGCCGGCGCTGGTGGAGGAAGCGGTCGGGGTGTATGCCGGTGCGTAACTGGCGGATGCCCGCGCCGGACGGCGATGCTCTCGGCAGACGCTGCGGGGCCAGGAGGTTCCGTCGACACCACCGACGGTTCTGGCAACGAAAAACATCCCTTCCTGCGCGAATGCCCGCAATGCCCGGAGCCGGCCGCGGGTACTCGCGTTCCCGGACCGCTCAGCGGGCGCTGCCCCTTGCAGCGATCGCGTCGTCGCGGACGCGCGAGGTGGCGTGCACCACGACGAATCCGCGCGTGACCGTCGTCTCCGCGTTCAAGGGCGCGCGCATGGCGTCCCACATGTCCGGCAGGCGCACCCAGGCCGGGGGGTACCGGTTGGCCGCGACGTCGAGGACGAGCAGGCGGTCGCTGCGGGCGTCGTAGGCGGCCACCGGCGAGATGTGGCCGGAGGGCGCCTGGCCGAGGCGCTCGCGCGCGTAGTTGACCAGCAGGTAATCGCCTTCGCGGGCCAGGTTGGCGCGCACTTCGCGACGGAACGCGTCCACGTCCGTGTCCGAGGCGCGCACGACGGTCGCCCGGGCGCCGTTGGCCCGGAGCAGCGCGCCGAACTCGCGCAGCGACATGCCGATGAAGCTGACCCTCAGCGCATGCACGCCGGCCGACGGCGCATCGAATACCGTCCGCTGGTCGAACGGCGCGCCGGCCACGCGGGCGGCGTTGAGCGCCACGACCGCGCTGGCGACGCCGCAGTACGACTTGCGCGACTGGGCGACGAAGTTCGCCCGCAGGTCGTCGTAGTCGGCGACCGCATCGCTCTCGGCCAGCAGCGCCTGGCCCGCGGGGGAATCGAGCGCGATCAGGGTGGGCGGCAGCGGCTCGCGCGCGACGGGCGGCGTGCGCAGGTATTCGTTCCACGCCATGCCCGTGCCCAGCAGCAGGACGATCCCCGCAAGGCCCAGGAGGCCGGCAACCCGACGCTGCATGGCGGCATCCCTCGTGATCGGACGCGGACTGCGTTGCCGCGGGCATTAGAGCGCGGGTAGCTCCCGGTCCAGGTTAAAAGCCCGCTAATCGGCCGCGACCGGGCGGCCTTCCGTCGGAATCGCGGCGGCGCCCTCGCCTGCCGGCTCCTGTTTCGCAGGCTGGAGCGCTTGCGCGCCATCGCGTGCGCGCACGACGCTGCGGCCCGCGCGGCGATCACCGAGGGCAGCGGTCCAGGAAGCGGTCACACGATCCGGATCGTCCGCTCGGCAGTCGAGGATGAACCGCTCCGGGCGGCTGCAATGCGTCATGGCAGGCTACTCGCGACGCCGATCCTGTCGCTGGAGTGCAGAGGCCTTCACCTCGCGCGATGCGCGGCCGCTGCCGTCGCGATCAGCCCTCGAACTCGAGATCGAACCTGGACTGCAGCTCGCGCCGTCCCGCGCGGGTGAGTCCGAGCGCGCGACTGTCGAGGTCGCGGGTCACCCACTTGCGCTTCAGTGCGACGTCGAGGAACGCGGCGCCGAGGGTGCCGGCGAGGTGCGGGCGGCGCTCGCTCCAGTCCAGGCAGGCATAGGCGAAGCGGCGGCGGCGATGCGCGCGGGCGGCGTCGAGGTCGATGCCGAGGGCGAGGAAGGCCTCCGCGCCCTGCCGGGTCACTTCGTAGGCGTCGTCGGTCCCCTCGCCGGACGGCGCGAGCCAGCCGTATTCCAGGAAGCGGCCGTGCAGCGCGACCGCCAGGCCGCCGGCCATGTGGTCGTAGCAGGTGCGCGCGGCGCGCAGCCGCGGCGGCGTGCGCGGCACGAACGCCTGCGCGGGCACGCCGGCGACGACCTTGAGCGCTTCGAGCGCGGCCGCCACCTGCTCGCCGTCGAGGCTGTAGTAGCGGTGCTTGCCCTGCGCGTGCACCTTCACCAGCCCCTGCTGCTTCAGGCGCGCCAGGTGGGTGCTGGCCGTCGGCGCGCTGACCCCGGCGACGATCGCCAGCTCGGTGCTGGTGCGCGCGTGGCCGTCCATCAGGCAATAGAGCATGCGGGTGCGCGCCGGCTCGGCGATGGCCGCCGCGACCGCCGAGACGCCCGCGTCGGAATGGGCGACATCCATAGTTCCATCATGGACAAAGTGTCGCCGCCCGGCAAGCGGAAGACTGGCCGCCATGCAGCGCAGCCGAGGGAGCGCCATGCCGGACCACACGCCGACCACCGATGCGGACCGCCTTTCCGCCACGCGCCGGGAGTTCCTCGCCCGCGGCGCGGCCGCAGGGGCCGCGCTGCTCGCGGCGCCCGCCGCCCGGGGCGCCGCCGGGGCGCACGCGGGCCCGACAGCGAAGACCGCCTTTCCAGCCACCGGGACGCCACCGATGACGATCGTCTGCATCATCCGCTACGAAATCGACCCCTTCCAGCGCGAGGCCTTCGCCGAGTACGCGCGCAGTTGGGGCCGGATCATCCCGCGCTGCGGCGGCCACCTGGTCGGCTACCTGCTGCCCTGGCAGGGCACCAACGACGTCGGCTGGGGACTGATCGCCTTCGACGGCCTGGCCTCCTACGAGGCCTACCAGGCGCGCCTGCGCTCGGATCCGGAGGGGCGCAGGAACTTCGCGTTCGCGCGGGAGAAGCGCTTCATCGTGCGCGAGGAGCGCAACTTCGTCGAGGTGGTCGACGGCACGTTCGGGATTCCCGCGCTCGCGCCATGAAGGCGGGACGGACGATGAAGAAGATCGGCATCGTCGGCGGCGTCGCCTGGCCGTCGACGGTGGACTACTACGCCGGCCTGTGCCGGCGCAGCGAGCGGCGCCACCGCGCGCTGGGCCTGCCCGGGCCGGCGCCGATGCCGGAAATGACGATCGAGTCGCTGGACGTGCGCCGCGCGATCGCCCTGCTCGGCACCGAGGGCGACGAGGCGTCGTGGACGCTGTTCGACGACTACCACCGCGCCGCGCTGCGGCGGCTCGAGGCCGCCGGCGCGGCGCTGGCCGCGATCGCCAGCAACACGCCGCACGACCGGCTGGAATCGATCGTGCGCGGCGTGGCGATCCCCGTCGTCGACCTGGTCGAGGCGGCGGCGCGCGCCTGCGCCGGGCTCGGCGCCACGCGGGTGCTGCTGCTGGGCACCGCGGTGACGATGGCCTCGGCGCGCTTCCGCGACGGCTTCGCGCGCTGGGGCATGGAGGCGGCCGCGCCGCACGACGCGGCCCTGCGCGCGCAGGTGGCCGCGCTGATCACGGAACTGCAGGCCGGCCTCGACCGCGACGCCGGGGAACGCCTGCGGCGCCTGGTGCACGCAGCCTCGCGCGGGCATCCGGGCGCCCACCCGGCCGTCTGCCTCGCCTGCACCGAGCTGCCGCTCGCCTTTCCCGCGCACGCCGGCGAGACGGTGTTCGACCTCGACGGCATCGCCTGCGTCAACACGGCCGCCGCGCACGTCGACGCGGCCTTCGCGCTCGCGGTCGGCGACGCCTCGGGCGCGCCGTCGCGCGACGACGACGCGCGCGCGGCGGCCCCGTCCCGCAACCGGAAGCGATCGCCATGAACGTCCCCCGCCCCGCCGGCGCGCGGCGAAGCGCCGTCGAGTACCTCGCGCTCCATTTCGCCGGCCAGTCCGACCTCGACGAGGGCCGTCGCGACGCCGTCCACGTCATCCACGGGAGCGGGCGCGCCTCGCGCCTGCGGGTGCCGGCGGGCTGGCTGTCGCTGTTCGTGCCGCTGTCGGGGCAGCTGCAGCTGCAGTCGCAGGACGAGTACTGGGAGCTGGCGGCCGGGGAGCTGCAGGTCTGGCGCGACACTGCGCTGCGGGTGGATTGTCCGTCGCCCGGCCACTGGCTGGGGCTGGCGGCGGCGCCCGAGGCCTGGCGCCGCCATCTGCGCGCGGTCGCGGCAAAGGATCCCGTCGCCGAGGTCTTCCTGCGCACGAGCCCGTGCCCGCACGGCCTGCGCAGGCTGCTGGTGCGCCTGGCACGCACGGCGCGCGGCGGCGCCGGCTCGGATCCGGGCATGCTGCTGAAGGCGGCCTGGGTCGCGGTGCTGGAGCAGCAGGCCGACCTGCAGCCGAGCCTGCAGCGCTGCGGCGGGCGCACGCTGGAGCGGCGCCGGAAGACCCTGCAGCGGCTGCTGCGCGTGCAGCACCTGATCCGGACCCACCGCAACAACCGTCCGGACGTGGGCTGGCTCGCGCGCAGCGTGAGCTACTCGCCGTGGCACCTGATCCGGGCCTACCGCGAGGTGTTCGGCGAGACGCCCACCGAATACGCCGCGCGCCTGCGGCTGGCGCGCGCGTGGGCGATGGTGCGCGACACCCAGATGCCGGTCTGCGAGATCGCCGAGGCGCTGGGGTTCGAGAGCCAGAGCAGCTTCTGCCGCGCGTTCAAGCAGGCCTATGGGACTACCACCGGCAGCGTCCGCAACGGGGGCGCCGCGGCGCCCGTGGGCGCGACGGAAATCGGAACGGGCGCGAGTCGCGACTTCCGTCGCGCCCACAAGGGCCGGCCGGTCGCCGCCCTGCCCGCGGACTCGTCGCCGTAGCCACATCCTCTTGGCGACGGCGCTTCAGGTTCTGTGGGAGCGACGGAAGTCGCGACTTGCCACGCCCGCGCCGAGGCCGAGGCCGAGGCCGAGGCCGTGCATTTTTCGCCTCAGGCGTGCGTCTTTCACCTCAGGCTCGTCATCCCCGCGAAGGCGGGGATCCATGGACCTTAGTTGTCCCGTCGATGAGCGCCTTCGCTCCTTCGTGGAGGATGAGAGCGTTTCGGAGGCATGATGTCGGTTATTCCATCGGCGCCTTTGGCGACGGCGCTCCGGATTCCGTGGGAGCGACGGAAGTCGCGACAGGCCAAGTCGCCACTTCCGTCGCTCCTACAAGGGCGAACCGGCCGGCATGGGTGGAGGGTGGCCTTGAGGACATCCCACGGCCGGAGTCGCTTCCACGGGAGCGAACCGCCTGCCACGGGCGGATCGGGCCGGGGCTTGTGCCGTTGGTCATGGGGCCCCGCGCGATGGCATCCGGTAGGCTTGGGGGTCCGATCCGGAGAGGAAGAGACCGATGAAGCATCCGCTCGCCGCGGCGCTGGCCGCTGCGCTGGCCGTCGCCACGCCCGCACTTGCCCAGGACACGTCCATGAACAGCGCCGCCACGCAACAGCAGACCGACGCGGCCGCCCATGCCGATCCGTTCGCGGCCGACAGCCCGCTGCCGCTGCACTACCCGCAGTTCGACAGGATCCGCGACAGCGACTTCGCGCCGGCCTTCGACCGCGGCATGGCCGAGAACCTCGCCGAGGTCCGCGAGATCGCCGACAACCCGGCGCCGGCGACGTTCGAGAACACCATCATCGCGCTGGAGAAGTCCGGCCGCGAGCTCGACCGCGCCACCACCGTGTTCTTCAACCTGGTCGGCACCGACACCAACGACGCGCGCGAGAAGCTGCGCGCCGACTACGCGCCCAGGTTCGCCGCCCACGGCGACGCGATCCGGCTCGATCCCAAGCTGTTCGCGCGGATCAAGGCGCTGTACGACAAGCGCGACACGCTGGGCCTGGACGCGCAGGGCGTGCGGCTGGTGGAGCGCTACTACACCGACTTCGTCCGCGGCGGCGCCAACCTGTCCGACGCCGACAAGGCCAGGCTCAAGGACCTCAACGCGCAGCTGGCCAAGCTGGGCACGCAGTTCAGCCAGAACGTGCTGGCCGAGGTCAACGACTCGGCCGTGGTGGTGGACGACAAGGCCGAGCTGGACGGGCTGACCGACGAGCAGATTGCCACCGCGGCGGAAAAGGCGAAGGAGCGCAAGCTCGACGGCAAGTACGTCGTCACCCTGCTCAACACCACCGGCCAGCCGCCGCTGTCGCAGCTGACCAACCGCAAGCTGCGCCAGCGCATCCACGAGGCCTCGGTGGCGCGCAACAGCCGTGGCAACCAGTACGACAACACCGGCATCGTCTCGCAGGTGCTCAAGCTGCGCGCGCAGAAGGCGAAGATGCTGGGCTTCGACACCTACGCCGCCTACGTGCTGGACGACGAGACCGCCAAGACGCCGGAAGCGGTCAACAAGATGCTGGGCGAGCTGGCGCCCGCGGCCGTGGCCAACGCCAGGAAGGAAGCGGCGGACCTGCAGGCGATGATCGACAGCGAGCAGAAGGCCAAGGGCGAGCCGACTTTCCAGTTGGCGCCGTGGGACTGGGCGTTCTACAGCGAGAAGGTGCGCAAGGCCAAGTACGACTTCGACGAATCGCAGCTCAAGCCCTACTTCGAGATGAAGAACGTGCTGGAGAACGGCGTGTTCTACGCCGCCAACCAGGAGTACGGGATCAGCTTCAAGGAGCGCACCGACCTGCCGAAGTATCGCCCGGACACGTTCACCTACGACGTGTTCGACAAGGACGGCTCGCAGCTGGCGATCTTCATCTTCGACCCGTACGCGCGCGCCTCCAAGCGCGGCGGCGCGTGGATGAACAGCTACGTGGGGCAGTCCAGGCTGCTGGGCTTCAAGCCGGTGGTGGCCAACCACCTCAACATCCCCGAGCCGGCCGACGGCAAGCCCACGCTGCTGACCTGGGACGAGGTGACGACGATGTTCCACGAGTTCGGGCATGCGCTGCACGGCATGTTCTCGAACGTGGAGTACCCCTACTTCGGCGGCACCAGCGTGCCGCGCGACTTCGTCGAGTTCCCGTCGCAGGTCAACGAGATGTGGGCCGACTGGCCGAGCGTGCTGGCGCACTACGCCAGGCACTACCAGACCGGCGCGCCGATGCCCCAGGAACTGCTGGACAAGGTGGTCGCGGCGTCCAAGTTCAACCAGGGCTTCGCCACCACCGAGTACCTGGGCGCGGCGATGCTGGACCAGAGCTACCACCAGCTGCCAGCCGGGCAGATCCCGGACGCGGGCGCGATCATGGCCTTCGAGGCCAAGGCGCTGGCGGAGGACGGCATCGCCTACCCGCCGGTGCCGCCGCGCTACCGCACGCCGTACTTCAGCCACATCATGGGCGGCTACGCGGCCGGCTACTACGCCTACATCTGGTCGGAGGTGCTGGCGGCCGACACCACGCAATGGATCAAGCAGCACGGCGGCCTGAAGACCGAGAACGGCGACCGCTTCCGGCAGACCCTGCTCTCGCGCGGCGGCAGCAAGGACGCATCGCAGCTGTTCGTCGACTTCACCGGCGCGGGTCCGGACATCAAGCCGCTGCTGATCAAGCGCGGGCTGGCGCCGGAGGCGGACGATTCGGCGGCGCCGGAGGCTCCCGCGGATACCGGCAAGGACGGCTGAGGCTGTTGGATTCGTGGGCGGGTCCTGCCCCGCCCCAGGTAAGGATGCGATGGCCGCCCTGGAAATCGGGCGGCCTTTTTTAAAGCCCCTCTCCTGCGAAGCGGGAGAGGGGTTGGGGTGAGGGTGAGTCGGGCCGCCGCGCGTCGCCGCGAGAAGCAGTCGCTCGCGGCACGCGACACCGCTAAAAGCCGAGCCCTCACCCGGCGCTTCGCGCCTCCCTCTCCCGCCAAGCGGGAGAGGGGCTGGAGTTGGAGCGACTCGCGGCGGCGGCTCGGCCCGCTGGGGACGGGGTGCGCGCGGCGGGGTGGACGAGGAGTCGACGGGTACGACTGCCGGGACAACCAAGCTGGGGCCCCCTTTGTGGGAGCGACGGGAGTCGCGATGGGATCGGCCGCGAATGTCGCGACTTCCGCCGCTCCCACAAGGCGAGGGCCCACAAGGCGAGGGCGTCGCTCTCCGGATCATTCGCGGCGGAAGCCGCTCCTCAGGGAAGGGAGCCCATGCCGGCCGTGCAGGGAGCCCGCGAGGCAGCGGGCCCGCGATTCGCTATGATCGCGCGACCTGCCCGGGGAGCCACGCATGAACCTGATCGCACGCCTCACGCGCCACAAGAGCGTCGAGCAACTGCAGGCCGAGGTCGGGCGCCGGCAGGACTTCCGCCGCGTGCTGGGCGTGTGGCAGCTCACCGCGATCGGCGTCGGCGCGATCATCGGCGTCGGCATCTTCGTGCTCGCCGGCCAGCAGGCGGCGACCAACGCTGGGCCGGCGGTGGTGCTGAGCTTCGTCATCGCCGGGCTCGGCAGCGCCTGCGCGGCGCTGGCCTACGCCGAGTTCGCCGGCATGATCCCGGTCACCGGCAGCGCCTACACCTACGGCTACGCGGTGCTGGGCGAGCTGTTCGCCTGGATCATCGGCTGGGACCTGCTGGTGGAGTACGCGCTGATCGTCGGCGTGGTGGCGATCGGATGGTCGGGCTACGTGCAGGCGCTGGTGGCGCAGCTCACCGGCTGGCACCTGCCGGCGTGGGCGCAGGCCGCGTACAACCCGGCCGATCCCGATGCCGGCGGCGTGTTCAACGTGATCGCCGCCGCCATCACCCTGCTGATCGCGTGGATGCTGACGGTGAAGACCGAGTGGGGCGCGCGCGCCAACACCGTCATCGTCGCGATCAAGGTGCTCGGCGTGGCGCTGGTGATCGGCGTGGGCGCGTTCTACGTCGACACCGCCAACTGGACGCCGTTCGTGCCGGAAGCGACGGTGGACGCGTCGGGCGCGGGCCATTTCGGCTGGGGCGGCGTGCTGGCGGCCTCCAGCATCGTGTTCTTCGCGGTGTTCGGCTACGACACCCTGACCACCGCGGCCGAGGAAGCGCGCAACCCGCAGCGCGACCTGCCGCGCGCGGTGCTGCTGTCGCTGGCGGTGTCGATGGCGCTGTACCTGGCGGTGTCGCTGGTGCTCACCGGCATGGTGCCCTACCCCAGGCTCGACAGCCCGGCGCCGGTGGACGCGGCGTTCGCGGCGCTGGGGCTGGACTGGGTGCGCGGGGTGATCAACGTGGCGGCGATCGCCGGCATCACCAGCGTGATGTTCGCCTTCATGCTGGGCGCGGCGCGGATCTGGTTCGCGCTCTCGCGCGACGGCCTGCTGCCGAAGTGGTTCGCGCAGGTGCATCCGCGCTACGGCACGCCGGCGCGGCCGACGCTGATCCTGGGCGTGTTCACCGCGCTGGTGGCCGGCCTGCTGCCGATCGGCGAGGTGGCCGAGCTGGTCAACATCGGCACGCTCTCGGCCTTCATCGTGATCTGCGCCTCGGTGCTGATCCTGCGCGTGCGCCGGCCCGGCATCGAGCGCCGCTTCCGCACGCCGATGCTGTGGCTGGTGGCGCCGGCGGGCATCGCGTTCTCGCTGTTCCTGATCATCGGCTGGCCGTGGTGGCAGGACGGCCGCTTCGCGATGCTCGGCGGGCTGCCGTGGATCACCATCGAGCGCTTCATCGTGTGGATGGCGCTGGGGCTGGTGGTCTATTTCGCGTACGGGATCCGGCACAGCAGGCTCGCCAACCCGTAGGGTGGGTCTAGACCCACCACCGGAATGCCAGCCAGCCTTCAGGTAAGGGTCTAGACCCACCACGCGGCGGCTCGGTCAAGACCGCCGTCGCCCCCGCGGTGGGTCAAGACCCGCCCTACGGAAATCGCGACCATGGCAACCGATCCTTCCTTCGTCGAATACGTCGCCGAGCAGGCCGGGCTGGGCGATCGCCTTTCGCACCGAAGGATGTTCGGCGAGTACGGCATCTACGTCGACGGCAAGGTCGTCGCCTTCGCCTGCGACGACAGCCTGTTCGTCAAGGCTGCGGACGCCACCACGGCGATGACCGCCACGCTGCCGCGCCGGCCGCCCTACCCCGGCACCAAGCCCTACCCGGTCGCGGACGAACTGCTCGACGACGCCGATCGGCTGCAGGCGCTGCTGCTTGCGACCGCGGCGGCCATGCCGGAACCGAAGCCCAAGGCGCCCAGGCGCCGGAAGGCGCCCCGGAACCCATAGGAATGAAGAGGCTGATGGACACTGGCGGCGCGATCTTGCGGGAGCGGCTTCAGCCGCGAGCTCTTCCGGCGAGAACCGCATTGCGATCTGTAGACCCAGGAGCTCGCGGCTGAAGCCGCTCCCACAACGCTTCCGACACCGAGTGCCGCGCTGTCGCCACACTCCGGCGGCAACAGCCGCGGCGCCGGATCAGCGCGGGGCGAGGTATCCGCCGGGGATGCCGTTGGGCGAAAGCACCAGCTGCCAGAGCTGGATGCGGCGGGCGCGGAAGCTGGCCATCGAGGCGGCGAGGTAATAGCGCCACATGCGGCGGAAGCGCTCGTCGTAGCGCGCGGGCAGCGCGTCCCAGGCGGCCTCGACGTTGCCGCGCCAGGCCTGCAGGGTGCGGTCGTAGTCGGGGCCGAAGTTGTGCCAGTCCTCCAGCACGAACAGACCTTCGACCGCCTCGGTGACCTGCGCCGCGGACGGCAGCATCGAGTTGGGGAAGATGTACTTCGCGATCCACGGATCGGTGTGCGTCACCGAGCGGTTGCTGCCGATGCTATGCAGCAGGAACAGGCCGTCGTCGGCCAGGCAGCGCCGCGCGACCTCGAAATAGGTGCGGTAGTTGCGCACGCCGACGTGCTCGAACATGCCGACCGAGAGGATGCGGTCGAAGCGCTCGTCGAGCTCGCGGTAGTCCTGCACGCGGATCTCGACCGGCATCCCTGCGCACAGCTCCCGCGCGAACGCGGCCTGCTCCCTGGAGATGGTGACGCCGACGCCGGAGACCCCGTGGCGCTCGGCCGCGAACTTCAGCGCCTCGCCCCAGCCGCAGCCGATGTCGAGCACGCGCATGCCCGGCTGCAGGCCGAGCTTGCGGCAGATCAGGTCGAGCTTGGCCTCCTGGGCGTCGTCGAGGTTGCCGGCCTGCCGCCAGTAGCCGCAGCTGTAGACCAGGCGCTTGCCGAGCATGGCGCGGTAGAGGTCGTTGCCCAGGTCGTAGTGGCGCTCGCCGACGGCGAAGCTGCGGTGCCCCGCCTGCAGGTTGAACAGGCGCGCGCGCAGCGCGTCGCGCAGGTCGGCCAGGCCGTGGGCGCGGTCGTCGACGTGCGAGGACAGCAGGTGGAACAGCAGGCCGTCGAGCGAGCCGGCGTCCCACCAGCCGTCCATGTAGCTCTCGCCGAAGGCGAGCGAGCCGCCGGCGAGCAGGCGCGCGGGCAGGCGCTGGTCGTTGAGCCGCAGGTCCCAGGGGCGGTCGCCGTCGATGCGGATGTCGGCTTCGACGAGCAGGGACTGCACGCGGTCGCGGAGGGGATGCGCGGTGGACATGCCTTGCGGGTGTCGATGCGGACGCCGCTAGGTTAACGCCGGCGGCGCGGTCCGCGGAAATCCGCCGGCGCTTCCTCCTGTGGCAGCAAGCCTGCCCGTGGCGGCAAGACCTCCTGTAGGAGCGACGGAAGTCGCGACTGTGGCGAGTC
>JAYRKR010000047.1:24977-26029 GCA_041905645.1 Luteimonas sp.
CGCTCCTACAGGAGTGGAGGGGCGTTGGTTACTGCGCGGCGGCGGGCGGCGGCGCGAACAGGTCGCGGTACGGCGCCGCGACGTGCGGCAGCACGACGGCGGCGGGCACGTCGACCGACTGGGTGCCGTCGGAGTACGGGCCGACCTGGTAGGGCGGGAACACGAAGCGCAGGGCGGTGATCCGGCCGTCGGCATCGAGCAGGGGCTCGAACTGCGAGAAGTTGTCGGCGTCGGGGCCGGAGCCGTCGTCGATCATCTTCAGCCCGGACTTGAGCGCTTCGGCGCGGTCGGCCGGGGGCATGTCCTCGACGCCGTCGATGCGCTGCGACAGCGCGGCGTGCAGCTGTTCGCGCACGGCGTCCGACACCGCGCGCCAGCCGTCCTTGCCGGCGATCAGCCGGTCGGCCTGCAGGAGCTCGTTGCGCTCCGGCAGCCAGGTGAAGCGCGCGATCAGCGGGTTGCCGTGCGCGCCGCCGGTGTAGCTGCTGCCTTCGGCGGAGACGGCGACGATGCGCGGCGTCTGCGCGAGCGTGGTGAAGGCCAGCGACAGGTCGTAGGGGGCGGTGGGCTTCTCGCCGCCGAGGCCGTCGACCGCCTGCTTCAGCTCCGCGCGGGCGGCGTCGGCGTAGCGGCGCAGCTCGGCGACGAGGCCCGGGTACTGGTCGAGCCCCTTGGGGAAGCTGATCCCGACCATGTAGTTCGGCTGGCGCTCGATCACGTCCTGCAGCGGCGCGGTTGCGGGCGCGGGCGCCGGGGCCTGCGCGGCCGGCGGTTCCGGCGCGGCCTGGCCGGTCTGGGCCGCGGGCGCCGGCGCTTCGCGCTGGCAGGCGGCAAGGGCGAGCAGGAACGAGCAGGTCAGCAGGCGCTTCATGGAGTCTTCCCCTGGTGGCGTGGAGTCCGCCCGGCGGCTCGCGCCGGACGCGGGCAGTCTAGGGAGCGCGGCGTGATGCCGGGATAGAGACGGTGGGCGCAACGTCGCGTCCGGTTGCCGAGGCAGAGCAAGACCTGGCTTTCCTTCTCCCCGCCCCGCGGGGAGAAGGTGCCGAAGGCGG
>JAYRKR010000048.1:0-25902 GCA_041905645.1 Luteimonas sp.
GCGGCGCCCCCCCGGGGCCCTAGCGCCACCCCGGCCACCCCCCGCCCCCGGGCGCGGGCCCCCGGGGGCCGCTCCTACAGCGGTCTTTTCGAACAGGAAATCCGATGCCCAGCCCACCTCCCGACGCCGACGCGCTCGCACACAGCGCCCACCTGCAGGCGCTGATCCGCGAGCAGGTCGCCGCGGCCGGCGGCGCGATCCCGTTCTCGCGCTTCATGGAGCTGGCGCTGTACGCGCCGGGTCTGGGCTACTACAGCGCCGGCGCGGCCAAGTTCGGCCGCGCCGGCGATTTCGTCACCGCGCCGGAGCTCGGCTCGCTGTTCGCACAGTGCGTCGCAGAGGCCGTGGCACCGGTGCTGCGGCAGGTCGGCGAGGACGCGGCCTTCGTCGAGGTCGGCGGCGGCAGCGGCGCCTTCGCCGAGCACGCGATCAAGCAGCTGATGGCGATCGACGCGATGCCGGCGCGCTACGCGATCCTCGAGCCCAGCGCGGACCTGCGCGAGCGCCAGCGCGAGCGCCTGTCGCGCAAGCTCACGCCGCTGGTGTTCGAGTGCGTCGAGTGGCTCGACGGCCCGCTGCAGGATCCGTGGGACGGCGTCCTGTTCGCCAACGAGGTGGTCGACGCGCTGCCGACGCCGCGCTTCTGCCTGCGCGAGGGCGAGGTGTTCGAGGAGCACGTCGCGCTCGCCGGCGACGGCGCCTTCGTGCGCACCGACAGGCCGGCCGACCCGCTGCTCGCCGCCACGGTGCGGCACGTGGAGCGCGAGCTCGGCGCGCCGCTGCCCGACGGCTACCGCTCCGAGGCGCTGCCGCAGCTGCCGTACTGGCTGCAGGCGGTGGTCGGCGGCCTGCGGGCGGGGGCGCTGCTGTTCGTCGACTACGGCTATCCGCGGCGCGAGTTCTACTCGCCCGAGCGCAGCGACGGCACCCTGCGCGCGTTCCACCGCCACCGCGTCAGCAGCGACGTCTTCGCCTTCCCGGGGCTGCAGGACATCACCGCGTCCGTCGACTTCACCGCGCTGGCGGAGGCCGGCACCGGCGCCGGCTTCGACTTCGCCGGCTATTGCTCGCAGGCCAGCCTGCTGCTCGGCAATGGCCTGGCCGAGCGGCTGGTGGAGCAGGAGGCGCGCGCCGTCGACGAGGCGGGCCGCTACGCGCTGCGCCAGCAGGCCAAGCAGCTGACGCTGCCGGCGGCGATGGGCGAACGCTTCCAGGCGATGGGCTTCGCGCGCGGCGTCGAGTTCGGCGCGGCGTTCCTGGCCGGCGACCTGAGCTTTCGCCTGTGAGCGCGGCGACCGCGCTCAAGCCGCTGCGGCATCCGCGCGCGTGGCTGGCGCTGTGGTGGCTGGCGGTGGCCGTGGTGTTCGTCGTCTGCCTGGTGCCGGCGCCGGACCTGCCGCGCACGCCGCCGGGATTCGACAAGGTCGAGCACGTGCTGGCGTTCTTCCTGCTCGCCGCCAGCGCGGTGCAGCTCTACCGGGGCCGTCGCGCGCTGTGGCGGGCCGCGATCGGGCTGCTCGCGCTGGGCGTGGCGATCGAGCTGGCGCAGTACGCGTTCACCGCCACCCGCTCGATGGATCCGCGCGACGTGCTGGCCGACGCGGCGGGCGTGGCCGCGGGCTTCGCGATCGCGCTGACGCCGCTGCGCGACCTGCTGCTGCGCATCGAGGCGCGGCTGTTCCCGTAGGAGCGCCCCATGGGCGCGATCGGGCTTCGCCGGGAAGGCATCGCGCCCATGGGGCGCTCCTGCGGGTGATCAGGGCGCTCCGGCGGCCGGGCGCAGCGTCACGCGGTCCAGCACCCACATCGTCGGCCGCGTGTCCCCGGTGAACACGATGCACAGGTCGGCGCGCGATGCATGCGCGCCCAGCGGCGCGGCGAGCGTCACGAACCCGTCCGCGTCCGGCTGCGCCGGCAGCGGCGCCGTGGCCAGCAGGTCGCCGCCGCATCCGGCGCGCACCTCGAGCTCGCCGTGCGCGGCATGCGCCGGTTCGAACCTGCGGTTGGGCTCGTCGCCCGCGAGCTGGAAGTAGTAGGGGATGCGGCCCGCACGCACCTCGATCGAGGCGATCCCGTCCAGCGGCGCGTCGCGCCACAGCCAGCACGGATGGAAGATGTCGACGTCGTAGATCGCACGCGGCCCTTCCAGCGGGCCGTCGTCCTCCAGCCGCAGCATCAGGCCCTGGCCGCACATCGACAGCGCCTCGTCGTCGCGGCGCAGCAGCGACGATGCGTCGAAGCGGCGCGCGGTCGCGGGCGCCAGCGCCCGCCCGTCGACGAACGCGGCCGCGCGCACCTGCGCCGGCAGCGCCAGCCGCAGCGGCGCCGCGTAGCGCGGCGAGCCGGCCGTGGGTTCGCCGCCGTCGGTGGTGTAGCGGATCTCGCCCGGGCCGAGCGGCTGCGAGAGCGTCGCCTCGACCTCCCCCTTGCCGCGCGCCACGCCCTGGATGCGCACCTCGAACGGCGTCTGCGCGTAGGGGATCCCGAGCGCGCGGTAGCGCCCCAGCTGCGCCGGCAGCCGCGCCAGGAAGCCGGCGTAGTCCTTGCGCGCGCGCGGCGTCCAGCCGGTTTCCGCCACCGCCGCGATGCGCGGGAAGATCGCATGCTCGACGCGGGCGAACGTGCGCATGTGCTCGGTCCACGCGTTGGCCTGCAGGCCGAGCACGTGCCGCGCCTCCTGCGCCGTCAGCGCCGCCGGCACCGGCTCGAAGCCGTAGACCTTGCGCAGCGGGATGGTCGCGGGCCGTCCCGGCGGTTCGTCCGGCGAATCGGTCTGTAGGTAGTCCAGGTACAGGTCGGACACGGGCGACATCACCACGTCGTGGCCCGAGCGCGCGGCCTCGATGCCGCCCTCGGTGCCGCGCCAGGACATCACCGTCGCGTCGGCAGGCAGCCCGCCGCCCTCGAGGATCTCGTCCCAGCCGATGAGCCGCTTGCCGTGCGCGGCGAGGAAGCGCTGCATCCGCTGCACGAAGCGCGCCTGCAGCTGCGTCTCGTCGGCCGCGCCGAGCTCGCGCATGCGCGCCTGCACGCGCGGCGAGCGCTGCCACTGCCGCTTGAACGCCTCGTCGCCGCCGACGTGCACGTAGCGCCCCGGGAACAGCTCGACGACCTCGGCCATCACGTCCTCGAGGAAGCGGAACGTGCCGTCCTCGGCGTTGAACAGGTAGGGATGCACGCCCCAGTCCGACGACACGCGGGTCGGGCCGTCGACGCTGCCTAGCCGCGGGTAGGCCGCCACCGCCGCCTGCGCGTGGCCGGGGATGTCGATCTCCGGCACCACGGCGATGTGGCGCTGCGCGGCGTAGCGCACGATCGCGCGCACCTGGTCCTGGGTGTAGAAGCCGCAGTACGGCTTCGGCGCGCCGGTGCGCGGGTCGACGCCGCCGTCGCCGGCCGGGATGCGGCAGCCGCCGACCTGGGTGAGCTTCGGGTACTTGCGGATCTGCAGCCGCCAGCCCTGGTCGTCGGTCAGGTGCCAGTGGAAGGTATTGAGCTTGTGCAGCGCCATCGCGTCGAGCAGGCGCTCGATCTCCCCGACCGACTGGAAGTGGCGCGCGGAGTCGAGCATCAGCCCGCGCCAGGCGAAGCGCGGCGCGTCGTCGATGCGCAGCACCGGCAGCGCGACGCGGTCGCCCGTGGCCTGGGTCAGGAGCTGCCACAGCGTGACCGCGCCGTAGAACAGGCCGCGCTCGTCGGCGGCCTCGACCACGATGCCGTCGGGCTTCACGTCGAGCGAGTACGCCTCGGGGGAGGCGGCCCGGCCCGGCGCGATCCGGAAGCGGATGCCGCCGGCCGGCTTCGCGTCGTCGTCGATCGGCAGCGCCGGCCGCTTCGCCGCGGCCAGGTACGCGTCGAACTGCTTCGCCACGCGCTGCGCCGCGGCGCCGGCGGCATGCACCGGGGTCGAGGCCTCGACGACGAACCCGCCCTTGCCGGTCCGGAGCGACGCCGGCGCCGGGATCAGCGCCGGCTCGATCGGCGCCGGCGCCGCGGCGCCGGGAGGCGCCGCGGCGGGCTCGCCGGCGGCATCGGACGCGGGCTTGCAGGCGCAGAGCGCCGAAACGGCGAGGACCAGCATCGCGGAGCGGAGGAATGTCGAGGGCTTCATCGTGGCGTCCGGTTCATGGCGCATCGCGCAGCTTGCAAAAGCGCACGGGCCCGGACAAGTCCGGGCCCGTGGGGTGGAACGACCGCATGCGGGAAGCGGCGGCTCAGTACTTCACGCGGATGTTGAAGTAGTACTGCCGGCCATTGCTGTAGAACGAGGTCGGGATGGTCGAGCTCTGGTAGTACTTGATGGTCGGGTCGTTGAGGTTGAGCGCGTCGAGGCTGAAGCTCAGCCAGTCGGTGGCCTTGTAGCTCAGCGAGGCCGACAGGGTGCCGAAGTCGTCCTGGTAGTAGGGGTTGGCGCCCGACAGGCCGATCAGGAACGACGAACGGCGGGTGTAGCTGACCCGCGCGCCGAAGCGGTCGTTCTCGAAGTAGGCGCCCACGTTGTAGGTGTTCTTCGAGTTGCCCAGCAGGTGGTCGCTGCCGTCGGCCCAGGTGTGCGAGGTGCTGCCGTCGGAGTAGGTGTAGTTCGCGTTGATGCCGAAGTACTCGCCGATCGGCTGCTCGTACGCCACCTCCAGGCCGTGAACCTTGGCGTCGGCGTTGATCGGCACGGAGACCTGGTAGGCCTCGAGCTGGTGGGTCAGCTCGCTGAACAGCATCTGCGTCTCGGTGCCGTAGGCGACGTAGTCCTTCATGTCCATCGAGAAGGCGCCGATCGACAGTAGGCCGCGCGGCATGAAGTACCACTCGAGGTTGGCGTCGAAGTTGGTCGATAGCACCGGCTTGAGGTTCGGGTTGCCGCCGCCGCCGGTCTTGTTGAGGTCCGAACCCCAGCTCGAGGTGCCGAGCGCGGAGTAGTCGGGCAGGGTCTGGGTCTGCGAGGCGGCGAAGCGGAAGACCAGGTCGTCGGCGAGGTCGAACTTGAGGTTCGCGCTCGGCAGCACGCGGCTGTAGCCGTTGTTGGTCGACTTGCGGATCCAGTTGCCGAACAGGCTGGACACGTCGGCGTTGGCCGGGTCCGCGACCGACTGGTAGGAGTCGATGTCCTGGTCGATGTCGACGTAGCGCAGGCCGACGTTGCCGCTCCAGCGCTCGCCGGTGAAGTTGGCCTGGACGTAGGCGGCCAGGTTCTTCTCGGCCACCTTCCACTCGGCGCCGTAGTTGTGGCGGCCGGTCGGGCCGTCGTTGTCGGACAGCCAGGTCGAGTTGTTGAGGATCGCCTCCTTCAGCGCGCCCGGCGTGAAGTACCAGATGTCGCGCGGGAAGGTGCCGCCGATGCCGCTGGCGAAGTCGCCCGGGTACATGGCGGTGGCGCCGTTCTGCAGCGCGGACCAGATGTCGCCGGGGCTGGCGCCTTCGGGCGAGAGCGCCTTGCGCTCGTGGTCGGCGTAGCGCGCGCCGAAGTCGATCGACGACAGCACGCCGGTGTCGAAGTACTGGCTGAAGTCGGCGGTGAACCAGTCCTCGTCGTCCTTGGCCGTCACCTGCTGGTTGCCCCAGGTGCCGAAGCTGGTCACGCCGGCCGGGGAGATGTCGCCGCCGACGCTCCAGTCGACCGGCGAGCCGGCGCCGTGGGTGCTCCAGCTGGCGCCGCCACCGTCGGCGACGGTCACCTCGGCGATGAACTGGCGCGCGGTCGAGCCCTTGCCGCTGGTGGTGCCGGCCTGGAACTTGGAGCTCAGGCTGTCGTTGATCTGCCAGTCGACGTCGAAGGTCGCGTAGCTGCTCTTGGCGGTGGCTTCGCGGTAGATCATGTCGTACACGGCGTACGGCTGCCCGGCCACGCCGGTGTAGGTGGCGTCGGTCAGCACGCCGTCCTTGACGACGTAGCCGGGGTCGGGCGCATGCGCGCGCGCGAAGTTGCCGCCCCACAGCATGAAGTTGCGGTTGTAGTTGTTGGCCTTCATGTCCGAGCTGAAGCCGCTCAGGCCCAGGGTCAGGTCGTCGCTGGGCTTGAACTGGATGTCGACCAGGCCGCCCTTGCGGTCGCGGGTCTGCTCGAACAGGGTCGAGCCCAGCAGGCCCGGGGCATAGACGCCGACCAGGTCCGGGTTGGAGATGCCGGCCGGGTCGGTGTCGGCGATCTGGAAGAAGCCGCCGGGGATTTCCTGCGCCTGGCGGCTCAGCTCGCGCTTCTGCTTGAACGCCTGCACCAGCACGCCGAAGGTGCCGGCGTCGTTCTTGTAGTTGAACAGGCCCGAGAGCTGCGGATCGGTGCTCCCGGCGTTGTCCGAGCGCACCGCGCCGATCGAGGCCTCGGCGCTGATCTGGTCGGCGAACTGCAGCGGCCGCCGGGTCAGGATGTTGACGGTGCCGGTGGTGCCGCCGTCCTGCAGCCTGGCCTGCGAGGACTTGTTGACTTCCACCGAGCTGACCAGTTCGGACGGCAGCAGCGTGTAGCTGACGCTGCGGCCCACGTTGCTGCCCTGGCTGAGCACGAACCAGTCGGCCGAGCCGACGCTGTGGCCGTTGATCAGGGTCTGGGTCAGGCTCGGGCTGGTGCCGCGCAGGCTGACGCGGTCGGCTTCGTCGAAGCCGCCTTCGTCCGCGCTCGAGGAGCTGATGTTCACGCCCGGGAGCCGCTGCAGGGTGTCGGCGACGTTGTGCGCCGGCAGCTTGCCGACGTCCTCGGCGGTGACGACTTCCAGGCGGGCGTTGGCCTCGCGCTTGGTGTCCAGCGACTTCTCCATCGAGCCGCGGATGCCGACCACGGTGACGGTCTCGATGTCGGTGACCTTCTCCTGGCCGGCCTGCTGGCCGGACTGCTGCTGCCGGTTGGCCTGGTCGTCGGCCTGCGACTGGCCGTCCTGCGCATGGACCTGCGCCGTGAAGCCCAGGCACGCCACGATCGCGGCGGACAGTGCTGTTTTGCGGTACGTCATGGTCTCTCTCCGTCGTCTGTTTGGATTGGCCGGCGTCGATTGCGTGCTCGCGCCGTGTCTTGTTGTCCGTTGTCCGTTGTCCCCCGGTGCCCGCGCACCGGCCCCGTCATGCCTTGCCCATCCCCGGGGCGCCGGCCAGGTACCAGCTGGCGGCGCCGATCACGCCCAGCTGCCCGTGCTCGACCAGCTTCACCGGGATCCGCTCCAGCGCCTCGCGCATCGGGCCCTTGTTGAGGAAGCGCTCGACGAAGCTGCTCTGCCGCACGAACCCGCGGATCTGCGGCAGGATCCCGCCCGCCAGGTAGATCCCGCCCTGCACGCCGTAGAGCAGCGCCATGTCGCCGACGGTGCTGCCGAGCAGGCCGCAGAACACGTCCAGTGCCCGGCGCGCGCGCGCGTCCTCGCCCGCGAGCGCGGCCGCCGTGATCGCATCCGGCGTGGCGTAGCCGGGCTCGGCGCCTTCCAGTGCGCACAGCGCGGCGTGCAGGTGCATCAGGCCGGGGCCGGAAAGTGCGTGCTCCACCGGCACGTGGCTGCGCTGGCCGAGCATCTGCCGCAGCAGCGCCATCTCCAGCTCGGTGCCGGTGGTCAGCGCGGCCTGGCCGGCCTCGGTGGCGAGCACCACCGGCCCCTGCGGGGTCGGGATGCGGACCGCGGCGCCCAGGCCTGTGCCGGGGCCCACCACCAGGGTGGGGCCGGGCGGCGCGCTGTCCGGGCCGGCGAGGTGCAGCACCTGGCTGGCATCGACGTAGGCCGCCGCGTGCGCGACCGCCTCGAAGTCGTTGACCAGGCGGAAGCTGCGGAACCCCAGCCGCGCGCGGATCTCCTCCAGCGACACCCGCCACGGCAGGTTGACCGTGATCAGCGAGCCGTCCTCCAGCGCGTAGCCGGCGCTCGCGATCGCGCCCTCGCTCACCGCGATGCCGTCGAGCCCGGCGACGAAGTCCTCGATGATCTCCGCCAGCCCGGGGTACTGCGCGCAGGCGTACTTGCGGTACCTGAGCACCGCGATCGGATGCGCGGGGTCGCCGCTGGCGCGGACCAGGCCGATGCGCACGTGGGTGCCGCCGACGTCGGCGGCGATGAACGGCGCGCCCTCGTGGCCGACGGCGTCCATGGGCATGGGGCTGGCGACTGCTGGCACGCGGCCTCCCGGTCTGCGGTCGGCGCCGCGCGAGGGCGGGCCGCCAAGTGCGCCGGAGTGTGGGAGGGTGCTGACAACGATGTCAACACACCCTAAACCATGCCGTCGCCGGAAGGGTCGCATGCGCGCAAATCTGTCGCTGGCAGCGGCCTGCTGCGGCCTTTAGCCTCGCCGATGCATCGAATCCGGCAAGCGATTCGCATCGTGCGGTGCAGCAATCGGACCGAGGATGCTGCGTCGCAACAGCGTTTGCCGCGCCGACAGGCACGGAATGAGGCAAGACCCGTGGTCGATCCGGTAAAAGTATGACAACGTTATTCCCCGGCCTGTCCCATGCGTCGTCGCAGCGGCGCCAGGTTGCCCACCCGCGTCGCACAGGAGACGTTGTCCATGGCCGTCGCCGCCACTGCATCGAAAAGCGCCGGCACCGCCGGTTCGATCGCCATCATCGGGCTGCTGTTCTTCATCTTCGGCTTCGTCACCTGGCTCAACGGGCCGCTGATCTCGTTCGCGAAGCTCGCCTTCGACGTCAGCGAGGCGCTGGCCTTCCTGATCCCGAGCGCGTTCTACATCTCCTACTTCTGCCTGGCCCTGCCCTCGTCGTGGGTGCTGCGCCGCACCGGCATGAAGAAGGGCATGGCGTTGGGCCTGCTGGTGATGGCGGCGGGCGCGGTGGTGTTCGGCGAGTACACCACCCTGCGCGTCTATCCCGGCGCCGTCGCCGGCGTGTTCGTGATCGGGGCGGGGCTGGCGATCCTGCAGACCGCGGCCAACCCGTACATCAGCATCCTCGGGCCGATCGAGAGCGCCGCGCAGCGGATCGCGGTGATGGGCATCTGCAACAAGCTCGCCGGCATCCTCGCACCGCTGCTGATCGGCGCCTTCGTCCTGCACGGCATGGGCGACCTCGCCGCGCAGGCCGCGGGCACCGACGCCGCGGGCAGGGACGCGCTGCTGTCGGAATTCGCCGCGCGCGTGCGCATGCCGTACCTGGCGATGGCGGGGCTGCTGGCGCTGCTCGGGGTCGGCATCGTGTTCTCGCCGCTGCCGGAAATCCGCGCCGAGGACGTCAACGCGGCGCCCGCCGGCGGCGGCGCATCCAGGGCCGGGCTGTTCGCGTTCCCGCACGCGTGGCTGGGCGCGCTGTGCATCTTCGTCTACGTCGGCGTGGAGGTGATGGCGGGCGACGCCATCGGCATCTACGGGCAGGGCTTCGGGCTGCCGCTGGACAGCACCAAGTTCTTCACCTCGTTCACGCTCGCCGCGATGCTGCTGGGCTACCTCGCCGGGCTGGCGCTGATCCCGCGGGTGGTGTCGCAGGAGCGCTACCTCTCGTTCTCGGCGGTGCTCGGCGTGCTGCTGGCCTTCGGCGCCTACCTGACCCGCGGCTACGTCTCGGTGGGCCTGGTCGCGGCGCTGGGCTTCGCCAACGCGATGATGTGGCCGGCGATCTTCCCGCTGGCGATCCGCGGCCTGGGCCGGTTCACCGAGATGGGCTCGGCGCTGCTGGTCATGGGCATCGCCGGCGGCGCGGTCGTCCCGCAGCTGTTCGCGCTGCTCAAGCAGCGCCACGACTTCCAGCTGGTGTTCCTGGCGCTGGTGGTGCCGTGCTACCTGTACATCCTGTACTACGCGCTGCGCGGCCATCGCGCGGGCATGGCGCGGACGGGACGGGCATGAGCGCGACGGGCATGAACGCGACGCACCGGCGAAGGGGCGGGGGCTGACGATGCGCAGGCCGACCATCAAGGACGTCGCCGAGCGCGCCAAGGTCTCGCTCAAGACCGTCTCGCGGGTGATCAACAACGAGCCGTCGGTGATGCAGGCCACGCGCGCGCGCGTGCTGCACGCGATCGCCGAGCTCGACTACGAGCCCGATCCCTCCGCGCGCAGCCTGCGCAGCGCCATGCCGTACGTGATCGGACTGGTCTACGACAACCCGAACCCCTACCACATCATCGGCGTGCAGAACGGCGTGCTCGCCGCCTGCCGCGAGACCGGCTTCGACCTGCAGATCCATCCCTGCGACTCGAGCTCGCCGCTGCTGGCCGACGAGCTCGGCGAGTGGGCGCGGCGCTCGCGCCTGGCCGGGCTGGTGTTGACCGCGCCGATGTCCGAGTCGGCCGAGCTGGTCGAGGCGCTGGCCGCGCGCGGGGTGAGGCTGGTGCGGATCATCGCCGCCACCGAGGACCCGAAGGACGGGCACCCCTGCGTGTTCGTCGACGACCGCGACGCCGCCTACGAGATCACCGAGCACCTGATCCAGCTCGGCCACCAGCGCATCGGCTTCCTGTGGGGCGGCACCGCGCACCGCTCCAGCCAGGAGCGCTACCAGGGCTACGAGGACGCGCTCAAGGACTACGGCATCACCCTCGACAAGCACCTGGTGGTGCCGGGCGACTACACCTTCGACGACGGCTTCCGCGGCGCGCGCCGGCTGCTGGCGCTGCGCGAGCCGCCGACCGCGATCTTCGGCTCCAACGACGAGATCGCCGCCGGCGTGCTGGCCGCGGCCAAGTCGGTGGGCGTCGACGTGCCCTACGAGCTGTCGATCGCGGGGTTCGAGGACAGCCCGGTCTCCAAGCAGTCGTGGCCGGCCCTGACCACCGCCAAGCAGGCCACCGAGGAGATCGCGCGCCACGCCACGCGCTTGCTCGCCAGCACCCTGCGCCAGGACGCCTACGACGAGCACCCGCTGGAGGTGCGCAACCAGGGCTTCGTGCCGCAGCTGGTGGTGCGCGGCTCGACCGCGCCGATGCGGCCGCGCGGCAGCGCCGCCCAGCGCGGGGCGCAGCCGGAGCGCGAGGCGTGAACGCGGCGGAATCGACGCTGATGTTCCGCGAGGCGGCCGAGGCCGCCGACGTGGTGGCGCGGCAGTTCGCGCGCAACCGCGACGCGGTCGAGCGCCTGTGCGGGGAGCTGCGGCGTGCGCCGCCGCCGTTCGCGGTGACCTGCGCGCGCGGCAGCTCCGACCACGCGGCGACCTACGCCAAGTACCTGTTCGAGACCCAGCTGAACCTCGTCACCGCCTCCGCCTCGCCGTCGGTGGGCTCGGTCTACGGCGCCACGCCGGCGCTGCGCGGCGCGCTGTACCTCGTGATCTCGCAGTCGGGCAAGAGCCCGGACCTGCTGCGCAACGCGCAGGCGGCGAGCGAGGCGGGCGCGCGCGTGGTCGCGCTGGTCAACGCCGAGGACTCGCCGCTGGCGCGCATGGCCGACACCGTGCTGCCGCTGCATGCGGGCGCGGAGCGCAGCGTGGCCGCGACCAAGAGCTACCTCGCCTCGCTCGCCGCGATCCTGCAGCTGGGGGCCTGCTGGAAGGCCGCGCCGCCGCTGCTCGGCGCGCTCGACGCGCTGCCCGGCGCACTGCGCGCGGCCTGGCGCTGCGACTGGTCGCCGCTGGTGGACGGGCTGGCCGACGCGCGCAACCTGTTCGTGATCGGCCGCGGGCTCGGCCTGGCGGCGGCGCAGGAGGCGGCGCTCAAGTTCAAGGAGACCTGCGGCCTGCACGCGGAGGCCTTCAGCTCGGCGGAGGTGAAACACGGGCCGATGGCGCTGGTGGGGCCGGGATTCCCGGTGCTGGCCTTCGCGCTGCCGGACGAGACCGGCGCCGGCACGCGCGCGCTGGCCGAGGAATTCCGCGCGCGCGGCGCGCCGACCTGGATCGCCGACGACGGCACCGGTGCCGGCGAGCTGCCGCTGGCGCCCGCGCCGCACCCGGCCTGCGCGCCGCTGCTGGTGGTGCAGAGCTTCTATCGCGCGATCAACGCGCTGGCGCTGCGGCGCGGCTTCGACCCCGACGTGCCGCCGCACCTGAACAAGGTGACGGAGACGGTGTGATGGCGACCGCGCTGGCCAACGGCCGGATCCTGCTCGACGACGGCCTGCGCGAGGGGCTCGCGGTGCTGGTCGAGGGCGGCGACATCGCCGCGGTGGTGCGCGATGACGACCCGCGCCTGCGCGGCGCCGACGTGCGCGACCTGCGCGGCGGCACGCTGCTGCCCGGCTTCATCGACGCCCAGGTCAACGGCGGCGGCGGCGTGCTGTTCAACAATGCGCCGACGGCCGAGGCCGTCGCCACCATCGCGCGCGCGCACCGCCGCTTCGGCACCACCGGCCTGCTGCCGACGCTGATCAGCGACGACCTGGCGGTGATGCGCGAGGCGATCGCCGCGGTGCGCGAGGCGATCGCGCAAGGCGTGCCCGGCGTGCTCGGCATCCACCTCGAAGGGCCCTACCTGGCCCCGGGACGCAAGGGCACGCACGACGCGGCGAAGTTCCGCGTACCCGATGCCGCCGAGATCGAGCTGGCCACCTCGCTCGGCGATGGCGTCACCCTGCTGACGCTCGCGCCGGAGCAGGTGCCGGTCGACACGATCCGCGCGCTGGCCGGCCGCGGCGCGGTCGTCGCCGCCGGCCACACCGCCGCCAGCTACGAGCAGGCGCGCGCCGGCCTCGCGGCCGGGGTGCGCGGCTTCACCCACCTCTACAACGCGATGTCGCCACTGCAGGGACGCGAGCCCGGCGCGGTCGGCGCCGCGCTCGAGGACCCGGACAGCTGGTGCGGGATCATCGTCGACGGCGTGCACGTGCATCCGGCCAGCCTGCGCGTGGCGCTGGCCGCCAAGCCACGCGGCAAGGTGTTCCTGGTCACCGACGCGATGCCGCCGGTCGGCGCCGACAGCCCGGACTACGTGCTCTACGGCGAGACCATCACCGTGCGCGACGGGGTGGTGCGCAATGCCGCCGGTTCGCTGGCCGGTTCCGCGCTCGACATGGCGACCGCGGTGCGCAACGCGGTGGCGATGCTCGGCCTGCCGCTGGCCGAGGCGGCGCGCATGGCCGCGCTGTATCCCGCGCGCTTCCTGGGCATCGACGATCGTCGCGGACGCATCGCCCCCGGCCTGGCCGCCGACCTGGTGCTGCTCGACGACGCGCTGCAGGTCGTCGATACCTGGATCGGCGGCGTGCCCACGTAGGAGCGCCCCGTGGGCGCGATGCCTTCCCGGGAAAGCCCGATCGCGCCCATGGGGCGCTCCTGCGGAGAAGCGCGATGCACGCCATGACCCGTCGCTACGCTTCCGTCGATGCGCTGCGCGGCCTGACCGTCGCGGCGATGCTGCTGGTCAACGACCCCGGCGACTGGGGCCACGTCTATCGGCCGCTCGAGCACTCGGAGTGGAACGGCTGCACGCCGACCGACCTGGTGTTCCCGTTCTTCCTGTTCATCGTCGGCGTGTCGATCGCGCTGGGCGTCGTCCCGCGCCTGGAAGCCGGCGCGGACCGCGGCGGCCTGCGGCGCGCATTGCTGCTGCGCGCCGCGCGCATCGTCGGCCTGGGCCTGCTGCTGCACCTGCTGGCGTGGTGGCTGCTCGACAAGCCGCAGTTCCGTCCCTGGGGCGTGCTGCAGCGGATCGGCGTCTGCTTCGCGGTCGCGGGCCTGCTCGCCCTGCACCTGCGCGCGCGCGGGCAGTGGCTGTGCATCGCGGGCCTGCTGCTCGGCTACTGGGCGCTGCTGGCGTGGACCGGCGGCTTCGATCCGTGGACCAACCTCGCCAGCCGCGTCGACACCGCGATGCTCGGCGCGCACGCCTACCTGTTCGACCCGGCCACGGGGCGCGGCCACGATCCGGAAGGCCTGTTGAGCACGCTGCCCGCGATCGCGACCACCCTGCTGGGGCTGCGCGCGGGCGCGTGGCTGCGCGGCGGCGACACGCGCCGGCTGTGGATCGCCGCGCTCGCCGCGCTGGCGCTCGGCGCGCTGTGGGCGCAGGCGTTCCCGCTCAACAAGAACCTGTGGACCTCGTCGTACGCGCTGTGGAGCGGCGGCTGGGCGCTGCTCGCGCTGGCGGCGGCGCACGTGCTGGTCGACGAGCGGGGCTGGCCGCCGATCGGCCGCAGCTTCGGCGTCAACGCGATCGCCGCCTATGCAGGCTCGGGCCTGATGGTGTACGCGTTCGCCGCGGCGGGCTGGTGGGAGCCGATCTACCGGTCCGGCTTCTCCGGCTGGATGACGCCGCGCTTCGGCCCCTACGCGCCGTCGCTGGCGTTCGCGCTGGCGTTCGTCGCGTTCTGGTGGATCGTCGTGCGGTGGATGGACCGGCGCGGCTGGCGGATCAGCATCTGACCCACCGCCATCGTGCCGACGGCGCCTAGGGAGTGCGCGCACCCGCCTCGCGGCGCCTGCGGTGGATCGCGGCGATCCGCGCCTTGCGCAGCGCCTCGCCGACCTGCGGGCCGGCCAGGCCGGCGGCGACGTCGGCCGCGCGCACCGCCAGCGCGGCCTGGTGCAGGCGCAGGAGTTCCTCGCGCTGCGGATAGGGCTCGTCCTGCAGGCCGGCGCGGCCGCGCTTGTCGGCCTCGCAGGCGATCGCCAGCGGCGCGATGCGGCCGGGCTTGCGGAAGGCGTCGCAGCGGGCGAGCAGGTCGTGCACGGTGTCGTCGCGCAGCTCGAACAGGCGATGCACGTTGAGGTGCTCGCGGCAGGCCAGCAGGGCCAGCTCGCGGTGCGCCGTCGGCACCTTGAGCCGCTCGCACAGCGCCCGCAGCGGGGCGAGGCCGCGCTGCTCGTGCATGACGTGGCGCGGCAGTTCGCCGGCCGGCGTGAGCGCCTTGCCGAGGTCGTGGGCCAGCGCGGCGAAGCCGACCACGGCGTCGCCGGGCGCGAGCCGCGCGGCCGCGTCGCAGACCAGCTCGACGTGGAGGCCGGTGTCGACCTCCGGGTGGTACTCGGGCCGCTGCGGCACGCCGTAGAGCGCGTCGACCTCGGGCAGCACGACGGCCAGCGCACCGCAGTCGCGCAGCGTGCGCACGAATGCGGACGGCCGCGCCGAGGCCAGCGCCCTGGCCAGCTCCTGCCACACGCGCTCGGGCACCAATGCGCCGAGTTCGCCGGATGCCGACATCGCCCGCATCAGCGCCATCGTCTCGGGCGCGACGGTGAAGCCCAGCGGCGCGAAGCGCGCCATGAAGCGCGCCGCGCGCAATACCCGCAGCGGATCCTCGGCGAACGCGGGGCCGACGTGGCGCAGCACCCGCGCCTCGACGTCGCGCGCGCCGCCGAAGGGATCGACGAGGCGGCCGTCCGCGTCCTGCGCGATGGCGTTGACGGTGAAGTCGCGGCGCTCCAGGTCCTGCTCCAGCGTCACCGACGGATCGGCGTGCACGACGAAGCCGCGGTAGCCGCGTCCGGACTTGCGCTCGGTGCGCGCCAGTGCGTGCTCCTCGCCGGTGTCGGGGTGCAGGAACACGGGGAAGTCGCGGCCGACCGGCCGGAAGCCCGCGGCCAGCATCGCTTCCGGCGTCTCGCCGACCACGACGAAGTCGCGGTCGCCGGGCGCGATGCCCAGCAGCCGGTCGCGCACCGCGCCGCCGACGAGGTAGGTCTGCATGGGGAAATGATGCCGGCTTTTGGGCGGGAGTGGCGATTGTCTCGGAAACTGCCGCCAGCGGCAGGCTATCCTCCATGCCGATCGATCCGGACCTGGATGCCGGGAGCGTCCAGAGGCTACTTGAAACAGCGGGAGATCCTGCGTTCGGGTCGGTCCCTCAGGCGGTACGAATGCAAGCGATTCTGGAGACATTCCATGAAAGGAACAGGCGTTTGCGCAGCAGCCCTCTGCGCCATTTCTCTTTCGGTAGCCGCGCAGGACGTGCGCAAATCGGAAGGATCGTTGCCGATTCGTGTCCCGCTGGAGTTCGAAGGCCGACTGCCGACCGTGATGGCGACGATATCCGGCAAGCCGGTATCACTGTTCGTCGACCTGGGCGGATACAAGGCAATTGCATTGAAAGCGAGCAGCGGTGGTTCGCTCGACTTGAGCTACGGGGATCGAATCGAGCGATGGCGCAACAGCGATGGCGAGGTTTTCTCGTCCCGGCTCTTCTCCGTTTCGGATCTGAAGCTCGGTTCGGCGACGTTGAATGGGCTCGACGGCATCGAGCTTCCTGGCGATGACAGCCGATTCTCACAAGATGGCTATCTCGGCTATCCGACACTGAGTCGATTCGTGGTGGTGATTGACTACCCGCTAGGCGAGCTTCGCCTGTATCCGCAGGGGGCCAAAGGCGTCGTCGAGCGGGAATGCGGGGCATCCTTTCCGCTGCAAGTCATCGGTGGCGTGGTGCGGTCGACGGTGACGACGAACGAAGGGCCGTTGATATTCCAGTGGGACACCGGGTCCACGGAAAACGTGCTTCGCCCATCATCCCTTGCCGGGCCTTCTCCAACGCAGAAATCCGCCAGCCATCCCTTCTCGAAGTTCGACGTGGGCGGCCATGACCTAGGGCGCATTCGAATTCCGCTGCGGGAGTTCGTCGCGCCTGATGTGGACGGAATTCTTGGAACGGATTTTTTCGAATCGAGAGTCGTTTGCCTGGACCTTCAGTCGAGAACCGCAGGGATCAGATAGCCCGCGATGCCGCGCGGTCACGGAAGACGAAAGAGCAAAGCCGCGACAGGCGGCGTTGGGCCCTAGCCAGCCGCCACCGGGCACGCGAACTTCTTGCGCGGCCCCGCCGACTGCCCGCGCAGGCGCTGGCTCACCGGCAGCGCGTCTCCGTTCATGCGCCAGTCGTAGAGCACGCTGAAGGCGAGCACGCGGGCGACGTAGTCGCGGGTTTCCTTGTAGCTGATGGTCTCGATCCAGAAGTCCGGGTCCATCGCCGGGCGCTGCGACTGCCAGCGCGCCACCGGCGACGGGCCGGCGTTGTAGGCGGCGATCGCGACGTAGGGCTGGCCGTACTTGTCGGTCATCTGCCGCAGGTAGGCGCTGCCGATGGCGATGTTGGTGTCCGAATCGTAGAGGCTGGCCGCGCCGGCGTAGGGCACGCCGATCCGCTTGGCGACCGCGGCGCCGGTGGACGGCACGACCTGCATCAGCCCCATCGCGTTGGCAGGCGAACGCGCGCGCGGGTTGAAGATGCTCTCGGCGCGGATCTCGGCCGCGACCCAGGCCGGGTCGAGCCGGTTCTTCGCCGCCTCGCGGCGGATCGTGTCGCCGTGGTGCAGCGGGAAGCGGATGTCGTACAGGCGCAGCTCGTCGGGGTGCTCGCCGGCGCGCAGGCCGAACACGCCGCGGTCGAACCAGCCGTTGTCCTGCGCGACCTCGATCGCGAGCCGGCGCCGGGTGTCGTCGAGGCGCGAGAGCGCGTCCTTCCACTCGCGCTCCGCCCAAGCGCCGCGGTCGATGCGGTTGAGCGCGATCGCCCGCACCAGCGCCGGGTCGCGCGCCACCGCCGCCCTCGCCGTGGCGTCGTCGTGCACCACCCACGGACACAGCGCGTACGGCTGGCCGAGGCGGTCGGCGGCCAGGAAGCCGTGGAAGTCGCTCTTGCGCGCGGCGGCGGCGTAGAGCGCCTGCGCGCCGGCCCTGTCGCCGGTCAGCTCGGACAGCCGCGCGGCGAAGTAGCTCCAGCGCGAATCCCGGCGCTGCGCCTCGCCCATCGCCTCGATCGCGGCGAGCGCGGCCTTCCAGTCCGAACGCGCCAGCGCCTCGCGCACCTGCCATTCGTGCAGGCGGTCGTCCCAGGCCGAAGCGGGCACCGCGGCGATGCGGCGCGCCGATTCGGGCTCGAACGACGCGACCGTCCACAGCGCGATCTGGTACAGCACGCGGCCCCGCTCTTCCTCGCTGAAGCCGAGCGCGCTCGCGAAGCGCGGAAGCGCGTTCTCGGCGGCGACCGGCGTCGACTTCGCCAGCCGCGCCAGGCCCTGCGAGGCGATCATCCGGCTGCGCGGCGTCTTCGGCCACGACAGCGCGCGGTCGTTCACCGCCTCGAAGAACGCCGCGTAGTCGTTGGCCAGCGCGAACTGGTCGGCCGGGAGGCCGCGCGCGGCCGAGCGCATCACCGCCGGCTGCCACTCGGCCGCGGCCTTGTCGATGCGCTCCCAGCGCAGCTCCGGCGGCAGGCCGCCCTTCGCGGCGAGCACCGCGAACGGCGCGTCGCAGCCGTCGGGCAGCGACTTGCCGGTGCTGCGCCACAGGTCCTGCGCGTCCTTGGTCCACTGCGCGTCCGCCGCGCCGGTGGCCTGGCGCGCGTCCAGCTCGGCGCAGCGCAGGGCGACGTCCTTGATCGTCGGCGACCAGGCGGCGCGGAACGCCGGCCAGTCCTCGCGCCGCGCCAGCGCCGCCAGCCAGATCGCGCGAAACGCCTCGGCCACGGCCTGGCCCTGGTAGCGATCGAGGAACGACTGGCCCTGGGCGTCGGCGAGCGTGTCGATGTCGCGGCGCAGGACGGCGTACTCGAGCCAGCCGTAAAGCGGATCGCGCGCATAGCGCGCGGCATCGACCGGTTGGCCGCGCTCGGCCGCATCGATGGCGTCGCGGATCGAAGGATCGCCCGGCGTGGTCTGGGCGTCCGCGGCCGCGGCGGCGAAAAGGCAGGCGAGCGTGCAGAGCAGGGTGCGCAGGCTGGGATTCCGCATCGTCGGACTATAGCCGACGGCGGGTGAATGCCGATTTCGCCGGCGGCGCAAGGATGTCGGCCCCCGCCATCGTGATGCCGCGAGCCTCGGCGGCGTGAAGCCGCGACCCGCGATGCCTCCGGCGAAGCATTACTCAGGCCTTCGCGGGAAGGATGGCGAAACGAGGCTACGCGGCGACAATGGCGGCGACGGCGGCCGCATTCGCCATCGCCATCGCCGCCGCATGACCGAAACTCCGGATGGCGGCACCACGCAGGCGCCCCGCAACGAAAGGCAGGCAAGCATGCTCGACGGATTCTGGATCTTCCTCCTGCTCGGCGCCGTTGCCGGCGTCCTCGCCGGCCTGCTCGGCGTCGGCGGCGGCCTGGTCCTGGTCGCCGCGCTGGCCTGGCTGCTGCCGCTGCACGGCATTCCGCGCGAAGCGGCGATGCACGCCGCGCTCGCCAGCACGATGGCCAGCATCGTGCTCACCGCGGCGTCGTCGGCATGGGCGCACCACCGGCGCGGCAGCGTGCTGTGGCCGACGGTGGCGTGGATGGCGCCCGGGCTGCTGCTCGGCGGCTGGCTCGGCAGCCTGCTGGCGGTGTCGCTCGACGGCGACGTGCTGCGCTGGGGCGTGATCGCGTATTGCCTGGTCGCCGCCGCGCAGATGTCGTTCGGCCGGGGCCGCTCCGGCGGCGGCGCCGACGGGGCGGTGCCGACCGGCATGGCGATGGGCGCGGCGGGGACCGCGATCGGCGCGGTGTCGGCGGTGGTCGGCATCGGCGGCGGCAGCATGACCGTGCCGCTGCTGGTCTGGCGCGGGGTGGCGGCGGTGCGCGCGGTGGGCACCTCCTCGGCCTGCGGCGTGGTGATCGGCCTGGCCGCCGCCGCCGGATACGCGCTCGACGCCCCGGCCGGCGCGCTGCCCGCGCACGCGGTGGGCTACGTCTACCTGCCCGCGGCGGCCGGCGTGGCGGCGGCCTCGGTGCTGGCGGCGCCGCTGGGGACCCGGCTGGCGCACGCGATCGGCGGGCCGGCGCTCAAGCGGGTGTTCGCGGCGTTCCTGGTGGTGGTCGCGACGAGCCTGGCGCTGCAGTAATCGCTGTGACGCTCGGCGGCGCGGCATTTGTCACCGCGCCCTGGATTCGTTACAAAAGCGTTACCGCCGCGGACAGGGGCTCGGCGGACACATCACCTCACCGCTTGGGAGAGCGTTCGATGAAGTCCCTGCCCCGAAAGAACCTGGCGCTGGCCGTGCAGGCCGCGCTGCTGCTGTCCCTGCCCGGGCTTGCCTGCGCGCAGGAGGACGCCACCGGCACCGAGCAGGCCAAGACCCTGGACACGGTCGTGGTCACCGGCACCCGCATCAAGAAGGCCGAGCTGGAGACCCAGGTCCCGGTCCAGGTCCTGACCCGCGACGACATCGACCGCAGCGGGTTCACCTCCGTCGCCGACATCGTGCAGAACCTCACCGCCAGCGGCGCGGCGCTCAACACCAAGTTCAACTCCAGCGGCAACTTCGGCTTCCCGCCCGACGGCGGCGGCGTCGGCGCCGGCGCGGCGACGGTGGACCTGCGCCACCTCGGCGCCAAGCGCGTGCTGGTGCTGGTCGACGGCATCCGCTGGGTCAACGAGTCCTCGGCCTCCGGCGTGGGCGCGTCGGTCGACCTCAACACCATCCCGCTGTCGATCATCGATCGCATCGAGGTGCTCGAGGACGGCGCCTCGTCGATCTACGGCTCCGACGCGATCGCCGGCGTGGTCAACATCATCACCCGCCGCAGCATCGACGGCGCCAAGCTCGACCTCAACTACGGCGACTACGACGACCTCAAGGGCGGCGAGACCTACGGCGCCGACTTCGGCTGGGGCGGCAGCAGCGAGCGCGCGCAATGGTTCCTGGGCGCGTCGTACTACAAGCAGAAGCAGGTGTCCTCCGCCGAGTACGGCCCCGCGGCCGAGCCGGTGCCGGGCACCGGCCTGTCCAACGGCAGCTCGGCGACGCCGCAGGGGCGCCTGGTGTTCCAGGACCCGAACACCGGCACGGTCTACGACATCACGCCCAACACCGGCGTCAGCGATCCGCAGTTCGACCCCGCGGACCCCGGGTGCGAGCGCACCGACGACTTCCACTGCTTCGCCACCGCCGACCGCTTCAACTTCGCGCCGTACAACCTCCTGCTCACGCCGTCGGAGCGCAAGAGCGTGTTCGGCCAGGTCCGCTTCGACTTCACGCCGGGCTTCAGCGGCTACCTCAAGGCGCTGTACAACGAGCGCGACTCGGCCAACCAGGCCGCGCCCGAGCCGATCTTCCTCGGCACCGACGCCGGCGTGTACAACGACTACGCCGAGCGCACGCTGGTGATCTCCGCGCTCAACCCCTACAACCCGTTCGGCTACGACCTGACCACCATGGGCGACAGCCCCAACCTGTTCCTGCTCGGCCGCCGCCCGGTCGAGGGCGGCCCGCGCCGCTACGAGCAGGAGGTCAAGACCTGGTACGCCGCGGGCGGGCTGGAAGGGACCTTCGACGTCGCCACGCGGCCGTGGAACTGGGACGTGAACGTGGCCCTGAGCAAGAGCCGCGCCGAACAGAACAACACCGGCAGCTACAACATCCGCCGCATCAACGAGGCGCTGGGCGACCCGGCGGCGTGCGCGGCGATCCCGGGCTGCGTGCCGCTCAACCTGTTCGGCGGCGAGGGCACGATCACCCCGGAGATGCTGTCCTTCATCCAGCCGGTGGTGCACGACGAGAGCGAGAACAAGCTCTCGCTGTTCTCGGCCAACCTGACCGGCGACCTGTTCGAGATGTGGGCCGGGCCGCTGTCGTTCGCCGCCGGCTACGAGTACCGCAAGTACGAGGGCAGCTACACCCCGGACCCGATCACGGTCGCCGGCGAGTACAACGGCGTGCCGTCGGGCCCGACCTCGGGCGACTACGACGTCAACGAGCTGTACGTCGAGTTCAACGTGCCGCTGATGAAGGACGGCTGGTTCGGCAAGAGCCTGGACCTGAGCGTGGCCGAGCGCTACTCCGACTACTCGACCTTCGGCGGCGAGAGCACCGGCAAGATCGGGCTGCGCTGGCAGGTGGCCGACGAGCTGCTGCTGCGCGGCTCGTTCGCGCAGGGCTTCCGCGCGCCGTCGATCGGCGAGCTGTACGGCACGCTGAGCCGCTTCGACGCGACCCTGGTCGACCCCTGCAACGGCGCCGCCGCGACCACGCCCGAGTGCGTCGCCGACGGCGTGCCGCCGGGCTACCAGCAGACCAACTCGCAGATCTCCGTGGTGACCTCGGGCAACGCCGACCTGCAGCCCGAGACCAGCCGCAGCCTGATGCTGGGCGCGGTGTGGAGCCCGTCGTTCGCCGCCGACGTGCCGTGGTCGGACAAGCTCGACATCGGCGTGACGTTCTACCGCCACACCATCGACGACGCGATCCAGGCGCCCGACGCGCAGACCATCCTCAACCGCTGCGTGTTCACCCGCGACCCGGTGTCGTGCGCGTCCTACGACCGCAGCGCGCGCGGCCAGATCGTCCGCTTCGACGACATCCTGGACAACCTCGGCACCATCAAGACTGACGGCTGGGACTTCAACGTCGGCTGGACGCTGCCCGAGCGCGACTGGGGCCGGCTGCGCTTCGACTGGAAGAACACCTGGGTCGGCCGCTACGAGCTGGTCAACGAGGCCGGCAACATCGAGCCGCGCCAGCCCGGCGTGGAGCTCAACAACAGCGCGATCCCGGAGTGGACCTCGACGCTGGTGACCGACTGGAGCCGCGGCCCGTGGGCGGTGGCCTGGACGATGCGCCACATCGACGCGCTGACCGAGTCGTGCGCCGGCGCCAACGGCTTCCCGATCTGCGACGACAGCGCCGCCGACGTCAACCGCCTGGGCGCGACCACGTACCACGACCTGCAGGTGTCCTGGCAGAACACCGCCTGGATGAAGGGCTTCCGCGTCAGCGCAGGCGTCACCAACCTCACCGGCAAGGATCCGCCGGTGTGCCTGAGCTGCACGCTCAACGGCTACGACGCGTCGACCTACGACCTGCCGGGGCGCTTCTGGTACGCCCGCGTGGGCTTCGATTTCTGACCAAGCGACGGCGACGCCGGCCGCGCGCCGGCGTCGCCGCGAGCCGCGCCCGCCGCTCCGCGCATCGCGGTGGTGCCGGCATGACGGGAACGCGGCAGGCGTCGCGCGTCGCAGCGGCGCCCGTCGCCGCGGTGCCGCCACGACGCAAGGCGTGTCCCGTGCGGGCTGAAAAAAGCCGATCCGCCGCGGTCGGCGACGCCCGCACGGCGAGGCGCATCCCGCGCCGCCGATCTCGCGGACGTCGATGCGATTCAGGGCCCTGTTTTTCCGGGCGTTTCGCGCGAAAGGCAAACCTGCGCCACGTCACAACATGCGTCGGCGTCTGGGCGAAGACCGCCACTCGCGCACATTCGGTCCGTCGATCGCGCTGCTAGCGTCGCCCCCCTCCGCTGCAGCCGCAGCCTCGATCGGGGACGTTCCGTGCACAGGATCCAGCTCGCCTGCCTCGCCACCCTCCTTCCCGTCGCGACGGCGCACGCCGACGCAGGCGCCATCCAGTGGCCCGACGACGCGGACGCGCCCGCGCTGGTGGGCCCCGTCGCCAACGCGCGGTTCGGCATCACGGTGGCGATCGCCGACGTCAACGGCGACGGTTACGGCGACCTGCTGGTGGGCGCGAGCGGCATGCGCGCCGCCTTCGTCTATCCCGGCAGCGCCGACGGACTGGCGACCGGTTCGGCGATGCGCATCGACGCACCGGACCCGCAGGCGCTCGAGTTCGGCGTGATCGAATCGGCGGGCGACGTCAACCACGATGGCTACGGCGACGCGATCGTCGGCGCACCGGGCGACCGCTCGACCAGCGCATCGAACGTCGGTGCCGCCTATCTCTACCTCGGATCGCCGCAGGGATTGTCGCCGGCCCCCGCGCAGCGCTTCGCACCGCTGCCCGGCGCCACCCCGTCCCGCTTCGGGCAGGCGGCCGCGTCCGCCGGCGACGTCAACGGCGACGGTTACGACGACGTGCTGGTCGCGGCGCCCCACACCAGTACGCGCGCCGGCCAGTACACGGGCGCGGTGTACCTGTACCTGGGCCAGCGCAACGGCCTGGCCGGCCGGCCGCAGCTGCTGGGGATCGGCGAAGCGGGCGCGTATTTCGGCGCGGACGTCGGCGGGGCGGACCTCGACGGCGACGGTTTCTCCGACGTGCTGGTGGGTGCGAGCCGCTATCGCGAGACGACGGTGGGCGGCGCGGCGTTCGTGTTCCGCGGACGCCGCGGCCACGCCGTCGAATCGTCGCCGGCGGCCCGCTACGAGGTCGATTTCCCCGGTGCGCTGTTCGGCGTGGGGATCGCGCCGGCCGGCGACGTCGACGGCGACGGCTACCAGGACCTCGTGGTCGGCGGCCCCGGCAACGGCCCGGACGGGTCGACGACCGGCTGGGTCCGCGTGTACCGCGGCGGACCGGGCCCGCTGTCGACCACGCCGTTGTTCGAGGCCCGCGGCGCGACGTTCGGCGCGCTCACCGGGTTCTCGGTGGCATCGGCGGGCGACATCGACGGCGATGGCGACGACGACATCGCCTATGGCCAGCTCGGCGCGGTGGTGGCGGGCGGGAAGTTCTACGGCGCGGTGTTCTCGGTGGACGGCCTGGCCGGGACGCCGGCGACGACGCCGGTGCTGGTCGAGCCGCCCGGCGGCCCGGCCCGGGTCGCCACCAGCGTCGGCGCGGCGGTCGCGTCGGGCGACATCGACGGCGACGGCATCCCCGAGATCGTCTCGGGCGCGTACAACTACGCCGACGACCTGCCGCTGCAGGGCGGCGTGTTCATCGACTGGGGCAAGGACCGCTGACCCGCGGCGCCGCGCTCAGCGCTTGAGCGCGGCTTCCGGCACGTCGAGCTCGAGCGAGAGCGCCAGGTGGTCGGACGCCGCCGCCGGCAGCGCGCGCATGTCGCGGCAGCCGAGGTCGCCGCTGACCAGGATGTGGTCGATTGCCCGCTGCGGCTTCCAGCTCGGGAAGGTGTGCACCGCGCAGGTCGGCGGCTGCAGCCGGGTGTGGCGGTAGAGCACGTCCATCTCCGGCCGGTCGGAGGTGCAGTTGAAGTCGCCCATCAGCACCGCGTGCGGGTGGTCGGCGAGCAGCTCGGCGATGAAGGACAGCTGCGCCAGCCGCGACTGCGCGCCCAGCGACAGGTGCGCGATCGCCACCGCCAGGCCCTCGTCGCCCTCCCCGAAGTGCGCCAGCAGCACGCCGCGGCCGGAGATGCGGCCGGGCAGGGAATGGTCGACGACCTCCAGCGGCTCGAGCCTGCTGAGCAGGCCGTTGGCGCTGGAGGCGACATTGCCCACGCGGCGGTTGGGCTGGTGGCTCCAGTAGTCGAACCCGGCGCGCTCGGCGAGGTAGTGGGTCTGGTTGGTGAAGCCCGAGCGCCAGCTGCCGGGATCGCTCTCCTGCAGCCCCACGATATCGTGGCCGCCGGCCAGCGTCGCGATCGCGTCGAGCGCGCCGCGCTTGTTGCCGGCCGGCAGCACGTGCGACCAGCTGCGCACCGCGTAGTCGCTGTAGCGGCGCGTGCTGGAGCCGGCCTGGATGTTGGCGCTGAGCAGCTTCAGGCGCCGGGGCTGCGTCGCTTCCTGCATCTGCGGCGTCACTGCCCCGCGGCGCGCTCCCGGGCGATCAGCTGGTCGGCGATGTCGAGCATGTTCTCGTAGCTGGTGCCCTTGACCAGGTACTTGCCGTCGATCACCAGCGACGGCGTGCCGGTGATCTGGCTGCGCACCGCGAACTGCTTGGCCCTGGCGGTCTTGGCGTTGATCGCGAAGCTCGACATGGTGCTGGCGAACTGCTTCGGATCGACGCCGTGCCGGCCGTAGAAGCCGGCGATGTCCTCGACCGAGTCGCGGCCGCGCTCGCCCTTGAGCACCTGGTCGATGTGGATGGCCTGGTAAAGCGCTTCGTGGGTCTTGTCCTCCACGCCCATCGCCTCGGCGGCGTAGAACGCGCGCGCGTAGTCGTCCCAGGTGCCGCCGAACAGCGCCGGCACGTAGGTGAAGCGCACGTCGGAAGGCAGCTTGGCCTTCCACGAGCGCAGCAGCGGCTGGAAGTTGGCGCACGAGGGGCACACGAAGCCGAAGATCTCGACCACCTCGATCTTGCCGTTGCGCGGCGCGAACGGCTGGCCGTTGGCGATCTCGACGTAGTCGCGCCCGGCGACCAGCGAGGCGCCGGCATTGGGGTCGACCGGCGGCGGGGGCGGCGCCGGGGCCTGGTCGGCGGCGGCCTCGGCCGGCGCTGGCGCCTGGGCCGCGTCGGCGGCGGGGGCCTGCGCGGCGTCGGCCGCGGGCGCTTCGGCGGCGGGCGCGGCCTC
>JAYRKR010000049.1:0-25839 GCA_041905645.1 Luteimonas sp.
CATACCCCGCCCTTTCGCGCCTTCGGCGCGAACCGCCCCCTGACTCAGGGGGCTAGGGCAAAAGCCGAAGCCCTGCCCCTGATTGTCCTTGATCGCTCTTGATCGTCATTCCCGCGAAAGCGGGAACCCAGTGTCTTTGACCCGCAGGCCCCGAACCGCTGGATCCCCCGCCTTCGCGGGGATGACGACAAGGGCCGGGCCTTCCGTGTCGCGGCCCCGAACTTCGGCGGATCGGCCTCTCGTTTCAACGGGAATCGTTCGTCGTACCATCCTGCGATCCCATCTCTCGATCCCCGGTCCAGTCCCATGAAGAGCATCTGCGTCTACTGCGGCTCCAACGCCGGCCTGCGGCCTGCCTACGCCGAGCGGGCGATGGCGCTGGGCACGCGCATCGCCAAGGAAGGGCTGGCCCTGGTCTACGGCGGCGGCAACGTCGGCTTGATGGGGATCGTGGCCGACGCGGTGCTGGAGGCCGGCGGCGAAGTGGTCGGCGTGATTCCGCAGCAGCTGGTGGACTGGGAGGTCGCGCACGCCGGGCTGACGCGGCTCGAGGTGGTCGGCTCGATGCACGAGCGCAAGGCGCGCATGTTCGACCTGTCCGACGCCTTCGTCGCCCTGCCCGGCGGCTTCGGCACGCTCGACGAGATGTTCGAGATGCTGACCTGGCGCCAGCTCGGCCTGGGCAACAAGCCCTGTGCCTTCCTCGACGTCGACGACTTCTACGACCCGCTGCTGGCGATGATCGACCGCATGGTCGCCGAGCGCTTCCTGCACGCCGACCAGCGCCACGACCTGTGGCACGGCGACGACCTCGACGGCTTGTTCGCCTGGCTGCGCGGCTACACGCCGGCGCAGGCATCGAAGTGGATGGACGCGAAGCGGCGTGGCGAGATGCGCTGAGCCTCGGCCGGCCGGGCGCCCGCGACGGGTTGGCGCGCGCGGATCCGTTCGTGTAGCATCGCGCCCCTTGTTCGCCGCGGGGGAACAGCCGATGCGGGTCGTCGCCACCAACTGAGAAGCCTCGTGCTTCCCCTGCCCGTCGGGCGGGGTGCCTTCCGCGTCCCGGCATTCGCCGCCGGGCCAACGTGCAGTCGCACGCCGCGCCGCCAGTCCGGCGCATCCACGGAATCCAACACCATGCCACCTGTCGCCTTTCGCGCCGGCAAGGCCGCGATCGCGTTCATCCTCGTCACCGCGATGCTCGACGTCCTGTCGATGGGCATCGTCATCCCCGTCCTGCCGGCCCTGATCGAGCAGTTCACCGGCTCCAACGCGCGCGCGGGCGTCGTCAACGGCGTGTTCGTCGCGCTGTGGGCGCTGATGCAGTTCCTCGCCTCGCCGGTGATCGGATCGCTGTCCGACCAGCACGGTCGTCGGCCGGTGATCCTGCTCTCGACGCTCGGCCTGGCCGCCGACTACCTGCTGATGGCGCTCGCGCCCGACCTGTGGTGGCTGGCCGTCGGCCGGATCGTCGCCGGCGTGACGTCCGCCAGCTTCACCACGGCGTTCGCCTACATGGCCGACATCACCGAGCCCGCGCATCGCGCGCGCGGCTACGGGCTGATCGGCGCCGCCTTCAGCGCCGGCTTCGTCGCCGGCCCGCTGCTGGGCGGCGTGCTCGGCGAATGGTCGCCGCGCGCGCCGTTCTGGGCAGCGGCCGCGCTGAGCGGCGTGGCGTTCCTTTACGGCGCGTTCGTGCTGCCCGAATCGCTGCCGCCGGAGCGGCGCATGGCGTTCTCCTGGCGTCGCGCGAACCCGCTCGGCGCGCTGCGGCTGCTGCGCTCGCATCCCGAGCTCACCGGCCTGGCGGGCGTCAACTTCCTGCTCTATTTCGCCCACCACGTGTTCTCCGCGGTGTTCGTGCTCTACGCCGGCTACCGCTACGGTTGGAGCGCGTGGCAGGTCGGCGTGCTGCTGGCGATGGTCGGCGTGCTCGACATGATCGTGCAGGGCACCCTGGTGGGGCCTGCGGTGAAGCGCTTCGGCGACCGCAGGGTGATGGTGGCCGGCCTGTGCTTCGGCGCGGCCGGCATCGCCTGCATGGGGCTGGCGCCGAGCGGCCTGCCGTTCACCCTGTCGATGCTGCCCAACGCGCTGTGGGGGCTGGCGATGCCGACGATCCAGTCGCTCATGACCCGGCGCGTCTCCGAATCCGAGCAGGGCCAGCTGCAGGGCGCCAACAACAGCGTCGGTGCGATCGCCGGCGTGCTCTCGCCGCTGTTCTTCGGCGCGGTCTATTCGGTCTCGATCGGGCCGGATGCGTGGCTGCCGCATCCCGGCGCGGCGTTCCTGGTGGCCGCGCTGGTGCTGCTGGGCGCGGCCACGATCGGCTGGCGGGTGGCGCGGCGGGCGCGGCTGGACGACGCACTGGCCGGAACGTAGCCCGATCGCGGCGGGAAGCGGGCCTGTCCGTCCGTGCGACGCGAGCCGCGCGGACGATTCCGCTCCCGGAAACCGGGCACGGCGCCGTTCGCGATCCTTTCTTCGCGGGCTACTGCGCGGTTCCGCATCCGTGCGCACGCGCTGCGCCGACCGCGCAGTGACCTTGTCCGAAAACGGCGAGCAATCGATCGCCTGCCCGCGCATACCTGACGCATGCGGCGACGGACGCCGTCGCATGCTGCAAGCCAAGCCCATTCCTGAAACGGCGCCCATGCCGTGGCAGCGGCGCCGCACGGCCCGGAGGAATCCCCCATGAACACACGCCTCGCCTGCTCCATCCTTTCGACGACGATCCTGCTCGCCGGCACCGCCCACGCCGGAGATGCCGCGCGCCAGGGCTCCCGGCTGCGCTACCACCTCGACCTGCTGCAGGGCATCAGCGACCGCGCCAGCAGCGGCAACGGCATCAACGATCGCGGCTGGATCGCCGGCACCTCGAACCTGGCCGGCGACGCGGCCGTGGAAGCCGTGCTGTGGCGCGGCCAGCGCATGACCCGGCTGGGCACGCTGGGCGGCGCCAACAGCGCGGTGCTGTGGCCGGTCGAGAACCTGCGCGGCATCGTCGCCGGCATCGCGCAGACCGCCGAGCCCGATCCGTACAACGAGCGCTGGAGCTGCTACTACTTCTTCCCCGGCGCGCAGCGCAGCGGCACGCGCTGCCTCGGCTTCCGCTGGGAGGACGGCGTGATGACGCCCCTGCCCACCCTCGGCGGCACCCACGGCTTCGCCACCGGCGCCAACAACCTCGGCCAGATCGTCGGCTGGGCGGAAAACACCGTGCACGACCCCAGCTGCACCGCGCCGCAGGTGCTGCAGTTCCGCGCCGTGGTCTGGGGACCCGGGCACCAGCAGGTGCGCGAGCTCCCGCCGCTGCTCGAACTCGGCGACTCGGTCAGCTCCGCCACCGCCATCAACGACCGCGGCCAGGTGGTCGGCATCTCCGGCGCCTGCAGCAACGCCGTCGGCGGGCTCAGCGCCAAGCACAACGTGCTGTGGGAGAACGGCCATGCGACCGACATCGGCGACTTCGGCGGCATCGCCTGGAACACGCCGATGGCGATCAACCAGCGCGGCGACATCGTCGGCTTCGCCAACGACTCCGCGGCGGACGGCACCAGCTTCAACCCGCGCGCGTTCGTCAAGTTCGACGGCCAGCCGATCCGCCGGCTCGAGATGCTGCCGGGCGACGTCACCAGCCAGGCGCTGGGCATCAACGAGTGGCGCCAGATCGTCGGCCAGTCCTGCGACGCCGACGGCAACTGTCGCGCCTTCCTCTGGCATGACGGCACGGTGCAGGACCTCGGCGCGATCGACGACGGCGAGGCCGCGCTCCTCACGGCCAACGACATCGACGACTTCGGCTGGATCACCGGGCTGGCGGTCGACGCGGATGGCTGGTTCGCCTTCCGCGCGACGCCGCAGCTCTCGCATTGACGTTCCGCCGGCCGGGGCGTCGCCCCGGCCGGCGCATTGACGCCGGCGCAACGGCGCACGGCGGATAGTGCGCGCTCCACCGCAGCAACGGAGCGCAGTCATGCCAGGCCTCAAGCGGCGACCGCCCGGGCTCGCATGCCGCGAACGCACGTGCCGTTCCGCCCGGCGATGCGCGCCATCGCGAGGACGATCATGAACACGCACCGGGACCGCAAGGATCCCGCTCCCGACGGCAAGCAGTCCCCGGACGAAACGCCCCAACGCCGACGCGAGCGCAAGCAGCACGAAAGCGACAACCAGGACGAAGCGCTGGAGGAAACCTTCCCCGCCAGCGATCCGCCCTCGCCGTTCGTGCCCGCCAAGGTCCCGTAGGAACAGGCACCGGCGCGTCGGAGTCACGCCGCGACGACGCGGCCTTCGCTAGCGTTCGCGCCTCCTTCCGGCAGCGTCGCGATGGCCGGCATGACGGACCGGCACGCCGGAACGCGGATGCGACGGCGCTGCGGCAGCGACCGATCCGGCGCCGGCCGACGCCAAGGACCGGCAGCCCGCGAAGGCCGCCCCGTATCCGCAGCGGCGAGGACCGGCATGAAGAACTCCAATGCGTTCACCCGCTTCGCGCAGGCCGCGGCGCGGTTCACCGGCAGGCCGCTGTGCTTCGCCCTGGCCGTCGGCACGATCGTGGCGTGGGCCGTCACCGGTCCGGTCTTTCGGTTCAACAACACCTGGCAACTGGTGATCAACACCGGCACGACGATCATCACCTTCCTGATGGTGTTCCTGATCCAGCACACCCAGAACCGCGATACCGAAGCGCTGCAGATCAAGCTGGACGAGCTGATCCGCGCGACCGAGTCCGCCAACAACAGCCTGCTCGCGCTCGAGGAACTGGACGACGACGCGCTGGAAAGGCAGCGCAAGCGCTTCGCCGAACTCGCCAGGGAGGCCCGCGAGGCCGGCGACGAGGATGCCGCCGAAGCCGCGCAGGCCGGCGCGGAAGAAGCCGGGGCACGGGAGGCGCTCCCGCGCGAGCGGCCATGAGCGCCGGGGCCGCTCCTCGCGGCGGGGATGCCGGGCGGGAAAGGTCCCGGCGCGGACGTGTCGATTCCACGCCTGCCGCTTCGTCGTACCGGATGAGAGCACGGCTCCCGCGGCCCCGCGCCGCGGCCCCGCTCCACAGGTCAACGACAGGAGAGACGACATGCGTTGCATGGTGATCATGAAAGCCAACCAGCAGAGCGAAGCCGGCGCGATGCCGAGCGAGCAGGTGCTGACGCAGATGGGCAACTTCAACGAGGCGCTGGTCAAGGCCGGCGTGATGCTCGCCGGCGAAGGATTGCATCCGAGCTCGAAGGGCGCGCGCGTCGGCTTCTCGGCCGGCGCGAAGCCGGTCGTGACCGACGGCCCGTTCGCCGAGACCAAGGAGCTGGTCGCCGGCTTCTGGCTGTGGCAGGTCAAGTCGATGGCCGAGGCGATCGAATGGGCGCGGCGCATCCCGAACCCGGACGGCGACGCCTTCGAGGTCGAGATCCGCCCGGTCTTCGAGGCCGAGGACTTCGGCGAGGCCTTCACCCCCGAGGCGCGCGAGCAGGAAGAACGCCTGCGCGCGCAGCTCGCGGCGAAGCAGTAGCCGCGCCGGACCGACGCTTCCGCCAAGCCGCCATGCGCCCCGCCGGCGGCCGGGCGCCGCGCGGCGCGGACGAGGGACCTGCCATGGAAACGCCATCGTCCGCGCTCGGGACGCCGGCCGGTGCCGACGCGCACCGGGCCGCCCCGGGGGCCGATGCCCCGCGCCGGCCCTTGCGCATGCGGGGCGACGATGTTGTGATCCGTCGCCATGGCGACGACGACGGATATCCATCGCACGATCGAGGCGGTCTGGCGGATCGAATCGGCCAAGCTGATCGCGGCGCTCGCCCGCATGGTCCACGACGTCGGGCTGGCGGAGGAACTGGCGCAGGACGCGCTGGTCGCCGCGCTCGAGCGCTGGCCCCGCGACGGCGTGCCGGACAACCCGGCCGCCTGGCTGATGGCCACCGCCAAGCACCGCGCCATCGACCGCCTGCGCCGCAGCAAGCTGCAGTGGAGCAAGCACGCGGAGATCGCGCGCGAGCTGGAGGAGCAGCAGGACATGGCCGCGTCTGACGCCGACGACAGGCTCGACGACGACATCGGCGACGACCTGCTGCGGCTGGTGTTCACCGCCTGCCACCCGGTGCTGCCGCGCGAGGCGCGGCTGGCGCTGACGCTGCGCCTGCTCGGCGGCCTGTCCACCGACGAGATCGCGCGCGCCTTCCTGGTGCCGGAGCCGACCATGGCGCAGCGCATCGTGCGCGCCAAGCGCACGCTGTCGGAGAAGGAGGTGCCGTTCGAGGTGCCGCGCGGCGAGGACCGCATCGAGCGCCTGGCCTCGGTGCTCGAGGTGATCTACCTGATCTTCAACGAAGGCTATTCGGCCACTGCCGGCGAGGACTGGCTGCGCCCGGCGCTGTGCGAGGAGGCCCTGCGCCTGGGCCGCATCCTCGCCGGGCTGATGCCGCAGGAGCCCGAGGTCCACGGCCTGCTGGCGCTGATGGAACTGCAGGCGTCGCGCAGCAAGGCGCGCGTGGGCGCCGACGGCGAGCCGGTCCTGCTGCCCGACCAGAACCGCGGGCGCTGGGACCAGATGCTGATCCGGCGCGGCCTGGACGCCCTGGAGCGCGCCGTGCGCCTGGGCGGTGCACGCGGGCCCTACGCGCTGCAGGCCGCGATCGCCGCCTGCCACGCGCGCGCCGCCACGGCCGAGGCGACCGACTGGCCCCGCATCGTCGCGCTGTACGACGCGCTGGCCGGCGTGATGCCCTCGCCCGTGGTCGATCTCAACCGCGCGGTGGCCGTGTCGATGGCGTCCGGCCCGGACGCCGGGCTGGCGGCGGTGGACGCGCTGGCCGACGAGCGCGCGCTGCAGAACTACCACCTGCTGCCCAGCGTGCGCGGCGAACTGCTGCGGCGCCTGGACCGCCGCGACGAGGCGCGCGCCGAGTTCGAGCGCGCCGCCGGCATGACCCGCAACGCGCGCGAGCGCGAGCTGCTGCTGGCCAAGGCGCGCGACTGCGCGTAAAGCCCCTCTCTCGCGCAGAGCCCCTTCTCCCGCCTGCGGGAGAGGGAGGCGCGAAGCGCCGGGTGAGGGTCCGGCTCTCGATCCCGCCCGCAGGCGCGGGCGCAGCCACCCATCCGGCAGCCGCGCGGCGACCTGGCGCACCCTCACCCCAACCCCTCTCCCGCCTGCGGGAGAGGGAGGCGCGCAAGCGCCGGGTGAGGGTTCGGCTCGCGATCCTGCTTGCACGCGCCGGCGAGCCGCTATCCACCCGGCAGTCGCGCGGCGACCCGGCGCGCCCTCACCCCATCCCCTCTCCCGCAAGCGGGAGAGGGGCTCGATACCGATAGGATTCGTAGGGGCCGGCGCGGCGGGCGCGGATCCCCGCCTACTTGGCGGCGCCGGCCTGCGCGATCGCCTCGACCTGGATCCGCAGCGTCACCGCCATGCCGAACCCGTAGTCCTTGCCCGCCGCCATCCCGAACTGGTCGCGCTGGATCGTCGCCAGCGCATCCGCGCCGCACACCTCGCGCTTGAGCACCGGATGCGGCATGCACTTGAAGCTGTTGATCTTCAGCTCGACCGGGCGGGTCACGCCGTGCAGGGTCAGCTCGCCGGCCACCCGCGTGGGCTTGCCGTCGACGAAGCCCTCCAGGCGGCCCTTGTAGGAAGCCCTGGGGTACTTGGCGACGTCGAACAGGTCGGGGCCCTGCGCGTGCTCGCTCAGCGCGTCGTTGCCGAAGTCGGCGCTGGCCGGATCGATGTCGACCTCGACGGTGCCGGTGCCGGCGGCCTTGTCGAGCGTGACCTTGCCGCTGCTGTGGTTGAACTTGCCGCGCCACACCGACAGCCCGCCGAAATGGTCGGCCTCGAAGCTGGGATAGGTGTGGTCGGGATCGATGTCGTAGGTCACGGCGGCGGCGCCGGCGACGCCGCTGGCGAGCAGCAGCGGAACCAGCGCGGACAGCGCACTGCGGATGGCCTGGGCATTCATGGTCTTCTCCTTCGGGTGTCGAGGCCTTCGCGCCGTCCGGCAGGCTGCCGGACGATCCGGATGGCGGGATGGAACGGAGATTGTTGCCGCGACCCGACCGCCTCCGCGCGACCGGGCGCCACGCTCACAGCTCGACGATCGGCTTGAACCCGCCCCAGAACATGCGCTTGCCGTCGAAGGGCATCGACTTGGGATCCATCGCCGCGATGCGCGGGTCGGCCATGACCTTCTTGTTGACGCGGTCGCGCTGCGCGCGCGAGGCGTAGACGATCCACGAGAACACCACCACTTCGCCGGGCTTGAGCTTCACGCTCTGCGGGAACGAGGTGACCTTGCCGGGCTGGACGTCGTCGGCGACGCACTCGACGTACTCCAGCGCACCGTATTCCTTCCAGATCGCGCCGGCCTTGCGCGCGAGCCGGCGGTAGGCGGCCAGGTTCTTCTGCGGGACGGGCAGGACGAATCCATCGACGTAGCTCATGGCGGTTCCTCGGCTCCATGGGGGGATGTTCGGCCGGATCGGGCAGTGCCGCTTGGCCGTGCTTGCGTGAATCGTCGAAGCGGATGCGCGCGGATCGACATTCCGGCGGATCCGGGTCGGGCGGATTCACCGGCGGTTTAGGTTTCTCGCGGCCGCGCATGGGTGACTGGCTTGACGCTGATTCCATATTTTCGGAATAATGGAATTATGCAGACCGACGACGCCCTCGCCGCCCTTGCGGCGCTGTCCCACCAGCACCGGCTCGCCGCCTTCCGCGCCCTGGTCGCGGCCGGTCCGGCCGGGATGGCGGTCGGCGGACTGCGCGAACGCCTCGGCATCCCCGCGGCCACCCTGACCGCCCACCTCAACGTGCTGCGCGCGGCCGGGCTGGTGTCCGACGTGCGCGAGGGCCGCAGCATCCGCGTCAGCGCCGGCTTCGGGCGGATGAACGCCCTGCTCGCCTACCTCACCGAGAACTGCTGCGGCGGTGCGGGCTGCGATGCCGCTCCGCGGTGCGACGCGGCGCGCGCGCCGGAAGCGGGCGCATGAGCGTCCCGCAACGCGTGCTGTCCGAATTCCTCGCGACCGGGCTGTTGCTGGTCGCGGTGATCGGCTCGGGGATCATGGCGCAGCGCCTGGCCGGCGGGAACATGGCCATCGCCCTGCTCGCCAACACCCTGGCCACGGCCGGGGCGCTGTACCTGCTCATCGAGGCGTTCGGCCCGGTGAGCGGCGCGCACATGAATCCCGCGGTGAGCCTGGCCTTCGCCGCGCGCGGCGAGCTGCCGCTGGCCCTGCTCGGCGCCTATGTCCTCGCGCAGCTCGCCGGCGCGGCCTGTGGTGCCTGGCTCACCCACGCGATGTTCGAACTGCCGATCCTGCAATGGGCGACGCGGGCGCGCGAGGGCGGCGGCCAGTGGCTGGGCGAACTGGTCGCCACCGCCGGGCTGCTGCTGCTGGTGCTGCGCGCGCCCCGGCAGCGCGCGGCGGCGATGGTCGCGGCCTGGATCGGCGCGGCCTACTGGTTCACGTCCTCGACCGCGTTCGCCAATCCGGCGGCCGCGTTCGGGCGCATGTTCAGCGACAGCTTCGCCGGCATCGCGCCGGCGGACGTTCCCGGCTTCGCGCTGGCCGAACTGGCCGGCGCCGCGCTCGGGCTGGCGCTGCACCGCCTGCTCGGGCCTCTCCCCCTTCCCTCGACGAGGACCGCGACATGAGCGACCAGGACATCACCATCTACCACAACCCCGCCTGCGGCACCTCGCGCAACGTGCTGGCGATGATCCGCAACGCCGGCATCGAGCCGCGCGTGGTCGAATACCTGAAGGATCCGCCGGATCGCGCGACGCTCGCCGCGCTGATCGCGGCGATGGACGTCCCGGTGCGCTCGGTGCTGCGCGAGAAGGGCACGCCGTACGCGGAGCTGGGGCTGGACGATCCGGCGCTCGACGACGACGCGCTGCTCGACGCGATGCTGGCGCACCCGATCCTGATCCAGCGCCCGATCGTGGTCGCGCCGCTGGGCACGCGGCTGTGCCGGCCGTCGGAAACGGTGCTCGACCTGCTGCCGTCGCCGCAGCGTGGCCCGTTCGCCAAGGAGGACGGCGAGGTGGTGATCGACGCACGGGGCAACCGCGTTGGCTGATTCCGCACTCCTGCCGAACGTGGAGGCCTCGCTGCTCGAAGCCCCCTTGCCCGTCCGTTTCGACCCGATCGGCAATGCCGTGCATCCGCCGCGGGTGCTGCTGCTGTACGGCTCGCTGCGCGCACGTTCCTACAGCAGGCTGCTGGCGCAGGAGGCCGCGCGCCTGCTCGAGGCGCTGGGCGCGGAGCCGCGGCTGTTCGACCCGTCCGGCCTGCCCCTGCCCGACGACGCGCCGGCCACCCATCCGAAGGTGCAGGAACTGCGCGCGCTGGTGCGCTGGTCGGAAGCGATGGTGTGGTGCTCGCCGGAGCGGCACGGCGCGATGACCGGGATCATGAAGGCGCAGGTCGACTGGATCCCGCTCAGCGAGGGCTCGATCCGTCCGACCCAGGGCAAGACCCTGGCGGTGATGCAGGTCTCGGGCGGCTCGCAGTCGTTCAACGCGGTCAACCAGATGCGCGTGCTCGGCCGCTGGATGCGGATGCTGACGATCCCCAACCAGTCGTCGGTGCCCAAGGCCTGGCAGGAGTTCGACGAGCCCGGGCGGATGAGGCCTTCCGCGTACTACGACCGCGTGGTCGACGTGATGGAGGAACTGGTCAAGTTCACCCTGCTCACCCGCGACATCGCGCCCTGGCTGGTCGACCGCTACAGCGAGCGCAAGGAGGCCGCGGCCGCGCCGCCTGCGCACGCGGACCGGCGCAGCGCCTGAAAGCGCGCCGCCGCGGCCGCTGCGCTAGCATCGCCGCATGTGCCTGATCGCCATCGCCTGGCGCGTGCATCCGCGCTTCCCGCTCGCGCTGATCGCCAACCGCGACGAGTTCCACGCGCGCCCGACCGCTGCGGCGGGCTTCGATCCGGAGGCGCCCGGCGTCTACGGCGGCCGCGACCTGCTGCAGGGTGGCAGCTGGCTGCAGGCGTCCACTGGCCGGCGGCTGGCGGCGGTGACCAACGTGCGCGCCGGAACCGCCGGCGAAGCCGCGCCGCGCTCCCGCGGCGCGCTGGTGCGTGACTTCGCGCGCGGCGCCTCGTCGGCCGGCGACGCGCTCGGCGCGCTGGCGCCGATCGCGCCGGAGTTCGGCCGTTTCAACCTGCTGGCCTGGGACGGCGACGCGCTGGCGTTCGCGACCAACCATCCGGGCTTCGCCACGCACGCGGTGGAACCCGGGCTGCACGCGATGTCCAACGGTGCGTTCGACGCGCCATGGCCGAAGAGCGCCCACGCCACGCGCGCGCTGTCGGCGTGGTTGGCATCGGGCGCGGCGGACGCGGCGTCCTTCGACCTGCCGGCGCTGGCGCCGCTGTTCGATGCGCTGGCCGACACCACCGTCGCACCCGACGACGCGCTGCCCGACACCGGCGTCGGCCTGGCGCTGGAGCGCGCGCTGTCGCCGCCGTTCGTGCGCGGCGAGCGCTACGGCACGCGCTGCAGCAGCGTGGTGCTGGCGGGGGACGGCGGGATCGTGTTCGCCGAGCGCCGATTCGGGCCGGACGCCGTGCGGCTCGGGGACAGCATCGTCGAGCTCGCATCGGCCGGGAGCGGCTGACCCTCCCCGGGCTTCAGGGAGACGTGGCCAGGCAGCGTGCCGGCGCGTCTTCCGCCATTTCCTGCTCCCAGCCGTTGGAGGCCCGGCGCGCGACCGTGCCGTTGATGCAGGCGCGCTCCTCGCCGTCGCGACGCGCCACGGTCGGTCCCGGCAGCCTGGCGGGTTCCAGCACCGGCAGCGCTGTCGCACGCGCCGCGGCGGTGGCGCCGGTCGCGGCATCCCGGGCCGTCGCGGACGCCGCGGCCGACGGCTCCGCGGGCCGCGCGGGCGCCTGCGGCCCTGCCGGCGCCGCGGCGTGCGCGGCATCGGCGGCGGCGGTCGCGTGGTCCGCATCGACGTCTGCGCCGAAGACGAGCCGGCCGGCGGCATCGGCGAGGAAAACGCCCAGCGCCGCGGCGAGCAGCGTCGGCAGGAAGAAGGACCAAGGCGTCAACGCCACCCAGCTATCCCCTCGGCTCATGCCCTGCCCTCCCCGTTTCCGGAGGAGCGTAGCGCATGTCCCGGCGTCCGTGTTCAGGCCGTGCCCGCGGGAGCCGATGCGCGGAAAGAGAGCCCGCGCCGGGCGCCGCATCGCCGCACCGATCGATGCGCGAAGCGGCCGTGGCTTGCGAGGATGACCTGAAGCGATACCTACGCGCTGCGCGCCATGCGACTGATTTGCGGCGCAAGCGGCGGTGCGCTTCGATCAGGAAGCGCCCACAAAGTAGAAGGCCCAGTCTGGCGGATTTCTCCGTCCGGCTGAGCCTTCTGTCGTCGAAGCGATTGCTTCCGGCTTTCGCCTTCCGCTTTTTCTTCGACGCGAGCAGGTTATCGCAGCGACCGTTACCCGGATGTAAAACGCGGCGACCGTTCGTCGGCAGGGCGATTACCAGGGCCACCAGCCGCGCCCCGTCAGCGCGTACCGGTCCGCCGCACGCTCGAAGCGGTTGCGCACGCTGATGCCGCCGCACAGCAGGTACAGCGGCAGGAACAGAGGCCCGAGCGCCATGTACTGGAACACGTGCGCGCGTTCGTGGTCGGCCAGCACGATCGGCGCCTCGTCGCCGAGGCCGGCGCGATGCGCATAGGTCGTGCAAGGCGAATCGAGCGTGTCGCCGGTGTGCAGGATCACGTTGCCGAGCGTGATCGCCCCGCCCGGCCCCCAGGGCCAGCGATGGAACACCAGCGCGCATTCGCGCCGGCCCACGTGCGCATGCGCGCCGAACGGGACGCCGGCGACGCCGAGCAGCAGGCCGGCCAGCGTGTTGGGCAGCGTCCACAGCGCGCCGGCCGCCCGCACCGCGGCGGATGCCGGCGGCGGCGTCCGCGGTGCGGCGCCCGCTTCGCTCAATCGTCGCCTTCGGGCATCAGCAGCCACAGGATCAGGTAGACCAGGATGCCGGGGAACGCCGCGGAGGCCACCGACACGACGACGTAGATCGCGCGCAGCAGCGTCGAGTTCCAGCCGTAGCGATGCGCGATGCCGCCCATCACGCCGGCGAGGACGCGATCGTTGATCGAACGGGTGAAGCGCTGCGGCTGGTTCATCGGGACGGTGCGTGGCCGGGGATGAGGGAGTCTAGCGCGTCCGCCGTTAAACGCCCCGGGCCCGCAGGCGCCCCAGCGCCTCCCGGAACCACGCCTGCGCATCCGTATCCGGCCGGCCGGCGCAGCGCACGCGGTAGGCCCGGCCGCTGACGCTGCTGCGGCTGGCCGCGCGCTCGATGAACTGCTCGGCCGTGCCCGCCAGCCCGCGCCGGCGCGCCCAGTCGTACTTGCGCTGCAGGTGCGTGCGTGCGCGGGCCGCGTCGTACCAGCGGCCGTTGCGCTCGAACCGGCAATCCGAGCGTCCCAGCGCGTCGATCAAGCCGGCGATCTCGCGCGCGGCGCGCGCGTCCTCCGTCGGCGGCGGCGGCGAGGCGCCGGCCGTGCCGACGGCCAGCAGGCAGGCGCAGGCCAGCGCCCATCCGCACGCGGCCGGCGGCCGTGCTCGCGCCCGCTTCAGCCGGAGCGTTTCGCCAGCCATTCGTGGATCGTCCCCGGCACCTCCTTCTGCGCCCGGCCGGACACATAGATGCCGATGTGGCCGCCGCGGAAGGACAGCTCGCTGTAGTCGCCGGTGCCGACCAGTTCCTTCAACCGCTTCGACGCCGCCGGCGGCACCAGGTGGTCCTGCTCGGCGTAGATGTTGAGCACCGGCATTTCGACCAGGCCCAGGTGCACCTCGCGATCGCCGATCACGATGCCGCCGTTGACGAAGCCGTTGCCCTGGTAGAACTGCTTGATGAACTGCCGGAACGCCTCGCCGGCCTGGTCGGGCGAGTCGAAGATCCACTTCTCCATGCGCAGGAAGTCCTCGACCGCGCGCCTGTCGTCGAGAATGTCGACCAGCCCGACGTACTTCTGCGCGAACAGCCGCCACGGCTTGAGCGTCAGGTAGCACAGGTTCATCAGGTCCGCCGGCACGTTGCCGAGCGTGTCGACGAACAGGTCCACGTCCATGCCGCGGGTCCAGTTCGACAGCATGTTGTCGTCGGTGTGGAAATCGACCGGCGTGACCATCGTGACCAGGTTGCGCACCTTGCCCGGGTGCAGCGACGAATAGCACAGCGAGAACGCGCCGCCCTGGCAGATGCCGAGCAGGTTGACGGCGTCCAGGCCGTGCGTGCCGCGGAGGTGGTCGACGGCGCCGCCGAGGAACCGCTCGATGTAGTCCTCGAGCGTCAGGTAGCGATCGGAACGGTCGGCGTAGCCCCAGTCGATGATGTAGACGTCCTCGCCGCGCGCCAGCAGGTTGCGCACGATCGACTTGTCGGCCTGCAGGTCGACCATGTAGGGGCGGTTGACCAGCGCGTAGCAGACCAGCAGCGGCACCTTCGCCGTCGGCCGGCCTTCGCCGCGGTAGCGGTACAGCACGACCTTGCCGTCGCGCCAGACTTCCTCCTTGGCGGTGGCGCCGTAGTCGACGTCGTCGACCTCGCGCAGCACCTGCAGGCCGGCGGCGAGCTTGCGCTGGAACTCCGCGGCCTCGGCGGCGAGCCGGTCCGGGGTGATGTCGAGCGGTCCGGCCATCTCAGCGCTTCCCCTTGCCGGCGCCGGTCGCGCCCGGCTTCCCGGGGGGCGCGTTGTCCGGCGGCACCGGCGCGGGGCCGCGCCGGCTCGCCACGGTGCGCAGCGCCCGCTGCGACCGCCCGGTGCCGGGCGGCTTCGCCTTCGGTTTCGCGTCGGCACCGGCGGCGCTCGCGGGCCACGCCTTCGCCGCCGGCTTGTTCCGTCCGGCGGCAGCCGCCTTGGCGGGCGCGGGCGCAGCGGCGGCATCGCGCATGCGCCGCAGCTGGCGCTCGAGCTCCACGATCTTGCGGTACGCGGCATCGATCTCGGTGCGGGTGGGCATGCCGAAGAGCGCGCTCGCGTGCTCGACCTCGCGCTGCACGCCGGCGCGCAGGCGCATCTGCGCGTCGACCAGCCGGCCGTAGGCATCGCGGAACTCCCGCGACAGCGCGATCTTCGCGTACGCCTCCTCGGCGGCATCGACCCACAGGTCGAACAGCGCGCGCGCCGACTGCAGCTGGCGGCCCGGCTCCTCGCGCTCGGCCAGCCTGTCCTCGAAGATCGCGTACGCCTCGCGCGTGGCCTGGCGCATCAGCCCGTCGTAGGCCTGCGCATGCTGCTGGTAGTCGGCCATCGCCAGCGCCAGCTTCTGCCAGCGCTCCTGGTGCTCGCGGGCGAAGCCGAAGGCCGGCATCCGCAGCCACGACAGCGACTCGCCGCGCAGTCCCTCGAGCCAGGGCGAGGCCTGCTCGAACCACTGCTCGAAGCCCTGCAGCCCGGGCCCGCGCATGCCGTGCAGCAGGTCGAGGAAGGGATTGCCGCCGGCCGACTCCAGCGCGCCCTTCCAGGCCCTGGCGACGTCCGCCGCGCTCGCCGGCTGGCCGGCGAATCGCGCCGCCACCTGCTGCATCTGCCCGAACCACTGCCGCGACTGCGCGTTGAAGCGCTCGATGGCGTCGTTGCCGTCCTGGCGACCGCCCCGGGCGAGCCGCCCCCACCAGTCCAGCGCTTCCTGCCAGGGCTGCGCGCCGGACTGCGCCGCGCCCGGCGCGGCCGCCCGGAGGGCTTCGCCCCAGGCGTTCCAGTACTGGCGGGCCAGCGCGTCGAAGCCTGCCCCGGGCTCCGACCCGGGGTCGCCCGGGTTTCCGCTTCCGCCCTGCCTGTCGTCCTGCATCTTCGCCTCCTCCGGCTGCCGCGATCATAGCAACGGGAACGTTGCCGTTCGTGCGGCTCAGGGCTTGGGGATGCGCAGGGTCTTGCTGATCATCAGCGAGCCGGACAGCGCGTAGACCAGCACCAGCGGATGCAGCTGCCAGGGCCCGAGCCGCCACGCCCCGAGCCACAGCCCGCCGTCGCCGATCCGTCCCAGGTGCGCAGCGACCGCCAGCACGACGACGATGGCCAGGCTGGTCGGGATCGGCGTGCCTTCGAAGTGCTTCACCTTGTCGCCGCCGTCGGCGAGGGTCTCGGCGGTGACGTTGTAGCGCGCCAGGCGGCTGACGCCGCAGCCGACGAAATAGCTGAGCACCACCCAGTCCCAGCCGCCCTGCAGGCCGCAGGCGTAGCCCAGCGCGGCCGGGGCGACGCCGAAGGAGATCACGTCGGCCAGCGAATCGAGCTCGCGGCCGAGCGTGGAGGCGACCTTGCGCCAGCGCGCGACGCGGCCGTCGAGGGCGTCGAAGATGAAGGCCAGCGGGATCAGCGCCATGCCGACCATCAGGTCGCGGACCACGCCCTCGTGCAGGAAGCGCATCGCCGCGAAGATCGCGCCGGTGCCGCAGAAGGCGTTGGCCAGGGTGAACCAGTCGGCCAGCTGGAAGTCGCGGAGCATCGAGAAGTGGCGGGGACGCTGCATGGTCGGCTCCGGTCCTGGGAGCCGACAGCCTGCCAAATCCCGCGTGGCTGCGACATGCAGGTGTCCGGCGGATGTGCCGGGAAAGCTCGCGGCTGAAGCCGCTCCCACAGAAGCCGCTCCCACGAGGGCGCCGCCCCCGGCGGGAAACGTCGCGCCCCACCGTCGCCCCGGGGACAGGCACGGGGATTGGGGCGGCTTCAGCCCGCCAGCGTGGCGTTGTCGATCACGAAGCGGTACTTCACGTCGCTGCGCAGCATGCGGTCGTAGGCCCTGTCGATGTCCTGCGCGCGGATCATCTCGATCTCGGAGACGATGCCCTTCTCGGCGCAGAAGTCCAGCATCTCCTGGGTCTCGGCGATGCCGCCGATCAGCGAGCCGGCGATCGCGCGGCGCTTGAAGATCAGGTTGCCGACGTTCGGGCTCGGGTGCGGGTGCTCGGGCACGCCGACCAGCACCAGGGTGCCGTCGCGCTTGAGCAGCGACGAGAACGCGTCGAGGTCGTGGCTGGCGGCGACGGTGTCGAGGATGAAGTCGAAGCTGCCCGCGTGCGCCTTCATCTCGGCGGCGTTGCGCGAGACCACCACCTCGTCGGCGCCGAGGTCGCGCGCGTCCTGGCGCTTGTTCTCGCTGGTGGTGAAGGCGACCACGTGCGCGCCCATCGCGTGCGCGAGCTTGATGCCCATGTGGCCCAGCCCGCCGATGCCGACGACGCCGACCTTGCTGCCCGGGCCGACGTTCCAGTGCCGCAGCGGCGAGTACGTGGTGATGCCCGCGCACAGCAGCGGCGCCACCGCGGCCAGCTGCGCCTTCGGGTGGCGGATGCGCAGGACGAACTTCTCGTCCACCACGATCCGCTGCGAGTAGCCGCCCAGGGTGTGCCCGGGCGCGTCCGGCGTCGGGCCGTTGTAGGTGCCGACGAAGCCGTTCTCGCAGTACTGCTCCAGCCCCTCGTCGCAGGCCGCGCAGTGCCGGCAGCTGTCGACCAGGCAGCCGACGCCGACGGTGTCGCCGACCTCGAAGCCCTCCACCTCGCCGCCGACCGCGCTGACCTGGCCGACGATCTCGTGGCCCGGCACGCAGGGATACAACGTGCCGCCCCACTCCGAGCGCGCGGTGTGCAGGTCGGAGTGGCAGACGCCGCAATAGGCGATCTCGATCTGCACGTCGCGCGGGCCGGGCGCGCGGCGCTGGATGTCCATGGGCTCGAACGGCTTGTCGGCGGCGTGGGTGCCGTAGGCTTTCGTGGTCATGGCGCGGTCCATGGTCGGGGGAGTCCGGCATTCTGCGCCGGGAACGCCGGATCGGCGAGGCGTCGCGCGTCATCCCATCGTTCCATCGCCGCAACGGATGGCCTGCACGCGCGCGGCGACATGGACACCCTGCCCGTCCGCCGCGAGGCGGTGGTCGCGCTGCCGGCGGCGACGGGACCGGCCTGCCACCGGGCCCGCACGAGGGCGCGTTCGCGACCGCCCTCGTCGAGGTGCTGGCGGTGTCCTTCCCGATCGCGACGTCCTGCGCCGCGGGTGCGGTCCGAGCCGGTCCTGCCAGTGCGGCGCCCAAACCCGGCCCGCGCAGGGTCTGCGGAAGCCATCACAATCCGGCTGCCGGATGCCCGCATACTGTCCGGACAGGGGAGCGCCAACCGGGGAAGACCCATGCCGAACTTGATGTCGCCCAGCGCGGCACCCGCGCCGCGTGTCTCCGATTCGCCCCTGCAGTGCCCCGCACCGGCGGATTTCCTGTCGCCGACGGACCAAGGACGCCCGCCCGGGCCTGCCGCGCGGCCGGCGACGCCCGGCGTGCAGGTGGCCGACGCCGGCGAAGTCGGGCACGCGCACGAGGTCGCGCGCGCCAGGGAGGCGCTCGAACGGCGCTACGGCCATGGCCGGCCGCTGCATTTCAACGCGCCGCCGGCGCGGGCCGCCGTTTCCAACGCGGTCACGCCGCTCATGGACGACGGCTCGAACGGCGACGACGCGATGTCCGCGGTTCCGGACGCCTCCGCGCCGCTGCCGCCCGACGCCTCCGTGGCGCCGTCGATGGCGGGCGCGTCGAGGCCGGTCCGCATCACCCTGGCGCGGCCGCCGCTGGCGGTCCGCGCGCTCGGCAACATGACCTACGGCGCGACCGCAGCCGACGTCGTCGCGTTCGACGCGCTCGGCGGCAGCGATGCCGCGCGCCTGGCCGCCTGGGTCGACCGCCAGCTCGCCTGGGAATCCATCGACGACGGGGCGGTCGAGGCGCGCCTGTCCGCGGCCGGCTACACCACCCTGGGCAAGAGCCTGCAGCAGCTGTGGGCCGACCACGTGCTGGGCGACCCCGAATGGGAAGTGCGCATGCGCCCGGCCTGGGAGGTGCAGCGCGCCGCGCTGGTGCGCGCGGTGCACTCGAAGCGGCAGCTGCGCGAGGTGGTGGTGTCGTTCTGGCACGACCACTTCAACGTCATGGCCAGCGACTACTCGGCCGCGCCGGTCTACGTGCACTACGACCGCGACGTCATCCGCGCCAACGCCCTCGGCAACTTCCGCGCCATGCTCGAGGCGGTGGCACGGAGCACGGCGATGCTCTACTTCCTCGACAACCGCTCCAACACCCGCGCCGGCCCCAACGAGAATTTCGCGCGCGAGCTGATGGAGCTGCACACCTTCGGCACGGAGAACTACCTGGGCTTCGTCGACCCCTTCCAGGTGCCGCCCTGCCCGGAGGATCCGTCGTACCCGATCGGCTACACCGACATCGACGTCTACGAGACGGCGTCGGCGTTCACCGGCTGGACGGTGAAGGACGGGCACTGGGAGTTCCCCACCGAGAACGACGGCACGTTCGCCTACCGCTCCACCTGGCACGATGCCGGCCCGAAGTTCCCGCTCGGCATGTTCCTCAACCCCGAGCAGCCCGCGCTCAAGGACGGCCGCGACATCCTCGACCGCCTCGCCAGCCATCCCCGGGTGGCGAGGTTCATCTGCCGGAAGCTGATCCGCCGCTTCTTCGCCGACCGGCCGAGCCAGCCGCTGGTCGACAGCGCCGCGGCGGTGTTCCGCGCCAACTGGAAGCAGCCCGACCAGATCGCGCGCACCTTGCGCCACATCCTCACCTCGGACGCCGCGCTGTACGACTGGGGCCAGAAGATCCGGCGCCCCTTCGAGGCGGTGGCCGCGGCGCTGCGCGCCTCCGGCAGCGACTGGACGCCGCGCGTGGACGACGGCAGGAGCGACGAGTTCATGTGGCGCATGGCCTTCACCGGCCACACGCCGTACGACTGGCCGGCGCCCAACGGCTACCCCGACACCGCGACGGCGTGGTCGGGCTCCAACAGCCTGGGCATGACCTGGAAGCTGCTCAACTGGCTCACCGAAGCCGAGGACGACGGCGGGACGCCGCTGCTGCCGATCCTCGCCGCCACCCGCAGCGGCGTGCCGTCGTGGACCTCGACCAACCTGGTCGACTTCTGGTGCAGGCGCCTGCTCGGCTACCTGCCGGCGCGCCGCAACGTGCTGGTCGACTTCATGCGCCAGAACGGTGCCGCCGGCGATGTCGTCGCCGACACCGACGCCTGGTCGGCCAACGACCTGAAGAAGCACTACAACCAGCAGCGCCTGCGCTCGATGGTGTCGCTGGTGCTCATGTCCCCCGAATTCCTGGCCCGCTGAGGAGTCGCCGATGGCACGCTCGAATCCCGACCGGCTGCGCCTGGACCGGCGCCAGTTCCTCAAGGGCTGCTGCGCCAGCGCCGTCGCCGGCGCGGTGGCCGGCCCCTCGCTGTTCTTCTCCGATCCCGCGCGGGCGGCGGGCAACGGCTACGACACCCTCGTCCACGTGTTCCTGCGCGGCGGCATCGACGGCCTCAACCTGGTGCCGCCGGTTTCCGGCAACGACCGCGCCTTCTACGAGGAGGCGCGGCCGGACCTGTCGATCGCCGCCTCGGGCGCCTATGCCGCGCTGCCGCTCACGCTGGCCAACGGCGCGGCCACCGGTTTCGGCCTGCATCCGTCCGCCACCGGCCTGCGCGACGTCTGGACCGACGGCCGCCTCGCCATCGTGCACGCCTGCGGGCTGCTGACGACCGTGACGCGCAGCCACTTCGACGCCCAGCTCTACCTCGACCTCGGCACGCCGGGCCAGCACGGCATCGGCACCGGCTGGATCACCCGCGCCTGGAACTCGCAGCCGGATGCGCCGGCCGGCGCCATCATGCCGGCGCTGGCGGTGAACAGCCGCACCCCGACCAACCTGCTCGGCGCATCGCAGGCGCTGACCATGGAGGATCCGGACGGCTTCGCGCTCAACGCCGGCGCCTGGGCGTGGCAGCAGGCCCGCGACGATTCGCCCGCGGGCTTCAGGGGCGTGAACGAGACGCTGGCCTCGCTGTGGCAGGGGCGGACCGGCCTGGAAGGCGCCGGCCGCCGTGCCGACGCCTCGCTGCGCGTGATCGCCACGCGGCCCTATGCCGACATGCCCGCCAACTGGCCGGACAGCGGGTTCGCGCGGCAGCTGTGGACGGTCGCGCAGTCGATCCGCTTCGACCTCGGAATGCGCTACGCCGCGCTCGACCTCGGCGGCTGGGACACGCACGAAGGCCAGGGCACCGCGGGCGACGGCTACCACTACTACCAGAACATGGTCGCCGAGCTGTCGCAGGCCCTGTCCGCGTTCTACGGGGAGCTCAAGGCCGGCGGCGAGCTCGGCCGCGTGACCGTGGTGGTGCAGTCGGAGTTCGGCCGCCGCGTGCGCCAGAACGGCAGCGGCGGCACCGACCACGGCTACGGCAATCCGCTGCTGGTGCTCGGCGGCGCGGTCAACGGGCGCAGGCTCTACGGCGGCTGGGCGGGACTGGACCCGGAGATCCTCTCGCCCTACTTCGGCGACGTGCCGGTGACCACCGACTTCCGCCGCGTGCTGTCGGAGCTGCTGGTGCGGCGGATGGGCAACAACCGGATCGGGTCCGTGTTCCCGGGGTACGCGGGCTATTCGCCGCTGGGGATCTTCGCGGGCAGCGACCTGGCGCCGCAGTACGACGGTGCGGCCGCCGCCACCGTGCCCGCGGCCGCACGCTTGCCAGCGTTGCGGCAGCCGGCCTACGGCGAGTCGCTGCGACCGGCGACGGATCCCGCCACCGGTACGACGCCGGACTGGCAGAAGCGCGGGCCGGTCGACCGCACGCTGGTTCGGCGCGCGCGCTGAGCGCACCGCCACCGACGGCCGGCCCGGCATGCCCGCGACGGCTGCGCGCCCGTGCCGGCACGGAATTGTGGATGCCGCATCCGCGCCGGCAACCGGGCGCGGGGCTCGAATGGCGCGGGCGGCCCGCCTGCATGACAAGGGCCTCATCCGCCTCGGTCCGGGTGGTCGGGGCGCGCAACGGGCAACGCACGCCGGACTTGCATCGCCGCGCACGCTTTGCCAGCCTGCGGGTTCCACCCGGGGACGACGATGACCGATCCAGCGCCGACGCCGGCGGACGATGCCGCTTCCCGCCTGCCGCGCCACACCACCCCGACCTGGGAGGTCGAGCTGCTGATCTCGGGCGTGGCGGTGTTCGCGATGTTGCAGCTGCCGGGCTGGCTGGACGACCAGTATTTCGGCCTGTCGCCGCGGTTCGACGCGGATTGGGCGCAGCCACTCCGGATGGTCTACATCTACCTGGAATCGGCGGCGCTGATCCTCGCCGGCACGTTCTCGTTGCACCTGCTGCTGCGCGCGCAGTGGATCGCGCTGGTCGGCATGTACTCGGTCTTCCCGAAGGGCATCCGCTGGGAGCGCCTGCGCATGGGCCCGGTGCAGCGCGAAATCGAGACCGCGCGCTACCCGGGACGAGACGCCACGATCGATCGCGCCGACAATCGCGCGACCATCGTGTTCTCGGTCGGCGTCACGCTGGCCTCGACGCTGCTGTACATCACCATGCTGATCGCGTGCATCTTCGCCGCCACCATCGGCGTCGCCACGCTCGCGGACCTGCGGGTCGACGTCTCCAGCGTGCTCGGCTACTGCACGATCGCGGTCTTCGCGCCGATGGCGATCGCGATGCTCGCGGACCGCAGGTTCGGCGGCCGGCTGCGCGAAGGCAGCGCGGCCAGGCGCGTGCTGAAGGCCGTGCTTCGCCTCTACGGCCGCACGGGGATCATGCAGCGGTCCTCGAACCCGACCTTCTCGCTGCTGGCCAGCCACGGCGGCGAGCACCGCGTCAACCTGCTGACCCTCGGCGTGTTCTTCGTCGCCTCCGCCGTGGTCCTGCTCGCGATCTATTCCGGCGCCGCGCCGCGCAGCGTCGGTAGTTACTCCCTGTTCCCCGCGTTTTCCGACGGCTCGCGCACGCTCGATGGCGCCCACTACGACGACCGGCGGAACCCCGCGCGGGATCCCGCCGTCGCCTTCATCGATTCGGCGGTCGCCGACAAGGCCTACATGCGGCTGGTGGTGCCCTACAGCCCGCAGGACGATTCCCCGATCCTGCACGCCGACTGCCAGGCCGCCGCATCGCCGGACGGCGACGATCGCGCGGCCGCGCTGCTCGACTGCCTGCAGCGCATGCACGCGGTGGTGCTCGACGGCAAACCGCTGGCGTCGCTCCGGTACGAGATCGGCAGTGACGCACGCACCGACCGCCCCGCGCTGGTGGCGATGATCGACGTGCGTGCGCTCACGCCCGGCCGGCACGAACTGCAGGTCGCACACAACAGGCGCGGCAAGCCCGACGACCCGTGGCGGATCCCCTTCTGGCGCTGACGCGGCGCCGCGACGTCAGCGGCGCAGGAACCGCTCGCGCCGCGACTCCTCCTCGTGCAGCTGCCGCGCCGGCTTGAGCAGATCGCTGCGGCTGACCACGCCGAGCAGCCTCGGCGACTGCGCCGACTCCACCACCGGCAGGCGCTGCACGTCGAGCGCGGCCATGCGCGAGGCGACGGCGCGGCAGGTCTCGGTCGCGAGCGCATGCGGCGCCTCGATGCCCTGCAGCAGCTCGCCTACCGGCTGGCCGGCGTCCTGCACGACTTCCGGCGGCAGGTCGTCGCGGTCGACCATGCCCAGCAGCCGGCCGCCCTCGGCCACCACCGGATAGGCGCGGTGCTTCTGGCCGGCGCCGAAGTACCGCGCCTGCGCCTCCGGCACCGGCATCGCGGCCGGGATCGTGACCGCCTCGGTCGTCATCACCTCGCTGACGAAGTGCCGCTCCAGCGGGTCGACGCCGTATTCGCGGTACACGTGCAGGCCGCGGCGCGCGATCTTCTCGGTCAGGATCGAGCGCGGCATCGCCACCACCGAGAAGCCGTAGGCCACCACGCAGCCCAGGATCGTCGGCAGCAGCGCGTTGGTGTCCCAGGTCAGCTCGAAGGCGAACACCACCGCCATCAGCGGCGCGCGCATGGTGCCGCCGAGGGTCGCGGCCATGCACACCAGCGCCCACAGCCGGATGTCGCCGCCCGGCAGCCAGTGGCCGAGCACGCAGCCCATGCCCGCCCCGATCATCAGCAGCGGCGCGAGGATGCCGCCCGAGGTGCCCGAGCCCAGCGCCACCGCCCAGATCGCCGCCTTCACCAGCACCAGCGCGACCACCACCGACAGCGCCAGGTGGTTGGCCAGCAGGTCGCCGATCACGTCGTAGCCCACGCCCAGCGCGCGCGGCTCCAGCCAGCCGCCCAGGCCCACCACCAGCCCGCCCAGCGCCGGCCACCACATCCAGTGGATCGGCAGCCGCCCGAAGCCGTCCTCGACCTTGTAGAGGATCGCGGTCATCGCCGTGCACAGCATCCCGCAGGCCAGGCCCGCGGCGACGCAGGAGAGCAGCGCGATCGTCTCCGCGGGCGGCGTCTGCATCGCGAACAGCGGCCCCGGCTCAGCCCACAGCGGCCGCAGGAAGCCGGCCACCGTGCAGGCCAGCGCCACCGGCAGCAGGCTGCGCGGGCGCAGCTCGAACAGCAGCAGCTCCACCGCCAGCAGGATCGCCGCCAGCGGCGTGCCGAACACCGCCGTCATGCCCGCGCACGCGCCCGCGACCAGCAGCGCCTTGCGCTCGGCCGAGGTCAGGTGGAAGGCCTGCGCGAGCAGCGAGGCCGCGGCCCCGCCGGTCATGATGATCGGGCCCTCGGCGCCGAACGGCCCGCCGCTGCCGATCACCACGCCCGAGGACAGCGGCTTGAGCACGGCGACCTTGGCCGACATCTGGCTCTTGCCGAACAGGATCGCCTCGAGCGCCTCGGGGATGCCGTGGCCGCGGATCTTGTCGCTGCCGTAGCGCGCCATCAGGCCCACGATCAGGCCGCCCAGCGCGGGCACCAGGACCACCCACGCGCCGAGGCGGTTGTCCGCCGGCGAGGACTGCGCGAACGAGAGCGTCTGGTAGAAGAACAGGTTGGTGAAGAACCGGATCAGCGCCAGCAGCAGCCACGCGCCGAGCGTGCTGAGGCCGCCAATCACTACCGCGAAGGCAGACAGCAGCAGGAGACGGTTGCTGCCGGAGAAATCACGCTTTTCCACGTCGTACCCCTTGTTTATCCGCCTTCTCGGCGCCGCGCGGCGCCCTTTCGATCCCGATGCTGGCGCCGGCCGCGCTGGCGGCGCGGAACACGTCGTCCATCTGCGCCAGCGCCTGCGCATGGCACTTCGCGATCCGCGCGACCAGCGCGCGCGCCCGCGGCGTCGGCCGGATCTCGACGCAGCGCGCGTCGCGGCGGCTGCGGCGCTTGCCGACCAGCCCGTTGCGCTCGCAGCGCTGCACCAGCGCCACCGTGCCCTGGTGGCTGGCCTGCAGGCGCTCGGCCAGCTCGCCCACCGTGCCCCAGCCGCGCCCGGGGAAGCCGTGCAGGTGCAGCAGCAGCAGGTACTGCGCCGGCGTGATGCCCTCGGCGCGCGCGGCCGCCTCGCTGAAGTGCAGGAACTGCGCGAGCCGGAAGCGGAATTCCGACAGCGCGACGTATTGGGGCTTGCCGAGCATGCGCGGGCGCGGTCGTGCGGGGCGCGAAATATACAACATCGTTGTGCATCTGGCGAATCAGCGAAACTCGATCCGGTTCGTCGCCCGGTTCCGGAAAGGGATTCGGCTTGTCATTCGATCGCATGTCGCGTCGCGACCCGAAGGGCCCCGGTGCGCCCGGCGACCCTTGGGGACGAATGTCCCCCGGCATCCGCCTGGCGGCGGGTGCCTCCTCCTTTATTTCGTCCCCAAGGGTCGCCGGGCGCACCGGGGCGTCGGATTGCAGGCTTGCCGAAAAGCCAGGCTCCATTGCGCTTCAGGCGCCGCGCAAGCCGCAACGCCGGGGGGGGGGGGGGGGGGGGGGGGGGGAGGCGGGGGGGGGGGGGGGGGCCGGCCGCGCCCCGGGGGCAGCGCCCCCCCCGCCCCC
>JAYRKR010000050.1:0-25133 GCA_041905645.1 Luteimonas sp.
TTGCCCCTGCACGTCCTAGTGCCGCGCGCCCCTCGCCCGCGCCGCAGCACTTCTTGAACTTGCGCCCGCTGCCGCACGCGCAGGGATCGTTGCGCTCGGGGGCGTCGGCGCGGCGCAGCGGCGTGCGCGGGGTGAGCGTGGCGATGCGATGGTGCTGCAGGTCGGCGAGCATGCCCGGCAGCGCGGCGATGGTGTCCATGCGCTCGCGCCAGCCCAGCGGCGCGGCCGGCGCGGCCGGATCGGCCTCGTCCAGCACCTCGCCGCTGGCGAGCTGGTCGAGCAGGCCGAGGATCGCGGCGATCCAGTCGTCCTCGTCCAGCCATGCGTCCCAGGCCGGTTCGCACAGCTCGACCGCGCGCAGGAAGCCCCCGGCCCAGTCCGCGCCGGCGTCCAGCTCGTCGGGATGCGGTGCGTCGGGATCCTCTGGCAGCCACAGCAGCGGCGCCAGCCGTTCGGGCAGCCTGTCGCCGTCGTGGCAGGCGCGCCGCAGCGCGAGCTCGCGCGCTTCCTCGAGCAGCGCCGCGACCTCGCGTGCCTCGTCCTCGTCGTTCCAGCGCGGCGTCGCGCCACCCCACACCACCGCCTGCCAGTCGGCGCCGGGGATCGCCTGCGGGCCGACCGCCAGCGCCGAGAAGAACCCGTCCAGCGCTTCCAGCCCGAGGCCGCCGAAGGGCACCGCGCGCTGCTCGAGCAGGTCGGCGAGGCGGTCGATGCGGTCGTGCTGCAGGATCGGGGGCGTCATGCCCGCATCGTATGCGATGGCCTCGGCTTCCGGCACGGCAGGGACGCGCGACCTGCAGGACAATGCGGGGATGTCCCCCGCATCGCCACCCCCGTGCCCCTGCGGCTCCGGCCGCGCCCTGGCCGCCTGTTGCGGGCCGCTGCATGCCGGCGAAGCGGTCGCCGGCACCGCCGAGCAGCTCATGCGCTCGCGCTACAGCGCCTACGCCCGCGGCGAGCGCGACTACCTGCTCGCCACCTGGCATCCGTCCACCCGTCCGTTCGCCCTCGAGCTGGATCCCGCGGTGCGCTGGCTGGGCCTGTCGGTCAGGCGCCACCAGCAGGGCGCGGCCGGCGCCGCGGTCGTCGAGTTCGTCGCCCGCTGCCGCAGCGGCGGCGGCCCGGCGACGCGGCTGCACGAGGTCAGCCGCTTCGTGCGCGAGGACGGACGCTGGTACTACCTGGACGGCAGCTTCCCGGACGCGTGAACCGGTTCCCGTTCCTGGCCGGAAGGGGGAGCGCCGGTTCGCCGTGCCTTTCGGGCGCGATGGAAGTCCGGCGGCTGCGTTCGCGATCGCTGCACGGGATCCGCCGCCGGATCAGGCCTTCGCCGCCGCGCGGTCGTGCTCGAGGTGGCGACGCGTCGCCTCCGCCACCTCCTCGCGCGAGCCCAGGAACACCGGCACCCGCTGGTGCAGCTCGGTCGGCGCGATGTCGAGGATGCGCGCGCGCCCGTCGGTGGCCGCGCCGCCGGCCTGCTCGACCAGCATCGCCATCGGGTTGGCCTCGTACATCAGCCGCAGCTTGCCCGGCTTGGACGGATCCTTGCGGTCCCAGGGATAGATGAAGATGCCGCCGCGGGTGAGGATGCGGTGCACGTCGGCCACCATCGAGGCGATCCAGCGCATGTTGAAGTCCTTGCCGCGCGCGCCTTCCCTGCCGGCCAGCAGGTCGGCCACGTAGCCCTGCATCGGCGCCTCCCAGTGGCGCCGGTTGGACATGTTGACGGCGAATTCCCCGGTCTGCGCCGGGACCTGCATGCCGCGCCGGGTCAGCACGAACGAGCCCTGCTCGCGGTCGAGCGTGAACGCGTGCGTGCCGTGGCCGATCGTCAGCACCAGCATCGTGCTCGGCCCGTAGATGCAGTAGCCGGCCGCGACCTGCTCGCGCCCGGCCTGCAGGAAGTGCCCGTCGCCGACCTGCGCCGCGCCCTCGGGGCAGCGCAGCACCGAGAAGATCGTGCCGACGCTGACGTTGACGTCGATGTTGCTGCTGCCGTCGAGCGGATCGAACAGCAGCAGGAAGTTGCCGCGCGGGAACGCGTCCGGGATCGGCTGGCAGTGGTCCATCTCCTCGGACGCGCAGGCCGCCAGGTGGCCGCCCCAGGCATTGGCCTCGAGCAGGATCTCGTTGCTGAGCACATCGAGCTTCTTCTGCGCCTCGCCCTGCACGTTGATGCTGGCGCCGCCGGCCTCGCCCGCGGCGTCGCCGAGCACGCCGCCCAGCGCGCCCTTGCCGACCGCCACCGCGATGCCCTTGCAGGCGCGCGCCACCACCTCGATCAGCAGCCGCAGGTCGGGGGTGACCCGGCCGGCGCGCTGTTCCTCGATCAGGAACCGCGTCAGCGAGGACGAAACGGGCGAAGGCGCGGGCGACATGGCGTGGTTCCGCTGGAAGGGGCGCCGATTGTCGCATCGCGCGCGCGCCGCGGCACGCTGACGCCACGCTGTCAGCAGCCCGGGCGCAGCCTGTCCCGGTGCGACGTGCACGCCCCCGAGAGGAGAACCGCGATGCTCAACCCCAACGTCCCGGCCTGGTTCGAGATCCCCGCCGCCGACCTCGACCGCGCCCAGCGCTTCTACGAAGGCATCCTCGGCGTCGCCCTGGCGCGCGAGGCGATCGGCGACGGCGAGCTGGCCGTGTTCCCCTACGCCGGCAAGCCCAACGCCTCCGGCGCGCTGATGAGGCACCCGCAGATGGCGCCGTCGATGGCCGGCACCACCGTGTACCTGTCGGTCGACGACGTCGCCCAGGTCCTCCAGCGCGTGCCCGCGCACCACGGCGAGGTGGTGGTGCCGCGCACCGCGCTGCCGGAGGGCATGGGCGTGTTCGCCCAGTTCCGCGACAGCGAAGGCAACCGGGTCGGGCTGTGGTCGCAGCACTGAGCTTGGCCGGCGTGGGCGCGTGCGCGATCATGGCGCATGCGCCGCGCCGACCGCCTGTTCCTGATCATCCACGCCCTGCGCGGGCGCCGCTCCGCGCTGCCCGCGCGCAGCCTCGCCGACACGCTGGGCGTGTCGCTGCGCACGATCTACCGCGACGTCGCCGACCTGCAGGTCTCGGGCGTGCCGATCGAGGGCGAGGCCGGGGTCGGCTATATGCTGCGCAAGGGCGCGGACATCCCGCCGCTGATGTTCAACCTCGATGAGCTCGAGGCGCTGGTGGTGGGCACGCGCTTCGTGCGTGCGTTCGGCGGCGAGCGGCTCGGCCTCGGCGCGCGCGCGGCACTGCTGAAGATCGAGGCGGTGCTGCCGCCGGAGCTGCGCGAGCGCAGCCGCCGCACCCGCATCTTCGCGCCCGAGATCCCAGGACGCCGCGAGGCGCGCGGCCCGGTCGACCGCCTGCACGCGGCGATCGAGGCGCGCGAGCTGCTGCGGCTCGACTACCGCGACGGCGACGACCGGGTCACCACGCGCGAGGTCGAGCCGCTGTGCCTGGCGTTCTGGGGCGGCGTGTGGACGCTGGGCGCGTGGTGCCGGCTGCGCGGGGACTTCCGCAACTTCCGCCCCGACCGCATCGCCGCGATCCGCGAAACCGGCACGACCTTTGAGGACAGCCGCGAGCGCGGCTTCGCCGCCTACCTGCGCGCGGCCGGGGTCGACGACCTGGTCGACTGACGCGGGGCCCGCCGGGAAGCGCGCGGCGCCCCTCGACGCCGTCATTCCCGCGAAAGCGGGAACCCAGGGGCTCTGCTGTCGATTCCAGCGGTATGCAGCGATACCGCAGGGGCGAGAAAAGGCACTGGGTCCCCGCTTTCGCGGGGATGACGGACCAGAAGCGATCCGCGCCTCGCGCACCGCTTCCACCCGTCGCCTTCAGATCACCCGCAGCGTGATCGCCTTGAGCACCGCCCGCGTCCGGTCCCGCGTGCCGAGCTTCTCCAGGATCACCGACACGTAGTTCTTCACCGTGCCCTCGGCGAGGAACAGCGAGCGCGCGATCTCCTTGTTGGAATAGCCGCCGGCGAGCAGGCGCAGGATCGCGACCTCGCGCTCGCTGAAGGCGTCCACCGGCGGCGCCTCGTCGCGGAAGCGGAAGCGCGCGCGCACCGCCTCGGTGCTCACCGGCTGCAGCAGCGACTCGCCCGCGGCCACGCGCGCGATCGCCTCGCGCAGGTCCTCGGGCTCGGCATCCTTGAGCAGGAAGCCCTGCGCGCCGGCCTGCGCCGCGCGCAGCGGCAGGTCGCTGTCGTCGAAGGTGGTGAGCAGCAGCACCGGGGTGGCGTCGCCGCCCACGCGCAGGCGCTCGAGCATCGCGATGCCGTCCAGGCCGGGCATGCGGATGTCGCTGAGCACGACGTCCACCGGCGTCTCCGCCAGCCGCGCCAGCAGCGCCTCGCCGTCCTCGGCCTCGAACGCGATCTCGATGCCCAGGTCCTCGAGCAGCGCGCGCAGGCCGGCGCGCACCAGCGCCTGGTCGTCGGCCAGCGCGACCCGCAGCGGCGCGGTCACGGCGCGGCCTCGCGCGCGGCCGGCAGGCGCGCGTCGATGCGCAGCGCGCCGCGCGCGCCGCGGCCCAGGTGCAGCTCGCCGTGCAGCGCGGCGACGCGCTCGCGCATCCCGGCGATGCCGTTGCCTTCGCACAGCGGGCCGCGCAGGCGGCCGTCGTCCTCGATCGCGACGTGCACCGCGCCGCCTTCGCAGGCGACGTGCACACGCACCACGCTGGCCTCGGCGTGGCGCGCGCTGTTGGTCAGCGCCTCCTGCACCAGCCGCAGGATCGCCTCGGCGACCACCGGATCGGTGAGCTGCACGTCGTCGTCGATCGCCAGCCGCAGCGCCGGCCGCGGCAGCGGCGCGGCCAGCGCGCGCAGCGCCGTGCCCAGGTCCAGGCCGCGCGCGTCGCGCAGCGCCTGCACCACGCCGCGGATGTCGCCGAGCAGCTCGCGCGCCAGCCGCTGCGAGACGCGCACCTCCTCGCGCCCGGCCAGCTGCGGATCGGCCGCCAGCGTGCGCAGGTTGAGCGTCATCGCGGTGAGCTTGTGGCCGGCCACGTCGTGCAGCTCGCGCGCGACCCGCAGGCGCTCGGCGTCGCGCGCGCTCTCGGCCAGCAGCGCGCGGGTGGCCAGCAGGTCGGCGTTGACCAGCGCAAGCCGGTCGCGCGCCTGCCCGGCGCTGTGGGCGTAGTGCGCGCACAGCGCGGCGAAGATCTGGAAGCCGACGTTGAGCAGGGTCACCACCAGCGGGCCTTCGTGGCCGTGCAGGCGGAACACCGCGTACATGGCGGCGTCGGCGGCGAGCGCGGCCAGCACGGCCCGGCGCGGCGACCACGCGGTGACCACCTGGGTGATCCACACCACCAGCAGCACCTGCGCCGTGCCCGGGCGCGGGTCCAGCCACATCAATGCCAGCGCCAGCGCGGGCTCGAGCACCAGCAGGCAGGCGCGCAGCGCCGCGCGGCCGTCGCGCAGCAGGATCTCGGCGAGGAAGGCGGCGAGGAACAGCAGCAGCAGGCTCCAGCCGAGCTTCAGGTGGACCGGGCTGAGGAAGTGCAGCGACAGCGCCACCGCCAGCCAGGTGACGACGCCGGCGATCACCAGCGTATGCATCAGCGGGCGCAGCGCGGGATGCAGGATGGGCGGCGGGAAGCGCATGCGGCCATGCTGCGACGCGCACGACGCGGGCGCAACGCATCCGGCGCAGGTCGTGACTTCCGGCAGGGCGCGGGGATGACGATGGGCACTTCGCGCATGCGCGGCCCGCGCGCACGCTGGCCTCGACCCGCATGCGCCGCCCGCTCGTCGCAGGAAAGACCGGCCGCCGGCCGACGGCGCGACCAGGGCGGCGACGATGCGCCCGGGAAACCGAGGAACGACCATGGGAATGCCACGACCGCGCCACCTGCTGCTGCTCGCCGCCTTGTCCGCCAGCGCCTCCGCCTTCGCCGCGGACGACGTGCGCTGCCATGCCGGCGCCTACCGGCTCGACGATGGCGGCATCGTCGCGGTGAGCGCAGTCAGCGATCCCGCGCAACTGCGCTGGCGCCGCATCGACGGCAGCACGGGGCTGCTCGAGCGCGCCGCGGACGGTGCCTGGACCAGCACGCAGGGCTGGACCGACCGGGGCGACGGCGTGCAGGTCGGCTTCGGCGCCTGCGACCAGGCGCGCATCACGTTCGAGGGCCATCCCGGCAAGCGCCTCGATTTCGACGTCCTCGACACCACGTTCGCCGGCAACGGCGTCACCCTGCGCGGCCGCCTGGTGCTGCCCAAGGGCGCGACGGCGGTGCCGGTCGCGGTCGAGGTCCACGGCTCCGAGCGCGACTCGGCGGTCGACTTCAACTACATGCAGCAGCTGTTCCCGGCGCAGGGCGTGGGCGTGTTCGTCTACGACAAGCGCGGCACCGGCAAGTCGACCGGCACCTATACCCAGGATTTCCACCTGCTCGCCGACGACGCGGCGGCGGCGCTGGCCGAAGCGCTGCGGCTGGGCGGCGCGCGGGTCGGGCGGATCGGCTTCCACGGCGGCAGCCAGGGCGGCTGGGTCGCGCCGCTGGCGGCGAGCAGGTCGCCGCGCGCGCAGTACGTCCTGGTCGGCTACGGCCTGGCGGACACGGCGCTTGCGGAGGACCGCGACCAGGTGATGCTCGACCTGCGCGGCGCCGGCTACGGCGACGACGTGCTCGCCGGGGCGCGCGAGGTCACCGACGCCACCGCGGCCATCGTCGCCTCGCACGGCGCGCGCGGCTGGGAGCAGCTCGACGCGGCGCGCGCGAAGTACGCATCGCAGCCCTGGTGGGGCGCGATGGAAGGCGAGTTCACCGGCATGATCGCGCACCACACGCGTGCCGAGGTCGAGAAGCTGGCGCCGGAGCAGGAGGTCGGCACCAGCTGGGACTACGAGCCGATGCCGGTGCTGCGCGGCCTGGCGATCCCGCAGCTGTGGATCCTCGCCGGCGCCGACAAGGAGGCGCCGCCGGAGGAAACCATGCGCCGCCTGGGCCGGCTCGCCGCCGAGGGCCGGCCGATCACCACGATGGTGTTCCCCGGCACCGACCACGGCATCGTCGAGTTCGAAGCGGGCGCCGACGGCCAGCGCGCCGACACCGGCTACGCCGAGGGCTACTTCCGCATGATGGCCGACTGGGCCCGCGATGGCCGCCTCGGCAGTGCGCCGTACGGCAAGGCGCAGCCGCTCGCCACACCGCAACCGTAGGAGCGCCCCATGGGCGCGATCGCGGCGCGCCTGTGGCTCTTGTGGGAGCGACGGAAGTCGCGACGGCGGGCCGCCGGAAAGCGTCGCGACTTCCGTCGCTCCCACAGAAGCCGAGTGGCAAGGCTTCGCGAGCCAAGCAGCAAGGGCTCGCGAGCCGAGTGACAAGGGTTTGCGGCTGAAGCCGCTCCCATTGCGCCCATGGGCGTCCCCGCGGGCATTCGGTGGCCTGCGACGCGCCGTGCAGGCGGGCCTACACGTCGCCTTCGCTGCTCCAGCCCTCGCCGCTGCCGCGCTGGTAGACCTTGTCGTCGTCCAGCACCGTGCCCGCCGGCAGCGAATCCTGCATCGCCAGCCGCGCGTAGATCGGCGTGAAGTCCGGCGCGGTGGCCTGCATCAGCTGCTCGAAGCTGTCGATGACGAAATAGGTCTTCTGGTAGCTGTCGATGCGGTAGCGCGTGCGCATGATCCGCTCGAGGCCGAAGCCGATGCGGTTGGGCGCGGCGCTTTCCAGGCAGTGGATCGACTCGCCCTTCGACGACACGATGCCGCTGCCGTAGATGCGCAGCCCGTCGTGCTGCCGGATCAGCCCGAACTCCACCGTGTACCAGTACAGCCGCGTCAGGTTCTGCAGCGCGTCGGCGCCGATCGCGTGCGCCTTCACCCCACCGCGGCCGTAGGCCTGCATGTAGTCGGCGAACACCGGGTTCATCAGCAGCGGCACGTGGCCGAACAGGTCGTGGAACAGGTCGGGCTCCTCGATGTAGTCGACTTGCTCGGGCTTGCGGATCCACCACGTCACCGGGAAGCGGCGGTTGGCGAGGTGGTCGAAGAAGTCGAGCTCGGGCAGCAGGCCCTCGACGCCGATCAGGGTCCAGCCGGTGGCGTCGCCGAGGACCTGGTTGAGGTCGGAGAACCTGGGGATGCGGTCGGGCGTCATGCCCATCGCGTCCTGCGCCGCGAGGAACTCGTCGCAGGCGCGGCCGGGCAGGACCTCGCGCTGGCGCGCGTACAGCGTCGACCAGGTCGCGTGGTCGTCCTTCGGATAGTCGTCCCAGGGCTGCTCGACGATGCCGGTGGCGTAGACCGGCACCTTGCCCTTGTCGGTGTGCAGGTTCTCGACGCGGCGCGGGGTGGCGGACATGGGGACTCTCCTGCTTGCCCCCGGCCGTGGCGAAGGGATGGTGGCTCCGGTGCGGGAGCGGGCCGGGACGGGCGGCCAGGGCCGCTGCCCCACGATAACCGCCTGCGGCCGCAACAAGCTTGCGAACTTGCAGGAATGCAGGCAAATGGCGCACGATTCTTGCTCAATTCAACGGAAATGCGCATCGAATGGCCGGAATTGCGCTCGACCGCATCGATCTCCAGCTGCTCGCCGAGCTCCAGCGCGGCGGCCGCCTCACCAATGCGGAGCTGGCCGAACGGGTCCACCTGTCCGCTTCCGCCTGCCTACGCCGCGTGCAGCGGCTCGAGCGCGACGGCGTCATCGCCGGCTACCGCGCCGAGGTCGATCCCGAGCGGCTGGGCCTGGGCCTGCAGGCCTTCGTCCGCGTGCAGCTCAACCACCACGACGCCGAATCGGTCGCCGCGTTCGCGCGCTTCGTCAACGACTGGGACGAGGTCGTCGCCTGCCACGCGCTGACTGGCGACATGGACTACCTGCTGCAGGTCGCGGTGCGCGATCTCGAGCATTTCTCGCGCTTCCTGCTCGACCGCCTGCTCGCGCAGGCGGGCGTGGCCGACGTCAACTCCAGCTTCGTGCTGCGCACGGTCAAGGCGTTCCGCGGGATGCCGCTGCCGACGCCGTGATGCGGCCTCTCGCTGGCCCGCGTTTCCCGTAGGAACGCCCCATGGGCGCGATGGCTCTCACCGGCGAAGCCATCGCGCCCATGGGGCGCTCCTACGGGCGGCAGGGACGGACAGCGGACACGACGGCGACAGGGCCGGGCACCGGCGCGGGATGGGGGCTGCCACGCCCTGGTTCGTCATCAAATGGCAGGCACCCCGCGCGTCGTCGACGGCGCGCCGTGCGCCGGTGCGATGCCGGCGACCGGCGCGCCCCCCGGAGTCGTGTCGCGGACGCACGGGGTGCCACAATCGAGCATTCGACGAACGACGAGGGGGAAAGTCCGTGCGTGGATCCAGCCTGCTGTTGGCCTGGCTGCTGGCGCTGCCGGCCGCGACCGCCGCCGCCGCCGATGCTCCCGATGCCCCCCAGTTCGCGCGCGCGCCCGGCCAGGCGATCGACCAGGCCTATACCGACCTGATCGCGAAATACACCACCGACCCCGCGCTCAACTCGCCGCTCACCGACTACCTGCCCGCCTCGGCGACGGTGCCCACGCCGCTGCAGGTGCTCGGCCACGTCGCCGGCGCCGAGGGCTGGCTGCCCTACAGCGCCGACGTGGCCCGCTATTTCCGCGCGCTGGAGCAGGCCAGCCCGCGGGTGCGCGTGATGAGCATCGGCAAGAGCGAGGAAGGGCGCGAGATGATCGCGGTGGCGATCGCCGACGAGAAGCTGATCGCCGGCCTCGACGCCAACAACCAGCGCCTGGCCAGGCTCGCCGACCCGCGCACCATCGGCATGGACGACGCACAGGCCGAGCCGCTGATCGCGCAGTCGACGCCGGTCTACTACATCACCGGCTCGCTGCACTCCACCGAGACCGGCGCGCCGACCGCGCTGATGGAGCTGGCATACCGCCTGGCGGTGGACGAGGCGCCGTACATCCAGGGGATCCGCTCGCACGTGGTCACCCTGATCACGCCGGTGGTGGACGTGGACGGGCGCGACCGCAAGGTCGACGTCTACAACTGGCACCTGGCCAACCCGGGCAAGCAGTACCCGCCGCTGGCGTACTGGGGCCACTACGTCGCCCACGACAACAACCGCGACGCGATGGGGCTCACGCTGGCGCTCAGCCGCAGCGTGCTCGACACCTTCGTCGGCCAGCACGCGCAGGTGATCCACGACCTGCACGAGTCCTACGCCTTCCTCTACGACAACACCATCGGCACCGGCCCCTACAACGCGTGGATCGACCCGATCCTGGTCGGCGAGTGGCAGCAGCTGGGCTGGGACAACGTCCAGCAGCTGACCAGGCTGGGCATGCCGGGGGTGTGGACGCACGGCGAGTTCGACACCTGGAGCCCGGGCTACCTGATGTTCATGGCGGCCACCCACAACGGCATCAGCCGGCTCTACGAGACCTACGGCAACGACGGCGCCGACACGCTCGAGCGGATCCTGCAGCCGAAGGAATACGCACGCACCTGGTACCGGCCCAACCCGCCCTGGCCCAGGGTCACCTGGTCCGCGCGCGACAACAACAACTACCAGCAGAGCGCGCTGCTCGCGACGCTGGACCACTTCGCGCGCAACGCGCCGCAGTTCCTGCGCAATTTCTACCTCAAGTCGAAGCGCTCGATCGAGAAGCCGCGCGAGTCCGGCCCGGCGGCGTACGTGTTCCCCGCCGGCGGCGGCCGCCCCGGCGCGCTGGCGCAGCTGCTGCGGACGCTGCAGATGCAGCACGTGGAGCTCAGCCGCCTGTCCGCGGGCGCGACGATCGACCAGCCGGAGACGAAGAACGAGGCCGGCAAGAAGACCGCCGCGCTCGCCGGCCGGCGCACCTTCCCGGCCGGCAGCTGGGTGGTGCGGATGGACCAGCCGTACTCGCGCATCGCCGATGCGCTGCTCGACCGCCAGTACTGGTCGCCCAAGGACAAGTACGACGTCCCCTACGACGACACCGGCTGGTCGATGGGCGACCTGTTCGGCGTGGACGTCGCCCGCGTGACCGACGCGGCCATCCTCGACGCGCCGATGGCGAAGGTCGACGCGCCGGTCGCCGTGCCCGACGGGCTCGCCGGCGTCGACGTGCAGGCCCGCGGCGCATCGCTGCCGCGCATCGCGCTGATGCACACCTGGCTCTCCACCCAGACCGAGGGCTGGTGGCGGATGGCGCTGGACCGGCTGGGCGTGCCCTACGACTACATCAGCACCCAGGACATCGCCGGCGACGCCGACCTGCGCGCCAAGTACGACGTGATCCTGTTCGCCCCGGTCGGCAGCGCCACCACGCGCCAGATCGTCGACGGCATGCCGATGTGGGGCAATCCGCTGCCGTGGAAGACCACGACGCTCACGCCCAACCTCGGCCGCATCGATTCGACCGAGGACATGCGCCCCGGCATGGGCGAGCGCGGCCTGGAGCGGCTGAAGGCCTTCGTGCGCGACGGCGGGCTGCTGGTGACCGCGCAGGACACCGCGGAGTTCGCCATCGACGTCGGCCTGGCGCCGGGCGTGTACGTCAACCCGACCGACGGGCTGAAGGTGGTCGGCAGCGTGCTGGCGGCGAAGTTCGTCGATCGCTCGAGCCCGGTGGCGGCCGGCTACGCCGGCGACGGGCTGGCGGTCTACTGCGCGGACGGGCGGTGGTTCCGGATCTCGACCCGGGCCGCGCCGCGCGGCGCGCCGTCGAAGTCGAAGCGCGGCGGCCCGCCGAGCGCGGAGAACTTCGAGCGCCCGACCGGACGCGGCGGCAAGGACGACGTCGACGTCCCGCAGGGCCGCGCGTTCGTCGCCGCCGCGCCGCTGCCCAGCGCCAAGCCGTGGGAAGCGCTGCCGCTCAACGAGGAGCAGGCGCGCAACAACGCGTGGGTGATCCCGGCCGGCCAGCGGCCGCAGGTGGTGCTGCGCTTCGCCGACGCCGACGACCTGCTGGTGTCGGGGCTGCTGGACGGCGCCGAGGAGATGGCCGGCCGCGCCGCCGTCGTCAACGCGCGCTACGGGCGCGGCAACGTGCTGCTGTTCGCGATCAACCCGATCTGGCGCGGCGAGACGATCGGCAGCTACCCGCTGGTGTTCAACGCGATCCTCCACCATGATCGGCTGGCCGCCGCCGGCGACCGGCGGGACGCGGCGCGGTAGCCGGCCCGGCCGGCGACGGCTGCGGTCGGCCGGCCGAACCCCGGCCGCCGTCCCGCCCGGATCGGAGGACGCCGCATGACGCGATACGGATTGCCCAGGAAGCTCGCCGCCGTGCTATCGGCGGTCGGATGGCTGGCGGCGTTCGCCTGCGCGGCCCTCGCCATCCTGATGGGCTCGCGCGAGGTCTCGCCGCAGCTGCTGCTGGCGCTGCTGCCCGCAGCCGTCGCGGGCGTCGTCGGCGGGCTCGTGCTGGCCCTCGCGGGGCAGGTCGCGCGCGCGGTGTTCGACATCGCCGATGCATCCGCTGCCGCGGGTGCCGCCGACGCGCCCGGGCAGGCGGGGGCCGGTCCCGGGCCGGACGACTCGGCGCCGGAATGAGGCCGTCGCCGCCGGGCGCTTCCACTCTGCTCGGAGGTGGATCGAGCCCGGGATCTAGGGCGAAGCCGCCGCGCGGGTAGGTGCCACAGGTTGTTGTGGGAGCGACGGAAGTCGCGACCGGTGCCTCGCGAGCGGAGGGGTCGCGACTTCCGTCGCTCCTACAAGGGCTCGCGACATGCGGCGAACAGGGCGGTGGAGTCCCGCCTTACTGTTTTTTCTGCTTCGCCGGCGCCCGTGCCTGCGCAGGCGCGGCGAACATGCCGCCGAAGAAATCGTCGTCGTTCCAGCGCGGCCGCGCATCCGCATCGCCGACCAGCTCGCCGATGCGGGCGTTGAGCCGCGCCAGCCGCGCGGCGTCGCCGTACTGGATCGGCTGGGTGTCGGCGTCGTCGCAGGGCTGGTGGTAGCAGTTGCGCAGGAAGTAGCGCAGCGCCACCTTGGGGTCGCGCGCCTTGTCCTTGTCCGCCGGCACCACGCCGCCGGCGAGGTACACCGCCGGCACGCCGGCGCGGATGAAGGCGTACTGGTCGCTGCGCACGAACACGCTCTCCTCGGGGAACGGATCGGGCGACAGCGCCACGCCCACGTCCTTCGCCGCCGCGTCCAGCACCGCCGCGAGCGTGGAATGCTCGACGCCGATCGGCACCACGTCGGTGGTCGGCGCCATCAGCACCGGCATGTCCATGTTGACGTTGGCCACCATCGAGCCGGCCGGCACGGTCGGGTGGGTGGCGAACCATTCGGCGCCGAGCAGCCCCTTCTCCTCGGCGGTGACGGCGACGAACAGCATCGAGCGGCGCGGCAGCTCGGATTCCTTCGCCAGCCGGTGCGCGGCCTCGAGCATGATCGCCACGCCGAGCGCGTTGTCGAGCGCGCCGTTGTAGATGCGGTCGCCCTTCACCGGCGCGCCGACGCCGACGTGGTCCAGGTGCGCGCTGAACACCACGCGCTCGCCGCCGAGCGCCGGGTCGCGGCCCGGCAGTTCGGCCACCACGTTGCGCGAATCGAGCGGCTCGACCCGGGTGCGCGCGGCCAGCGCGATCGTGCCCGGCAGCGCGAAGCCCCTGAGGGTGCCCTCGCGCGCGGCGTCGAACAGCTGCGCCGCGGTCAGCGGCCCGTCCGCGAACACCAGGTCGGCCGCCGCCGCGCTCACCGAGGCCACCACCCGCAGCTGCGGGAAGGTGTCGATGCCCTTGCCGTCGTCGCCGCGCAGGCGCATCGCCGGGCGGTTCCAGTTGGCCGCCTGCTGCGCCCACGGCGAGCCGGCCTCGTCCTGCGCGGTGTTGACGAACACCGCGCCGACCGCGCCGCGCTCGGCCACCTCACGCAGCTTCTCGCGATACGACGAATGGAACGCGCGCCGGTCGTCGTCGAAGCGCGCCGGCGCGCCGCCGAACAGCACCGCGATCCTGCCCTTCAGGTCCAGGCCCTTGAAGTCGTCCACGCCCAGCGCCGGCGCATGCACCGCCTGGCCGACGAACACCGCCGGCGCCTCGACGTCCGCCTGCGCGGCGTCGAAGCCCGGCTGCGGCAGGAACTGGTCCTGGAAGCGCAGCGCGATCTCGCGGCCGTTGCGGCGGACGACGAACTCCGCGCCCTCGCGCAGGCGCGTGGCCTTCAGCAGCGGCACGCGCTGGAAGAAGGTACCGTCGTCACCGGCCGGCTTCAGGCCGATCGCGCCGAAGCGCCCGGCGACGTAGTCCGAGGCCATCGCGTAGCCGCGGGTGCCGGTCTCGCGGCCTTCCATCGCGTCGCTCGCGAGCTTGCGCACGTCGGCCTCGATGCGCCGGGCGGCCGGATCGTTGGCCCAGGGCGCCGGCGCCGCGGCGCTCGACGCCGGCGCGGGCGGCGCTTCGCGATTGCAGCCGGCCAGGCACAGCAGGGCGACGACGGTCAGGGCAGGGGCGCGGCGCATCGCGGGAGTCCGGCGTGGAAAGCGGCGACGCTAGCACAAGCCGCGGCCGTGCCCGGCGTCTGTGGGAGCGACGGAAGTCGCGACCTGCCAGCCCCGGGTCGCGACTTCTGCCGCCAGCGCTCTTCCACGGGATCGCCGCTGCCCTCGTGCTCTCGTAGGAGCGACGGAAGTCGCGACTGCCTTCCCGGCGAAAGCGTCGCGACTTCTGTCGCTAGCATTTTCCACCGGATCGCCACCGCTCTCTTGCCCCTGTGGGCACGGCGTCGCGACTTCCGTCGCTCCTACAGGAGCCGACGACCACGAGCGGCTCCGGGACGACGTGCCGGCCTACGGGCGCTGCGGCGAATCGGGCAGGTAGAGGTCGGCGATCCTCATCGCCAACCGGTACGGCTCGGGGTCGTTGCGGTTGGTCAGCACGACGACGGTGAGGTGCCGCCGCGGCCAGCGGATGATGACGTTGCGGCCGCCGATCGTCTCGCCCGAATGCCACAGTACTTCGCCGTGGATGCGCCAGCCGTAGCCGTAGCCGTCGACGTCCGCCTCGTCGTGGATCGGGTTGTGCAGGGTGAAGGCGTCGGCGCGCGTCGCGTCCGACAGCAGGCGGTCGTCGTACAGCGCCGCGTCCCACTTCGCCAGGTCGTCGATCGACGAATAGACGCCGCCGTCGCCGAGCACCGCGCTGGTGGAGCTCTGGTCGGTGCGCACCCACTTGCCGTCGACCAGGCTGTGGCCGTAGGCGCGGTCGGACACGGTGGAGACGCCCTGCTCGTAGGCGACCGTGTGGTCCATCCCCAGCGGCCGGAAGATCCGCTCGCGCAGGAAGGTGGCGAAGTCCTGGCCGGACGCCTTGCCGACGACCAGTGCCAGCAGCGCGTAGCCGCCGTTGCTGTAGCGGTAGCCCGTGCCCGGGGCGAAGTACAGCCGGTCCTCGCGCTCGAGCAGGTGCAGCACGTCGATGTCGTGCACCTGCTCGATGGCGTCCGGCGCCATCAGGTCCTCGTAGTCGATCAGGCCCGAGGCGTGGGTGAGCAGGTGGCGCAGGGTGATCGCATCGTCGCTCGCGGGCAGCGACGGCAGCCACTTTCGCACCGGATCGTCGAGCGAGAGCTTGCCGTCCTGCGCCAGCAGCAGGATCGCCGCGGCGGTGAACTGCTTGGTCACCGAGGCGAGCCGGAAGTTGGTGGCCGGCGTCACCGGCGTGCCCGCCTCGAGGTCGGCCAGGCCGTAGCCGCGCCGCACCAGCGGCCGGCCGTCGCGCAGCACCATCACCGCGGCGCCGGGCACGTCGCCGCTGTAGTCGCGCATCAGCGCGTCGACCGAAGGTTGCCGCATCGCACCTCCTGAGCTGGCGCAGCCGCCCAGGACGAGGGCCAGCAGCAAGGACGCGGGCAGGGCAGGGCGCATCGACGGATTGTGCCATGTGAACCGACGCCGCGCCGGGCCCCCACCAACCCTTCTCCCGCTTGCGGGAGAAGGTGCCGAAGGCGGATGAGGGCGCGAGCGCAGCGAGCTGCTCTTGCTCCAACGCCGGCCAGCCAGGATCAAGAGCCTGCTCGCTGCGCTCGCGCCCTCATCCGGCGCTGCGCGCCACCTTCTCCCGCAAGCGGGAGAAGGGCTGGTGCCTGCGCGGGTATATGCCGGACGTCGGGGGCTACGACGCGTCCCCGCAGGGCGGGAACCGCAGCACCACGCCGCGCCGGGCCGCTACCAACCCTTCTCCCGCAAGCGGGAGAAGGGCTGGTGCCTGTGCGGACGCATGCCGGACGTCGGCGCTACGACGCGTCCCCGCGGGGCGGGAACCGCAGCACCACGCCGCGCGCCTCCCTTTCCTCCTCCTCGCGCCGCCACAGCACCGGGACCTCGCGCGGCGAGCCCGGCTCGAACTGCCCGCGGTCGGCCGAGGCGGCCTCGGCCGCCTGCGCGGCCAGCGCCTCCTCGATCTCCCAGCTGTAGCGCCTGCGCGGCGCCTGCGGGTCCTTGCGGCGGAACAGCAGCGCCGACGCGACGCCCGCGACCGCGCCGCCCAGGTGCGACTGCCACGACACGTCCAGCTCGCGCGGCAGGATCGTCAGCAGCATGCCGCCGTAGAGGAACAGCGCGATCATCGCCGCGGCCACCGAGGCGCGGTCGCGCCGCAGCAGGCCGAGCACGAACACCAGGAACATCAGCCCGTGGGTGATGCCGCTGGCGCCCAGGTGGTGCGAGCCGGCGTCGCCGAGCAGCCACGCGCCCAGCCCCGAGCCCAGCCACAGCAGCGGCAGCGCGCGCAGCGTCGCGCGTGGGTAGACCGCGCCGGCCAGCGTGCCCAGCAGCAGCAGCGAGACCGCGTTCGCGCCCAGGTGCTCCGGCGAGCCGTGCAGCAGCGGCGCGGTCAGCACGCCGAGCAGGCCGGCCGCGCTCAGCGGCGCCACCGCCAGCGGCCGCCAGTCGAAGGCCTGCTGCGCCGAGAACGCGACCGCCAGCAGCAGCGCGAAGGCCAGGCTCGCGGTCAGCGCGCGCAGCAGGCGCCGGCCGTCGGCCTTGCGCTGGGCGGCGGGATCGCGGGACGGCTCGGGGGTGTCCAGGTGCATGGCCGATGGATGGCGACGGATCGCGGCGATGCAAGGGCCGCGGCGGCCCGGCCCGATGCAGGGATCCCGTGCGGCGGGCGATAATGCGCGGATGAACGACGCGATCCCCACCATCCGGCTGCGCAACGCCTGGCGCGGCGGCCACCCGTGGATCTTCCAGAAGCTGGTGGAGAAGCCGGTGCAGCGCGCCAGGCCCGGCAGCATCGTGGACGTGGTCGGCGTCGACGGCGACTGGATCGGCCGCGGCTTCTACAACGGCCATTCGCGCATCGCGCTGCGCATGCTCGAGGCCGATCCCGGCGTGGCGGTCGACGCGGCCTGGTTCGCGCACCGGATCGGCGAGGCGGTGCGCCTGCGCCGCGACGTCCTCGGGCTGGACGCGGTATCCGACGCCTGGCGCGTGGTCCACAGCGAGGGGGACGGCCTGTCCGGCCTGGTGGTGGACCGCTATGCCGACCTGCTGGTGGTGGAGTTCTTCAGCGCCGGCATGTTCCGCCACCGCGATTGGATCTACGACGCGCTGCGCGCGCAGTTCCCCGGCTGCCGCCTGCACGCCTTCGCCGACGAGCACGTGCAGAAGCAGGAGTCGTTCGACTTCAAGCCGTGGAACAGCGCCGGCACCGAGCCTTCGGCGCCGGCGATCATCACCGAGCACGGCGTGCGGTTCCGCGCCGACCCGGCCGGCGCGCACAAGACCGGCTTCTTCGCCGACCAGCGCGGGAACCGGCAGTGGCTGTCGCAGCACGTCGCCGGCCGGCGCGTGCTCGACCTGTGCTGCAACACCGGCGGCTTCGGCGTCTACGCGGCGGTGCGCGGCGCGAGCGAGGTGGTCGGCGTGGACATCGACGAGGACGTGCTCGACATCGCGCGCGGCAACGCCAAGCTGAACATGCCCTTCGAAGGCGGCGCGCGCATCCGCTTCGTGCAGGCCGACATCTTCCCGTGGCTGCGCGACGCCGCCGCCAACGGCGAGGCCTACGACGTGGTCGTGCTCGACCCGGCCAAGATGACCCGGGACCGCGAGCAGGTGATCCCGGCGCTGAAGAAGTACCTCGACATGAACAAGCTCGCGCTGGGCGTGGTGAAGCCGGGCGGGCTGCTGGCGACGTTCTCCTGCACCGGCCTGGTGAGCGAGGAGCAGTTCCTCGACATGCTGCGCCGCGCCGGCTACTACGCCGGGCGCACGCTGCAGGTGCTCAAGGTCGCCGGCGCCGGCCCCGACCACCCGTTCCTCGCCAGCGTGCCGGAATCGCGCTACCTCAAGGCGGTGTTCTGCCGCGTGCTCGATTGACGGGACGGCACGGGAAGCGGGCAGGCGTGCAGGGCGCAAGGCCTGCACGCACGCGAAACGCGAAACGCGCGGCACGAAGCGCAAGGATGGAACGCATGCGCACGCTGCGTGCGCTCGATTCCCTCCCGCTTGCGGGAGCGGGCCAGGGTGGCGGCGAAGCCGGAGCCGCCGCACTGCCCCGTCGCCGCATCGATTCGAACGCAACGTCGGCCACGCCGCAACGCCAGGCCGCCACCACCATGACTTCCGTCATGCGCGTGCGCATCGCGCCGTGACTTCCAGCACGCGCCGCTGCCGGACGCGCGCCGCGATCCTGCCGGCGACTTCCCCACAGATGCATCCAACATGCGCAACCTGCTGCTCGCCGCCGCCTGCCTGTCGGCGCTCGCCACCGGCGCCGCGCGCGCCGGCGGAACGGACAAGGCGGCGCTCTCCTCGCGCCAGTGCGGCCTGTCCACGCCCTACAACGTGCAGGTCGACGGCGGCGGCGTCTGGCTGTACCGCCGCGAGGGCGCGCCGCAGGAGATCTTCTTCCACGACGGCACGCTGAGCGTCGACCACCGCGTGCAGGCGGTGAGCGCAGCCGACGCGCAGCGGCTGCGGCGGATGGAGGACCAGGCGCGCGCGCTGATGCCGCAGGTCGCCGGCATCGCCCGCGAGTCGGCGGGCATCACCTTCGACGCGCTGTCCGCGGTGATGCGCACCATGACCGGCAGCGAGCGCAAGGCGCGCAAGGTCGAACGCCATCGCGAGCAGGCGCTGGCGTCGATCGACGCCAGCCTCGGCAAGGGCCGCTGGGACCAGGACGGGTTCGGCGAGGCCTTCGAGGCCAACGTCGAGCAGGTGGCGCGGGAGATGGCCGCCAGCCTCGGCCGCAGCGCACTGTGGGCGGTGTTCACCGGCCGCGCCGATCGCCTCGAGGAACGCTCCGACCGGGTCGACCGCGAGGTCGACGCGATGGTCGACGCCCGCACCGCCGCGCTCGAACGGCAGGCGCAGGCCATGTGCACGCAGGTGGTCGCGCTGCGCGCGCAGCAGGACGCGCTCGAGTACCGCTACCGCGGCGCGCCGCTGGTGATGCTCGAACCCGATGAATCGTCGCCCCCGGCCGCGCCGGCGACGACCACCGCCGAGGCGGGGACCGTCCAACGAGACGGCGCGGTCGCGGCAGCGCGGAAGTAGGCCCGCAAGGGCAGCGACGGCATGGACGTCCTCCTGTTCTCGCTGCTGTTCGCCTCGATCGGATTCGTCCTGGCCCTGCTGGCCAAGGCCGCGGACAAGCGCATCCCCGTTGCCGCCGCGGCGCTCTTCGCCGCCTATCTCGCGCTCGACGACCTGGCCACCGGCCTGCCGCATCTCGCGGGCGCCTTCGATTTCATCCCGGGCAGCTGGAACTGGTCCGGCAAGGTCCTGAGTCTCGCGTTCTCGGTCGTCGTGATGGTTGCGCTCCGGCTCTCGCCCGACGCGGTGGGGCTGCGCGGGCCGACGCATCCCCGGATCGCCTGGATCGCCCTGGCGTTGTTCGTCGTCTGGGGCGCGTGCCTGGGGTGGGTCTTCCAGCCCGGCGTGCCCGACGCGGAAACGCTCGCCTTCCAGGCGACGATGCCGGGGCTGGCGGAGGAAATCGCCTATCGCGGGATCGCCCCGGCGATCCTGCTCGGGCTCGTGAACCGAAAGCCCCACGTCGACGGCATTCCCTGGGCGGTCATCCTCGCGACGTCCACCATGTTCGGGCTCTGGCACGCCCTGAGCATTTCCGATGGGCGCATCGGCTTCGACCCGATGTCCGGGCTCTTCCCCTTCATCGGCAGCATTCCGGGCGGCTGGCTTCGCTTCAAGACCAGGAGCCTGCTCGTGCCGGTCCTCGGGCACGGCCTCGCCAACGTCGCCTTCCACCTGGCGGGCGGGCTCGGCGCGTGAGGACTGCGACGTTCCTTTGACCTCGCTGCAGGCGCGGGGGTAGGGTCTGCGGCGTGTCCAACGGAGATTGCGCATGCATCGACGACGATCCACGCGCTGCATGCTGCTCGCGCTGTCGGCCGTGCCGCTGTTCGCCTCCGGCGCCGACGGCACCCGGATCCGCCGCGACGCCGTCTATGCCGATGCGTCGCCGGAGCAGGCCGCGGTGCGGGCATGGCTTGCGCAGCGCGACGACGGCGCCGGCGGGTCGACGCGCTCGGCGCGGTGCGCGTGCGCTATGAAGTGGCGGTGGACCCGGCGCACTGGCCCGGATGGGGCCGGCTGGAGCCGGTGCCGGCCGACGGCGAGCCGGGCGACACCGTGCGGGTCGACGCCTGCGCGTCCGGGACCTGGCGGCACTGGTCGTTCCGTCACGATGCTGCCGCCTGGCGCCGCGTCGGCTACGGCATGAAGCGCGGCGCCTGCGCGCCGGATGCGCTGCGCAGCCTCGACGGGCTGACCCGCGGCGCAAGGGGCGCGGCCGGCTAGCCCCGCAGCAGGTACTCGCGCAGCGCCACCGCGTTGTTGTGCGCCTCGTCGCGCGCGCCGAACAGCAGGGTGTTGCGCCCGCGCACGAGCTGGCCGCGCAGCTCGGCCACCGCATCGGGATTGGCGTCGAGCTCGGCGAAGTAGCGCCGGCGGAACCCATCCCACTTCGCCGGCTCGTGGCCGAACCACTTGCGCAGCGCGTCGCTGGGGGCGACGGACTTCACCCAGGGCACGCCGGCCAGCGCCGCGCGCGCGACCCCGCGCGGCCACAGCCGGTCGACCAGGACGCGGTGGCCGTCGCCGGTGGCGGCGGGCGCATAGACGCGTTTGGTGCGCAGGTCCACGCCGTCAGTATGCGCGCGGCCGCGGCGCGCGGCCACGACGGACGGGCCAAGGGCGCGACCGGCCGGCATGCCGGCCGCCACGTTCCTGAAGCTATGCTGCCGAAGCCGGTCCGGTTGCCGGGGCCGGCGACGTTCGATCCGCCGAGCGTGGTCCCCCGAGAACGACCCGCGAGAACAATCCCCGAGAACAGGAGTTCCGATGAAAGCATCCCTTCGTTGCCTCCCGGCCGTTGTGCTGGCGTTCGTGCTGGCCGCGTGCCAGAAGCCGGCCCCGCCGGCCGCCGCCGCCGCCGCCGCCGCGGGCGACGGCGCCACGGGCACCGAGTCCGCGCAGGCGAAGCCCGCCGGACCCGCCGCCAGGCCCGCCGCGACCGGCTTCGACATCGACCGTGTGCCGGTGTCCAGCGCGCCGCTGGGCGAGTTCCCCTACTTCTCGCTGCCCGACGGCTACCAGGCCATGAACGAGCCGGTGGACATGGACTACACGCGCTTCCCGTTCTGGACCGGCGACCGCTTCGAATGGGTGGAGGGCCGCAGCCACGAGTCCTCGATCGAGGCGGCCGAGGAAAAGACCTTCTCCGAAGTCGAGCTGCGCAGGAACTTCGAGTCGCTGCTGGCCAGCGTCGGCGCGGTCAAGGTGACCTCGTCGAGGATTCCCGGCGAGGAGACCGAGAAGCTCGGCGACGACGTGACCCAGGCCCACATCGAAGGCCTCGGCGACGTCTACAACGATCCGGTGGACGTCTACGTCATCCGCCGCCCCGACCGCAACATCTGGATCCACTTCACCGCCAACAGCGCGATGGCCAACTGGCTGGTGCTCGAAACCAAGCCGTTCGTGGCCACCGCGCATCTGATCAGCGCCGGCGAGATGAAGCAGCGCCTGGACAGCACGGGCAAGGTCGCGCTGCACGTCAACTTCGCGACCGACAGCACCGCCATCGAGCCCGCGTCGATACCGCAGCTCGAGCAGGTCGTGCAGCTGCTCGGCGACGATCCCTCGCTGCGGCTCTCGGTGGACGGCCACACCGACGACACCGGCGATGCGCGGCACAACCGCACCCTGTCGGAAGGACGCGCCCGCGCGGTGGTCGGCGCGCTCCTCGCCCGCGGCATCGACGGGACGCGCCTGCAGGCCCACGGCTACGGCGACGCCAGGCCGGTGGCGGACAACGGCACCGAGGCCGGTCGCGCCGAGAACCGGCGGGTCGAGCTGGTCAAGCAGTGACGCCGCGTGCGCGATGCCGTCGGGCATCGCGTCGCGCGCCGCCGGTCGGACGCGTGCGCGGGCACCCGCGGCGCCCGCCGAAACCACCCAGGCGTGGCGATGCCATCCGCGCCGCCCGGCCGGCAACGCCGGGCCGTCTCGCCCGCTCAGCCGGTGAGACCGCCCCGGCTACACTGTCGGCATGGATGCTTCCACGCTGCTCCTGCTGACCGCGCTCCTGGCCGGCGCCGCCGTCGTGCTGCTGGTCGCGGTGCTGCTGCGCCGTCCCGAAGCGCGGCTGGAGCGCGCGCTGCGCGAGGAGCAGCGCGACGGGCGCGGCGAGCTGCGCCAGCAGCTCGACAGCCTGTCGGCAGCGCAGGAGCAGCGCATCGAGGGCTTCGGCCAGCGCCTCAACGACCTGGCCGCGCGCACCGACCAGCGCCTGGACGTGCTGCGCGAGGCGCTGACCGAGGACGCGCGCAAGGCGCGCAGCGAGGGCGCCGAGCTGCAGCAGCGCTTCGCCGAGGCGCTCGGCCAGCGCCTGGGCGAACTCACCCAGCGCAACGAGCAGCGCATCGGCGAGATGCGCGCCACGCTCGAGCAGCAGCTGCAGGCGCTGCAGGCCGACAACGCGACCAGGCTCGAGCAGATGCGCGCCACGGTCGACGAGAAGCTGCAGTCGACGCTGGAAACGCGGCTGGGTGCCTCGTTCAAGCTGGTGTCCGAGCGGCTCGAGGCGGTGCAGCGCGGGCTGGGCGAGATGCAGCAGCTGGCGGTCGGCGTCGGCGACCTCAAGCGCGTGCTGGGCAACGTCAAGACCCGCGGCATCCTCGGCGAGGTGCAGCTGGCGGCGCTGCTGGAGCAGGTGCTCACCGTCGAGCAGTACGAGACCAACTGCGCCACCGTGCCCGGCAGCAGCGAGCGCGTCGAGTTCGCGGTGCGCCTGCCCGGCGCGCAGGGCGATGTGCCGATCCGGCTGCCGATCGACGCCAAGTTCCCGCGCGAGGACTACGAGCGCCTGCTCGACGCGCAGGAGCGCGCCGACGCCGAGGCGGTCGCGCAGGCCGCGACGGCGCTGGAGCGCCAGGTGCGGGTGGAGGCCAGGCGGATCCGCGACAAGTACCTGGCGCCGCCGCACACCACCGACTTCGCGCTGCTGTTCCTGCCCACCGAGGGCCTGTACGCGGAGGTGCTGCGGCGGCCGGGCCTGTTCGACGGCCTGCAGCGCGAGTTCCGCGTCACCCTGGTCGGGCCGACCACCCTGCTGGCGCTGCTCAACAGCCTGCAGATGGGCTTCCGCACCCTGGCGATCGAGAAGCGCTCGAGCGAGGTGTGGCAGCTGCTGGGCGCGGTAAAGGCCGAGTTCGGCAAGTTCGCCGGCGTGCTGGAGAAGGCGCACGGCCAGCTCGACACCGTGCAGAACAGCCTCAAGGCCGCCGGCGTGCGCACGCGCGCGATCGAGAAGCAGCTCAAGGGCGTGGAGTCGCTGCCGGGCGCGGAGGGGCAGAAGCTGCTGGGGGACGACGGCGAGTGAGGCGCGCTTGCGGGGACGGCGCTTGTGGGAGCGGCTTCAGCCGCGAGCTTCGAACCCGGCCCTTGTAGGAGCGACGGGAGTCGCGACCGCTCTACCGGGAAAGCGTCGCGACTTCCGTCGCTCCTACAAGGTCGCCCCCTACAAAAAGGCAAAAGATCGCGGCTGAAACCGCTCCCACAGGGGGTCCCGTGGGAAGGGGCGGCGTCGCCGCGAGGCGGCCTCAGTTGGTCGGCGCGCCCGGAATGATCGGCATCGCGTCCACCGGCACCGTCGGGTTGCCGCTGTCCTCGCGCAGGTACTCGGGCAGCGCCTGCTCGTCGTCCTGGCCCTTGCGCTCGCGGTCGCCGAAGATCTGGTAGTTGCGGCGCTGCAGCCAGGCGTCGCGCACCAGCGCGTAGTCGTCGACCGCGCCGGCGCGCATGTCGTCCACCGCGAACAGCTGGGTGCGCACGTCCACCAGCTGCAGGCCCTGCAGGAACACGCGGGTCTTGTCGTCCTCGACCTGGCGGATCGGCGAGAGCTGGCCGTCGCCGACCAGGCCGAAGGTGTCGCGCACGGTGCGCGGGCCGAACAGCGGCAGCTCGACGTAGCGCGAGGTCTTCCAGCCCCACACGCCCAGCGTCTGGCCGAAATCCTCGCTCTTGTTGGGCAGCTTCGCGTCGCTGGCCGGGTCGAAGATGCCGCCGATGCCCAGCGTGCTGTTGAGCAGGAAGCGGCCCATCGACTGCGCGGCCTGCTTCGGCTTGCCCTGCAGCAGCGCATTGAGCGCGCTGACCGGCTGGCCGAGGTTGTGGAAGAAGTTGCTCACGCCCAGCCGCATCGGCCGCGGCACCACCTTGACGTAGGCCTTGGCCAGCGGCTTGGCGACGCCGCGGTCGACCGCGTTGTTGAAGGTGTGCACCTTGCGGTTGAGCTTCTCCCAGGGGTCGTAGCTCTTCGGCATCTGCGCCGGTGCCGGCAGGGTGGGGTCGTAGACGGGGTTGTAGGGCGGTTCGCCGTAGATCGCGGCGTAGTCCTGCTCGGCCTGGGTCGGGGCGCCGGCGTCGCCGTCCGCGGCGGCCTGCATCGACGGGGCGACGGGAACGGGCGCGTCCGCCGGCGACGCAGCCGCTTGCGCCTGCGCCGGTTCGGCGCCGGCGACCGCGGTCGCGGCGGTCGCCGGCGGGATGGACGCGCCGTCGGCAGGCGCCGTCGTGCCGACGGTCGGCAGCGGCCCCGCGGCGGCGGACGCGTCCGCCTGGCTGCCGCCGAGCGGCGGCGGCGGGGCGTCGTCGCGCACGCCGCTGTGGCCCGCGCAGGCGGCGAGCGCCAGGGCGAGCATGGCCGCCAGCGCTGCATTGGTGGGGAACGGTCGGATCATGGAGT
>JAYRKR010000051.1:0-18989 GCA_041905645.1 Luteimonas sp.
CGACCGCTGTTCCCCGGGATCCCCGTCGCGACTTCCGTCGCTCCCACAAGGGCGGGATGTCCGCTCGCCAAGCTGGACATGGAGAGTTCGCGGCTGAAGCCGCACCCACCGGATCCGGGCGGCCGGACCGGGACGCCGTGGCTCAGGCCTTCGGCCTCAGCGGCGCGAGCCGGTCCAGCAGCGCCACCCAGAACGCTTCCGGCAGCTCCGCACGCACCGGCACGCTGAAGTGGCGGTCGGTGGCGAAGGCGACGCACTTGACCGCGTCCTTCTCGGTCATCAGCACCGGCAGGTCGCTGCCGAACCGCAGGTCCCCGGCGGCGTAGCGGTGGTGGTCGGCGAAAGCGTGCGGCACCACCGCGATGCCGAACCCGCGCAGGCTCTCGAAGAACCGCTCCGGGTCGCCGATCCCCGCGACCGCGTGCACGCGCGTCCCGGCGAACGCGGACAGCGGCAGCGGGCGCCCGCCGAGCAGGGGCAGCGCCTGGTCGGCGGACAGCTGCATCGGCCATTCGCCGAAGCCCGGCTCGATGCCGCCGGCGCCGACGTTGAGCACGCGGAAGTCGCAGGACTCGCCGCGCGCAGCCGGTTCGCGCAGCGGTCCGGCCGGCAGCAGCAAGCCGTTGCCGTAGCGGCGGCGGCCGTCGACCACCTCGATCTCGACGTCGCGCTGCAGCCGGTAGTGCTGCAGGCCGTCGTCGCAGACCACGATGTCGCAGCCGGCCGCGACCAGCGCGCGCGCGGCGGCGACGCGGTCGGCGTCGGCGCGCACCTTCGCGCGGGTGCGGTGCGCGATCAGCACCGGCTCGTCGCCGCCGAGCGCGGGATCGGTATCGGGCTCGACCCAGCGCGCGGTCCCCGGCTCGTCGCGGCCATAGCCGCGGGTGGCCACGCCGGGCGTCCAGCCGGCCGCGCGCAGGCGCTCGACCAGCACGATCGCCAGCGGCGTCTTGCCGCTGCCGCCGGCGACGAGATTGCCCACCACCACCACCGGCCGGTCGATCCGGATCCGCCGCAGCAGGCGCATCCGCAGCAGCCGCATGCGCAGCGCGATGGCGCGTGCGTACAGCTTCGACAGGGCCCTCGCGTGCCAGGGCACCGGGCCGCCGGACCAGTACGCCGGCGCCTTCGCGCGTGCGCTCATGCGCCGTCCGGCTCGCGGAACTGCATCCGGTGCAGGTGCGAGTACAGCCCGCCGCGCGCCAGCAGTTCGGCGTGGGTGCCCTGCTCCACCAGCCGCCCGTGGTCGAGCACCAGCACCTGGTCGGCGTGCTCGATGGTGGACAGGCGATGCGCGATGACCAGGGTGGTGCGGTCGGGCATCAGTTTCTCCAGCGCGTCCTGCACCAGCCGCTCGGACTCGGTGTCGAGCGCCGCGGTGGCCTCGTCGAGGATCAGGATCGGCGCGTCCTTGAGCATCGCGCGCGCGATCGCCACGCGCTGGCGCTGGCCGCCGGACAGCCGCCCGCCGTTGGCGCCGATCGCCGACCGCAGGCCTTCGGGCAGGCGCTCGACGAACTCCATGGCGTTGGCGCCGCGCACGGCGCGCTCGAGCCGCGCCGGGTCGGCGTCCGCCATCTCGCCGTAGGCCACGTTCTCGGCGACGCTGCCGTCGAACAGCATCACCTGCTGGCCGACCAGCGCGATCTGCCGGCGCAGGTCGGCGAGCCGGTACTCGTTGAGCGGATGGCCGTCGAGCAGGATCTCGCCGGACTCCGGCTCGTAGAAGCGCGGGATCAGCTTGACCAGGGTCGACTTGCCGCTGCCCGAACGGCCGACGATGGCGGTGACGCTGCCCGGCCGCGCCTCGAAGCTGACGCCCGACAGCGCCGGCTCGGCCTGGCCGGGATAGCGCGCGCCGACGTCGCGGAACCGGATCAGGCCCTTCGCGCGCTGCAGCGGGCGCGTGCCGGCGTCGACCTCGTCGGCGGCGTCGAGCACGCCGAACAGGCGCTCGGCCGACGCGACGCCGCGCTGGAGCATGTTCTGCACGTTGGTCAGCTGCTTGAGGGCGGGGATGACCGCCATCATCGACATCATCATGGCGACGAAGCCGCCGGCGCTCAGGCGCCCCGCCATCGCCTCGCGGCCGGCCACGAACAGCAGCAGCGCGAGCCCGATCGAGCCCATCAGCTGCACCATCGCCGAGGAGATGCTGCGGGTCGACTCGATCTTCAGCGACAGCCTCATGTGCCGGTCGGCCAGCGCGGAATAGCGCTCGAACTCGGCCCGGCGCGCGCCGTAGACCTTCACTTCCTGGTGGTTGCTCAGCGACTGGTCGGCCGACTGCATCAGCTGCGCCGAGCTCTCCTGGATGCGGTGGCTCACCCGCCGGTAGCGCTTGCCGACCTTGTCCATCACCCAGGCCAGCGGCGGCGCCAGCACGAGGACCGCCAGGGTCACCTGCCAGCTGATCATCAGCATCACGACCAGCGCGGCGACGATCTGGAACGACTGCTGCAGCATCACCTTGGCCGCGTCGATGGTGGCCTGCGCGACCTGGTCGCTGTCCGAGCCCAGCCGCACCAGCATCGACGGCACCGGCTCGGTGTCGAAGCGCAGCCCCGGCAGGCGCAGGTACTTGCCCAGCACCTGCACGCGCATGTCGCGGGCGATGCCGCGCCCGGCGCGCGCCATGTTGTAGTCGGTCAGGTAGCCAGCGATCCCGCGCAGCACGAACAGGCCGACGATCGCCAGCGGCAGCCACCGGCTTTCCTCGGGGTCCTTGACCACGAAGGTGACGTTGACCACCGGCTCCATGAGCTTGGTGAACGCGCCGCCGGCGGCCGCTTCGACCAGCACGCCCACCATCGCCAGCGCCAGCAGCCCGCGATACTTCCTCGCGAACGCCAGCAGGCGGCGGTAGATCGGCCACGCCGCGGCCGGCCTGGATCCGTTCATTCGGCCGGCCCCGGCGCGCGCTGCTCCGGCGCGGTGGCGTTGGCGATGCGGCGGAAGCCCAGCTGCCCGCGCGCGTCGTCGGCGGTGATCCCCGCCTGCCAGGGCGTGCGCGCGTCGGCGCGGACCAGCACGGTGCGCTCGCGGTCGTCGCCGGCGACTTCCACGATGGTGCGCTTGAGCGACTCGACGTCGGTGCGCAGCGCCTCGCGGTCGTCGACGAAGTAGCGGCCCTCGGCGTTGATCAGCAGGCTCAGCTGCTTCGACTGCGCGTCGCTGCGCTCGCCGTTGGCCTTGGGCAGTTCGAGCTTGAGCACCGAGCGGGCGTCGAACGTGGTGGTGATCACGAAGAAGATGATCAGGCACAGGATCACGTCGATCATCGGCACGAGGTTGATCTCGGGGTTGTCCTCGGCGCGGCGGTCGCGGATGCGCATCGGTCAGCCCTGGGCGGCCGGCACCGCGGACACCGCCGGGGCGGGACGGCGCGCGCGCGGGTCGATGGCGTCCATCAGCTGGATCGCCTCGTGCTCCATGTCGACCAGGTAGCCGTCGATGCGGGCGCGGAAGTAGCGGTGGAACATCAGCGCCGGCACCGCGACGATCATGCCGGTGGCGGTGCACACCAGGGCCTTGCCGATGCCGCCGGCGAGCTGGTTCACGTCGCCCACGCCGTAGTCCATGATCCCGAGGAACATCTGGATCATGCCGACCACGGTCCCGAACAGGCCCAGCAGCGGGCCGGCCGCGGCGATCGTGCCCAGGCTGTTGAGGTAGCGCTCCATGCGGTGGGCCAGGTGGCGGCCGACGTCCTCGACGCGCTCGCGCATCTCCTCGCGCGGGCGGCTGCGCATGTCCAGCGCCGAGGCCAGCAGCGCGCCGAGCGGCGAGTTGCCGCGCAGCGAATCGATGTGCGCCGGGTCGAGGTTGCCGCGCGAGGCCCAGGCCCGCACCTCGGCGCCCAGCCCGGGGGGCAGGACGGCCTTGCGCCGCAGCGCCCAGAAGCGTTCGACCACGATCGCCAGCGCGACCGCCGAGAGCAGCAACAACGGCAGCATCGGCCAGCCGCCCGCCTTGACCAGTTCCAGCACGCTCGATTCCCCCGGCCCGTGGCCGCTGCGATCCGGCCGATAGGATACAAGTCCCGGTCAGTCCGTGCCCCGCGCGCTTCCGGGCTGCAGGCGCCGCAGGCGCGCGGCGGCGTCCCAGGCTCGCGGATGCGACCGGCGTCGCGCTTCCAGCACCGTGCCGCCGGGCTGCAGGCGTACGCGCAGCGCGCCGGCGTCGAGGGTGTCCTCGACCTGCGCGCCCGCGCGCCGCCAGCGCGCGACCACGTCCGGGCGCGGATGGCCGAAGCGGTTGCCGTAGCCGGCCGAGACCAGCGCGAGCTTCGCGCCGGTGGCCGCGACGAAGACCGGGTCCGAGGATTCGCCGCTGCCGTGGTGGGCGACCAGCACCACGTCGGCGCGCAGCGCGGCGGCGTCGCGGCGGACCAGGTCGCGCTCGACCACTTCGCCGATGTCGCCCGCCAGCAGCGCGGCGCCGTGCGCGGTCTCGACGCGCAGCACGCAGCTCGATTCGTTGTCCAGGTACGGGAAGAATTCCGGCGGGTGCAGGAAGCGGAAGCGCACGCCGTCCCAGCGCCACTGCATGCCGGCGCGGCACGGCGTCGTGTCCGGGACCGGCGAGCCTTCCGGCGAGAACGCCACCGGCATCGGGAAGGCGCGCCGCACCGCCGCGAAGCCGCCGGCGTGGTCGTTGTCGCCGTGGCTGACCACCGCCGCGTCCAGCCGCCGCACCCCGAGCGCGTGCAGCGCCGGCACGCCGACGCGCTCGCCCGCGTCGAAGCCGTCCGGCTGCGCCGGCCCCATGTCGTAGAGCAGGCTGTGCCCCGCGGTGCGCACCAGCACCGACAGCCCCTGCCCCACGTCCAGCACCACCAGTTCGGCCGCGCCCGGCGCCGGCAGTCCGCGCGAGGGCCACAGCAGCGGCAGCCACAGCAGCAGCGCCAGCAGCCTGCCCGGCGCGCCGCGCGGCAGCAGGCACCAGAACGCGCCCAGCAGCGCCAGCGGCAGTGCGAACCAGCGCGGCTCCGGCAGCCACCACAGCGCGAAGCGGCTGTCGGCCAGCCAGCGCAGCAGCGGCCACGCTAGGTCGAAGCACCACGCCGCGGCGCGCCACGCCCATTCGCCGGCGCCGGCGTGCAGCGCCTCCAGCGCCGTGCCCGCCAGCGACAGCGGCACCACCACCAGGCTCCACCACGGGATCGCCACCAGGTTGGCCAGCGGCCCGGCCAGCGACGCCTGGCCGAACAGCGCCACCGTCAGCGGCAGCAGCCCCAGCGTCGCCACGCCCTGCGCGGAGAGGAAGTCGCCGACGATGCGGCTGCCGGCGTCCGGCAGGCACCACGCCAGCCAGGCCACCCCGGCGAAACTGAGCCAGAAGCCGGCGGTGAGCGCCGCCAGCGGATCGACCACCAGCATCGCCAGCGCCGCCATCGCCAGCGCGTCGGCCACCCGCGCCGGTCGCCGCAGCGAACGCGCGGCGACCACCACCGCGATCATCAGCAGCGTGCGCACCGTGGGCAGCGCGAAACCGGCCACGGCCGCGTAGCCGGCGGCGCCCAGCAGGGACCCGAACGCCGCGGCCTGCGGGCGCGGCAGCCGCCGCGCCAGCGACGGCAGTGCGCGCCACAGGCCCGAAGCCAGCAGTGCGAACAGCGCCGCGACCATGCCGACGTGGAAGCCGGAGATCGCGACCAGGTGAGTCAGGCCGGTCGCGCGCAGCGCTTCCCAGTCGAGGTCGTCGAGGCCGCGGGTGTCGCCCAGCGCCAGCGCCCGCACGTAGCGCGAGGAGGCCGACGGCACCGCGCGCGCGATCCGCGCCGACATCGCTTCGCGCCAGGCGTCGACGCCGCTTGCACGCGCGAGCCGCCGCGCGTGCTGCGCGTCGCGCACGTACCCGGTCGCGGCCACGCGCCGCGCCAGTGCGGCCTTCTCGCCGTCGAACACCCCGGGATTGCGCAGCCCGCGCGGCGCGCGCAGGCGCAGCTCGAAGCGCCAACGGCCGCCCGCGCGCAGCGCCAGGCGCCGCGAAGGCACGGCAGCGTCGTATCCGTCGTACCACGAGAGCTGCAGCAGCCGGCCGCGCAGCGGCGCCGGGACGGCAGCGCCGTCGTCGACCCGCAGCATGAAGCGGGTGCGTCGCGCCTCGTGGACCGGCAGTTCGACCACCGTGCCCGTGACCCTCGCGTCGCGGTGCTCGAGCGCCACCGGCAACTGCAGCGACAGCGCGTGCACCAGGTGCAGTCCGCACAGCCCGAAGCCGAACGCGCAGGCGCCGGCGATGCGCTTCCAGCAGCGCCCGCGCGCCCAGCCCCAGGCGCCGGCCGCGAGCAGCGCGGCCAGCAGCGGCCACGACGGCATCGCGGGCAGGCACAGGCAGGCGGTGGTTCCGAGCAGCAGCGCCACCGCGGTGGCGATTGCGAATGGCGGCGTCCTTGCCGTCCCGTCCATGCGGCGTCTCCCTACACCTCGTTCGCGGGCAACTCCCTGAGCCTGCCTTCGTGCAGTTCCAGCACCCGGTCGAGCCGGCGCGCCAGGCGGCGGTCGTGGGTGACCAGCACCAGGCTGGTGCGGTGCGCGCGGTTGAGCTCGAGCATCAGCTCGAACACGTTGGCCGCGGTCTTCTCGTCGAGGTTGCCGGTGGGCTCGTCGCCCAGCACGCAGCCCGGGCGGTTGACCAGCGCGCGCGCGACCGCGGCGCGCTGGCGCTCGCCGCCGGACAGCTCGCCGGGCTTGTGCTCCAGGCGATGGCTCAGCCCGACCGATTCGAGCAGGCCGCGCGCGGTCGCCGTCGCGTCGGCGACCGCGGCGCCGCCGAGCATGACCGGCAGCATCACGTTCTCGAGCGCGGTGAACTCGGGCAGCAGGTGGTGGAACTGGTAGATGAAGCCGAGCGCCCGGTTGCGCAGCCGCCCGCGATCGGCGTCCGACAGCGCGCTCATCCGCTGCCCGGCCACGTGCACCTCGCCCGCGGTCGGCGTGTCCAGCCCGCCCAGCAGGTGCAGCAGCGTGCTCTTGCCCGCGCCGGAGGCGCCGACGATCGCCACCGTCTCCCCCGCATGCACCGCCAGGTCGATGTGGTCGAACACCGGCGTGCGCAGCCTGCCCTCGGCGTAGGTCTTGGCCAGCCCCTCCGCCCGGATCACCTCGCCATCGTGCACGCGCGGTTGCAGTCGCCCCTGCCCTTCCGATTCCCGATTCCCGATTCCCGATTCCCGGCTACTCATAGCGCAACGCCTCCGCCGGCGCCGTCCGCGCCGCGCGCCAGGCCGGGTAGATCGTAGCCAGGAACGCCATCACCAGCGCCACTATGGCGATGATGGTGACGTCGCTGGCCTCCAGCTGGGTCGGCAGGCCGGTGATGTAGTAGACGTCCTCGGGCATCAGCTGCACGCCGAGCACGCGCTCGATCGCGCGCAGGATGTGCTCCAGGTTCAGCGTCAGCACGATGCCGCCGATGACGCCCGAGACGGTGCCGATCAGCCCGATCAGCGAGCCCTGCACCATGAACACCTTCATCACCCCGCGCGGGGTGAGCCCGAGCGTGCGCAGGATCGCGATGTCGGCCTGCTTGTCGGTCACCAGCATCACCTGCGAGGACACCAGGTTGAACGCGCCCATGGCGATGATCAGCGACAGCAGGATCGCCATCATCGTCTTCTCCAGCTTGAGCGCGCGGAACATGTTGGCGTTGTCGCGGGTCCAGTCGCTGACCAGGTACGGGCCCCTGAGCCGCAGCGCGAGGTCGCGCGCCACCTCCCAGGCCTGGTCCATGTCGTGCATCCGCAGGCGCACGCCGGTGACGCCGTCGCCCATGCGCAGCACGCGCTGCGCGTCCTGCAGGTCGACCACCGCCAGCCCCTTGTCGAAGTCCTGGTAGCCGGCCTCGAAGATGCCGCTCACCGTGAAGCGCTTCATCTGCTTGATCGCGCCCATCGGCGTGGCGCGCACGTCGGTCAGCACCAGCACCTTGTCGCCCACGCCGACGCCGAGCCAGAGCGCGAGCTCGCGGCCGAGGACGATGTTGAAGCTGCCCGGCCTGAGGTCTTCCAGCCTGCCCTCCACCATCTTCTCCGCGAGCACGGACACCTTGCCTTCCTGGGCCGGGTCGACGCCGCGGATCAGCGCGCCCTGCTTCCTGGTGCCGGAGAGCAGCGCCTGGGTTTCGATGTAGGGCGCGGCGCCGGCCACGCGCGGATCCTTGCGCGCCTCGGCGATGGCCTGCCGCCAGTTCTCCATGGCCTCGCCGCTCGCGGTGACGGTCGCGTGCGCGGCCATCTGCAGCATGCGGTCGCGGATCTCGCGCTGGAAGCCGCTCATCACCGCCAGCGTGGTGATCAGCGCGGCCACGCCGATGGCGATGCCGAGGATCGAGGCCAGCGAGATGAAGGAGATGAAGCCGTTGCGGCGCTTCGCACGCAGGTAGCGCAGGCCGATGGCGACGGGGATGGGCTTGAACATACGGTCCGGTCGTCGGAGCAGGCGCTATGGTGCCATCGAAGCCGCGCCCCGCGCAGGCGCGGGCGCCGGCGCGGCCAGCCGCAGTTCACGCCGGCGCGCGGCTGGCAGGTTGTCGGGCCAGAACGCCTGGGCGCCGCGGCGGCCGCCGGCCTCGCGCCACTGCACGAAGGCGAGCGGGCCGCGCCAGCGCACCGCCAGCGCCTCGACCGCGCGGCCGTCCACGCTGCAGCCGCCGCCGGCGACCACGATCCCGCCCGGCGCCGCCGTCGCCTCACGCCGCGCCAGCCACGCGCCCCGGGCCAGCGCCGCCAGCGCCAGCGGCCATGCCGCGACCCGCGGCATCTCCGAGGCCAGCACCGCCACGGCGGCCAGCACGCCCAGCAGGGCCAGCGCGGCGGCCAGCCATCGCGAGGCGCGTCGCTCGAGCCTGCAGCCGGCTGCGTCAGCCGGCGGGCGGAAGCGCGCGGATGCGGAGGACGAGCGATTCGAGCGCGGCATCGGGCGGGGTCTCGTGGCCGAGGAACCAGTGCCAGAGCCTATCGTCCTCGCAGGCCAGCAGCTGTAGGAAAACCCCGCGCTCTTCCTCGGAAGACGCCGCCCATCGCATGTCCAGCCAGCGCTCGAGCAGCTGGTCGAGCTCCCTCATGCCGCGCCGGCAGCGCCAGCGCAGGCGCCGCAGCTCGGCTTCGTCGCGCGCGGAGTCCACGCTCACCGCAGGAACAGCAGGAAACCCAGGTAGCCCCACAGCACCCACAGCACGACGCCGCCGGCGAGGTAGGCCTGGAAACGGTGCATCACCTTGTTGTAGCCGCAGTGGATCGCGCTGTGGGCCACGCGCAGCAGCACGAACAGCCAGGCCAGCACGAGCACGCCGGTGGTGGCGAGCCCCGACACCGCGGCGATCACCAGCGCCAGGTAGAACAGCACCGGCAGCTCGAACAGGTTGCGGAAGTTGTCGGCGGCGCGGCTGTCGGTCAGCCTGGCCACCGCCTGCGCGGAGGTGGCGACCGACTGCGGATGGATGCGCTCGCGCTTCATCTGCGCGATGCGGGTCTTGAACAGGCGCAGCCACACGACGAGCGTGAGCGCGGCCATGGCGAAGGCTGGGAGGAAGACGGCGCGCGGCATGGGAGCCCCCTCAGGCGGATTCGTGGCCTACTTTGCCATGCCGGCATGCGGCATCGGCCGTCCTTGCATGGCGGCATCCGCATGCCGGGCGTGCTCCGCCCCTTGTCATCCCGAGCGCAGCGAGGGATCCGGAAGGTGGCGGAAGATCCCTCGTTGCGCTCGGGACGGCAAGCCGAGGCCGCGGCGACGCCGGCCTGGCACGTGCCCTACTGCTGCCGCGCCAGCATCAGCTGCTTGATCTGCCCGATCGCCTTGGCCGGGTTCAGCCCCTTCGGGCAGGTCCGCGTGCAGTTCATGATGGTGTGGCAGCGATAGAGCTTGAACGGATCCTCGAGGTCGTCCAGGCGCGCGCCGGTGTCCTCGTCGCGGGAGTCGACGATCCAGCGGTAGGCCTGCAGCAGGATCGCCGGGCCGAGGTAGCGGTCGCCGTTCCACCAGTAGCTCGGGCACGAGGTGGAGCAGCACGCGCAGAGGATGCACTCGTACAGCCCGTCGAGCTTGGCGCGGTCCTCCCTGGACTGCAGCCGCTCGCGGTCGGGCGGCGGCGCGCTCTGGGTGCGGATCCACGGCTGGATCGAGGCGTACTGCGCGTAGAAGTGGGTCAGGTCCGGGACGAGGTCCTTGACCACCTCCATGTGCGGCAGCGGGTAGATCGGCACCTCGCCCTTGCCGCCGCCGCAGTCGGCGATGGCCTTGGTGCAGGCCAGGGTGTTGGTGCCGTCGATGTTCATCGCGCACGAGCCGCAGATGCCCTCGCGGCAGGAGCGGCGGAAGGTGAGCGTGGGGTCGATCTCGTTCTTGATCTTGATCAGCGCGTCCAGGACCATCGGCCCGCACTTGTCGAGGTCGACCTCGTAGGTATCGGTGCGCGGGTTCTCGTTGTCGTCCGGGCTCCAGCGGTACACCTTGAACTCGCGCACGCGCGTCGCCCCGGCGGGCGCGGAGAAGCGCTTGCCCTTGTGGATCTTCGAGTTCCTGGGGAGCGTGAATTCGGCCATGGGAGGATCCGTGATTCGTGATTAGTGATTCGTGATTGGTGAAATCGGATCGCTCTGCTGTTGCCGTTGCGAATCACCAATCACCAATCACCAATCACGGCTGTCAATAGACGCGCGCCTTCGGCGGCACCACCTCGACTTCGTCGTCGAGGGTGTACATGTGCACCGGCCGGTAGTCGATGCGGGTCTGGCCGGCCCCGTCCACCCAGCACAGGGTGTGCTTCTGCCACTGCGCGTCGTCGCGGTCGGGGAAGTCCTCGCGGGCATGGGCGCCGCGCGATTCGGTGCGGTTCTCGGCCGAGACGATCGTCGCCAGCGCCTGCCCGAGCAGGTTCTGCAGCTCGAAGGTCTCGACCAGGTCGGAGTTCCACACCAGCGAGCGGTCGCTGACCCTGACGTCGGCGAACGAGGCGTGGATCTCGCGGATCTTCGACACGCCCTCGGCCAGCGACTGGCCGGTGCGGAACACCGCCGCGTCGGCCTGCATGGTGCGCTGCATCCTGTCGCGGATGACCGCGGTCGGGGTGCCGCCGTTGGCGTTGCGGACGCGGTCGAGGTTGGCCAGGGTGCGGTCGCAGGCGTCGGAGGCGAGCTTGCCGTGGGCCTGGCCGGGCTGGATCGTCTCGCCGCAGCGGTTGGCGACCGCGCGGCCGAACACCACCAGGTCGAGCAGCGAGTTCGAGCCCAGCCGGTTGGCGCCGTGCACCGACACGCAGGCGGCCTCGCCGATCGCGTACAGGCCCGGCACCACCGCGTCGGGGTTGCCGTCCCTGAGCTGCACCACCTCGCCGTGGTGGTTGGTCGGGATGCCGCCCATGTTGTAGTGCACGGTCGGGATCACCGGGATCGGCTCCTTCTCGACGTCGACGCCGGCGAAGATCCGCGCGCTCTCGGCGATGCCGGGCAGCTTCTCGTGGATGTCCTTCGGGTCGAGGTGGGTCAGGTCGAGGAAGATGTGGTCCTTGTGCTCGCCGACGCCGCGCCCCTCGCGGATCTCGATGGTCATCGAGCGGCTGACCACGTCGCGCGAGGCCAGGTCCTTGGCGTTGGGCGCGTAGCGCTCCATGAAGCGCTCGCCGCTGCTGTTGCGCAGGATGCCGCCCTCGCCGCGCACGCCCTCGGTGATCAGGCAGCCGGCGCCGTAGATGCCGGTAGGATGGAACTGCACGAACTCCATGTCCTGCAGGCCCAGCCCCGCGCGCAGCGCCATGCCGCCGCCGTCGCCGGTGCAGGTGTGCGCGGAGGTCGCGGAGAAGTAGGCGCGGCCGTAGCCGCCGGTGGCCAGCACCGTGCCGTGGGCGCGGAACAGGTGCAGCGTGCCCTCGGACAGGTCCAGCGCCAGCACGCCCTTGCAGGCGCCCTGCTCGTCCATGATGAGGTCGAGCGCGAAGTACTCGATGAAGAACTCGGCGTGGTGCTTGAGCGACTGCTGGTAGAGCGTGTGCAGGATCGCGTGGCCGGTGCGGTCCGCGGCGGCGCAGGTGCGCTGTGCGGTGCCCTTGCCGTAGTCGATGGTCATGCCGCCGAACGGGCGCTGGTAGATCTTGCCCTCCTCGGTGCGCGAGAACGGCACGCCCTGGTGCTCGAGCTCGACGATCGCCGGGATCGCCTCGCGGCACATGTACTGGATCGCGTCCTGGTCGCCCAGCCAGTCCGAGCCCTTGATGGTGTCGTAGAAGTGGAAGCGCCAGTCGTCCGGGCCCATGTTGCCCAGCGCGGCGGAGATGCCACCCTGCGCGGCCACCGTGTGCGAGCGGGTCGGGAAGACCTTGGTGATGCAGGCGGTGCGCAGGCCCTTCTGCGCCAGGCCGAAGGTGGCGCGCAGGCCGGCGCCGCCGGCGCCGACCACGACCATGTCGTACTTGTGCTCGATGATCTTGTAGGCGTTGGTCATGGATGTTCCTGCGGGCCGCCGGCCGTCGGGCGGGGAGCCGGAGCGGCGGCTCCGGAAAGGAAGGCGCGAGCGTGGAGTCCCTCACCCCTGCCCTCTCCCGCAAGCGGGAGAAGGAGAGCCGGTGCCGGGCGGGAGTCGCTTCGTGGAGGGGCGTAGCAACTCATGGCAGCAGCGCGATCCGGGCGATCGAGTACAGGGACGCCAGCGCGCCGAACGCGCAAGCGAACGTGGTCAGGAGCTGCAGGGTGACCTCGACCGCGCGCGTGTGCACGTAGTCCTCGATCACCACCTGGATCCCGAGCTTGGCGTGCCAGAACAGCGCGATCGCGAACAGCGCCAGCGCGATCGCGTTGAACGGCCTGGCCAGCGCGAGCTGCACGGTCAAGAGGTCGGCGCCGACGAACGACACCAGCGTCCCGAGCAGCCACGGCGCCAGCAGCGCCAGCACGATCGCGGTCACGCGCTGCCACCAGAAGTGGCCGGTGCCGGACTTGGCGGAGCCCAGGCCGCGGGCGCGCCCGATCGGCGTGCGGAAATCCTGTTTCGCGGCCTTGGCCTGCGACTCGTTCATGCCCCACCCCGCAGCGCGAAGAACCAGATCAGCGCGGTCAGCACCACCGTCAGGCCCGCGACGGTCCAGCCGGAGCGGTAGACCTCCGGGATCTCGAAGCCCCAGCCCGCGTCCCACAGCAGGTGGCGAATGCCGTTGAGCAGGTGGTAGACCAGCGACAGCGAGAAGCCGAACAGCACCAGCTTGCCCAGCGGCGAAGCCAGGCAGGCCGCCGCGTCCGCGTAGTCCTGGCCGCCGGCGGCGACCGCCAGCAGCCACCACGCCAGGGCGAAGGCGCCGACCGCCAGCACGATGCCGCTGGCACGGTGCAGGATCGACATCGTCATCGTGATCTGCCACCGGTACACCTGCAGGTGCGGCGACAGTGGGCGTTCGCGATTGGCCATCTTGCCTCGTTCTCTCGCTGGGCGGCCGCGGCCGCGTGGCTGGCGCCTCGCCGCGTGCCGCCGGCGCCGCCCATCGTGCGGGAACGCGGACGACACGTTGTGGCGAAGCCCCGGACGTCACCCGGAATCGCCTCCGGGATGGCCCAGGCTACGAATGCAGGGCCTCAGAAATCGATGCAGCGTCCGTTCTTTTCCCAGTCGCCGTAGCGCGTGGGATCGGGGCCTTCGCGACCGCCGACTTCCGGCGCTGGTTTCGTTTCCGGGACGGACCGTTCGGCCTGTTCCGGATCGGGCGTGGGGAGCGTTTCGCCTATCATTCCGGGGTCTCGCAACCCGGGCAGTCTAATTCCCGGGCCATCCCTGGACAAGCTTCGGACCCGCAGCGCCCTTGGAACCGACCGCCTTCGCCCTGCCCGGATACCGCGTCGTCGCCCTGCACGGCCGCGACGCGCTGGCGTTCTCGCAGGCGCAGTTCATGGGCGACGTCGGCGCGCTGGCCGACCGCCAGTGGCAGTGGAACGGCTGGCTGACGCCGAAGGGACGCGTGGTCGCGCTGTTCGCGCTGCTGCGCGTCGACGCGCAGTCGGCGTGGCTGCTGCTGCCCGACGCCGACCCCGCCGACTTCGCGCAGCGGCTGCAGCGCTACGTGTTCCGCAGCAAGGTGGCGATCGACGTGCGCGACGACCTGCGCGTGGGCGGAGCGTTCTCCGCGACCGAGGGCGCGTCCGGCGCGCTCGCCGCGGCCGTGGACGACGGCTTCGCGCTGGACTTCGGCGGCGCGGGCGGATCGCGCACCCTGTCCATCGGGGCCGCCGGCGGCCCGGTCGAGGACGCCGACGCCGGCGCCCGCTGGGCCGCCTTCGACCTCGACCACGGCCTGCCGCGGCTGCCCGCCTCGCAGTCGGAGCAGTGGACGCCGCAGCAGCTCTCGCTCGAACGCCTGCGCGCGTACAGCGTGAAGAAGGGCTGCTACCCCGGCCAGGAGATCGTCGCCCGCACCCACTTCCTCGGTCAGGCCAAGCGCGGGCTGGCGCTGTTCGAAGCCGACGCCCCGCTCGCCGCCGGTGCCCAGGTGCTCGACGGCGAACGCACGGCCGGCACGATCGTCAGCGCCGCCGACGCGGGAGGAGTCCATCGCGCGCTGGCCGTGGTGTCGCTGGACCAGCCGCCGGCCGCGCCGGCGTCCGACGGCCGGGCGCTGCGCGCGATCCCCCTGCTCGACGGCCTCGCGCGCTGACCTGCCCCCGGAGCCTCTCCGGACCGCGACGGCTGCCGCATCCGCGACACGGTTCCACGGCTATGCTCCCGGCCGGGGACGCCTGCGACGACGCAGCCGGCCGGCACGCGGCCGCAGCGCGCCCGTACGCCAGAGGAGCCAAGGGGAACGCCATGAACCGGACAGGATTCGCAGGACCCGCCATGCTGGCGGCCATCACGCTGCTGGCCGCTTGCGCCGCGCCGAAACCGCAGCCCACGCCACCGCCGCCGCCTCCGACAGCGACGCAGGACCAAAGGCTCTCCGCCGACAGCCTCTTCGCCTTCGGCAAGGCCAGCCTGGACGGCGCGGGCGCGGATGCCCTCGCCCGCCTCGACGCCTTCGCCGCGACGCTGCAGTCCGGCCCGCCGTACGAGATCGTCCACGTGATCGGGCACAGCGACCGCATCGGCAACGCCAAGGCCAACCTGGACCTGTCCAACCGGCGCGCCGCCAGCGTGCGCGAGTACCTGGTCGGCAAGGGCGTACCGGCCGACAGGATCACCGCGGTTGGCCGCGGCGACGTGGAGCCGGTGGTCGAATGCGACGACGCGGACCGCCAGGCGCTGATCGCCTGCCTCGCGCCCAACCGGCGGGTGGAGATCCGCGTGGTGCGCTAGGCCGCGCCGGGCCGGCATCCCTGCGATACCGCAACGGGCCCTGCGCGAGTGCGGTTCGATGCGGTTCCATGTGGGAGCGGCTTCAGCCGCGAGCTTTTTTCGCCAGCGCAGGAAAAGCTCGCGGCTGAAGCCGCTCCCACTGATCCCGCGGAGCGTCGGCGTCCGTTTCGCGCTACCCTTCCAAGCCGGAATGAACGCCAGCGACGCCCCGGCAGGCACACCGCAAGGCGCGGTCGAGCGGACCGTCCTGCGCCGCCGGCGCGGCCGCGTCGAACCGGCGCGCGACCAGGTCGCGGCCGAGGTCCCCGTCGCGTTCGCGATCAACGGCGCATCGTTCGCGGTGATGATGGCCACGCCCGCCGACCTCGACGACTTCGCGCTGGGCTTCGCACTGTCCGAGGGCATCGTCGACGATGCGGGCGAGCTCCGGGTCGACGCGATCGAGGCCTCGCTGGAGGGCGTGTCGATCGCGCTCTCGGTCCCGCCCGCGCGCGCCGCCGCGCTCGACGCGCGCCGCCGCAGCCTCGAAGGCCGCAGCGGCTGCGGCCTGTGCGGCATGGCGGCGATCGAAGCGGTGCTGCGGCCGCCGCCGCCGGTCGGCGCGGGACCGGTCGTGACCGACGGCGCGCTCGGCCGCGCCCTGCGCGAGCTGCAGCGCAGGCAGCCGCTCAATGCGCTCACCGGCGCCACCCACGCGGCCGGCTGGGCGGATGCCGAAGGCCGCATCGCGCTGGTGCGCGAGGACGTCGGCCGCCACAACGCGCTCGACAAGCTCGTCGGCGCAATGGCGCGCGCCGGCCTCGACCCGCTGGCGGGTTTCGCCGTCGTCACCAGCCGGGCGAGCTACGAGATGGCGATGAAGGCCGCGCAGGCGGGGATCGCGCTGCTCGCGGCGATCTCGGCGCCGACCGCGCTGGCGATCGCGCTGGCGGAGGGCTGCGGCCTGACCCTGGTCGGATTCGCCCGCGGGGACGGGCACGTGGTCTACGCGAACCCCGGACGGCTGTCCGGCGATGCGAAGCCGGGAGTCGCGGCATGAGCACCAAGAAGACCATCCGCCGCTACGACCGTCCCGCCGGCGGCTGGGACGCGTTGCGCAATGTCGCCAAGCACCTCATCGAGCAGGACGTGCCGATACACGGCGCGAAGACCCTGCTGTCGGCCAACCAGCCCGACGGCTTCGACTGCCCGGGCTGCGCGTGGCCGGACCGCGACCACACCTCGACCTTCGAGTTCTGCGAGAACGGCGCCAAGGCGGTCGCCGCCGAGGCGACGAAGCACCGCGCCACGCCGGAGTTCTTCGCCAGGCACACGGTCGCGGAGCTGGCGCGCTACAGCGACCACTGGCTCGAGGACCAGGGCCGGCTCACCCATCCGATGCGATACGACGCGGCGAGCGACCGCTACCTGCCGGTGTCGTGGGACGAGGCCTTCGCGCTCATCGCCGCGCGCCTGAACGCGCTGGCCTCGCCGGACGAGGCGATCTTCTACACCTCCGGGCGCACCAGCAACGAGGCGGCGTTCCTGTACCAGCTGTTCGTGCGCGAGTTCGGCACCAACAACTTCCCGGACTGCTCGAACATGTGCCACGAGCCCTCGGGCACCGGCATGACGCCGCAGATCGGCGTCGGCAAGGGCACGGTGTCGCTGCACGACTTCGAGCTGGCCGACGCGATCTTCATCTTCGGCCAGAACCCGGGCACCAACCATCCGCGCATGCTCGGCGAGCTGCGCCGGGCGGCCAAGCGCGGCGCGGCCATCGTGGCCTTCAACCCGCTGCGCGAACGTGGGCTGGAGCGCTTCGCCGACCCGCAGGACAAGCTGGAGATGCTGCGCGGCGGCTCCACGCGGATCGCGTCCGACTATTTCCAGCCCAAGATCGGCGGCGACCTGGCCGCGGTGAAGGGCATCGCCAAGCACGTGCTGGAGGCCGACGACCGGGCGCGCCAGGAAGGCGGCGCGCGCGTGGTCGACGTCGACTTCATCACCCGCCACACCACCGGCTTCGCCGCGTTCGCCGCGGACGTGGCCGGCGAGGCCTGGGAGACGATCGAGGCCGAGTCGGGCCTGTCGCGCGAACAGCTGGCGCGCGCCGCGGGCATCTACATGGCCGCCGGCAGCGTGATCTGCTGCTGGGGCATGGGCATCACGCAGCACAAGCACTCGGTGGCGACGATCCAGATGCTCGTCGACCTGCTGCTGCTGCGCGGCAACCTCGGCAGGCCCGGCGCCGGCGCCTGCCCGGTGCGCGGCCACAGCAACGTGCAGGGCGACCGCACGATGGGCATCCACGAGAAGCCCGCACCGGCCTTCCTCGACCGGCTGGAGCAGGTGTTCGGCTTCTCGCCGCCGCGCGGGCATGGTTTCGACACCGTCGGCGCGATCGAGGCCATGCTCGACGGCCGCGGCAAGGTGTTCTTCGCCATGGGCGGCAACTTCGCCACCGCCACCCCCGACACCGAGGCCACGCACCGCGCGCTGCGCAACTGCGCGCTCACGGTGCACGTGGCCACCAAGCCCAACCGCAGCCACCTGGTGCACGGGCGCGAGGCATTGATCCTGCCCTGCCTGGGCCGCACCGAGATCGACATGCAGGAAGCCGGGCCGCAGGCCGTGACCGTCGAGGACTCGATGAGCATGGTGCACCTGTCGGCGGGCATCAACGCGCCGGCCTCCGACGCCCTGCTGTCGGAACCGGCGATCGTCGCGCGCCTGGCCGAAGCGACCCTCGGCGCGCGCAGCAAGGTACCCTGGCGCGAGCTGGTGGCCGACTACGACCGTATCCGCGACCTGGTCGCGGAGGTGTTCGACGACTTCCACGACTTCAACGCCCGCGTGCGCGTGCCCGGCGGCTTCCGCCTGCCCAGCAGCGCCGGCGAGCGGCGCTGGAGGACGGACAGCGGCCGGGCGGCCTTCATCGCCCACCGTGTGCCCACCGACCTGCCCGTGCACCGCGCGCGGGCTGCGCAGGACCGGCCGGTCTTCACCCTCTCCACCGTGCGCTCGCACGACCAGTACAACACCACGATCTACGGCCTGGACGACCGCTACCGCGGCGTGTTCGGCGAGCGCCGGGCGCTGTTCGCCAACGCCGCGGACATCCAGGCGCTCGGCATGCGGGCCGGCGACCGGGTCGACCTCGAGAGCCTGTGCGACGACGGCGTGGCGCGGCGCGCGCGGCGCTTCCTGCTGGTCGAATACGACATCCCGCGCGGCTGCCTGGCCGCCTACTACCCCGAGACCAACGCGCTGGTGCCGCTGTCGAGCTTCGCCGACCAGGCGCGCACGCCGACCTCGAAGTCGATCCCGGTGGTGGTGTCGCCGCACGACGGGGGCGCCGCGATGCCCGGCGAAACGCCGCGTGACATCCCCCTCGCCGTCCACGACTGAGGCGCTGCTGGCCGAGCTGGCGCGCGAGCCGGACGGCGTCTCCCTGCCGCGCCTGTGCAAGCGCCTGGGCCTGCGCATGAGCGTGCTGATGCGCGAGCTGGCCTGGCTGGGCGAGGACCCGATCGGCGGCGTGCCCGGCCCCGGACTGGTGCGCGTGGAGCGTCGTGGCGAGCGCGACGTGGCGGTGCTGGTCGCGCGCGACCGCCCGTAGACCGGCGCATCCGGGCGTGCCGCATGCATGCTCCTGTGGGAGCGGGGGGGGGGGGGGGGGGGGGGCCGGCCGGGGGGGGGCGGGTGGCCCCACACGCCAAAGCGGCGCCGGGC
>JAYRKR010000051.1:18999-24933 GCA_041905645.1 Luteimonas sp.
GCTTCAGCCGCGAGCTTTTCCCGGGCAGGGCGAATGCGATTCCCCTCAACCTGAGAAGCTCGCGGCTGAAGCCGCTCCCACAGGGCAATCCTCCGGTCAGCCGGCCTGCTTCCTCACCCAGGCCGCGTACCTGTCGACGAAGCCTTGCAGGAACTTGCGCGCCCCCTCGTCGCCGACGTTGCCGTCCTCGTCCAGCAGCCCGTCCTTCATCTGCAGGAAGACCTCTGGCTGCCCCAGCGTCGGCACGTCGAGGTAGGCCAGCACGTTGCGCAGGTGCTGCTGCGCCAGCGCGGTGCCGATCGCGCCGATCGAGATGCCGAGCACGCCGGCCGGCTTGCCGGCGAACGAGTTGGTGCCCCACGGGCGCGAGGCGATGTCGATCGCGTTCTTCAGCACGCCCGGGATCGAGCGGTTGTATTCGGGGGTGACGAACAGCAGCGCGTCGGCGGCCTCGACTTCCCTCTTCAGCCGCGCCGGCTCGGCCGGATAGTCGGCGTCGAAGTCCTGGTCGTACAGCGGCAGGTTGTCGATGCGGATGTGCGCGAACTCGAAGTCGGCCGGCGCCAGCTTCTCGATCGCCCGGGCCAGCCGGCGGTTGAACGAGCCCTTGCGCAGGCTGCCGACGAACAGCGCGACCCTGGTCTTGGCCATGGAATGCTCCGGACGAGAACGGAACGGCGACTATTGCCGAGCAGGGGTTGCGGACGCGTCAAGGCCTCGGGAAGCACCGGTCGTGGCACCGTGGCCCTGTAGGAGCGACGGAAGTCGCGACCACCCACCGCCATCGCGCAAAAGGCGGTCGCGACTTCCGTCGCTCCTACGGCATTGGGAAGATCTTCCTCAGGCCAGCGAATCCGCCGCTGCCACGATCTCCTCCTCCGAGGGGATGACCAGGAACGCGGCGCCCGCCAGCGGCGTGAAGGTATCCGCGCCGGCCACGCGCCGGAACGGCCGCGCGCCGTAGCCGCCTTCCACCACGGCCGCGACGATGCCCTCGCCCACCCCGGCGCTGCGGCGGCCCTCGTCGACGATCAGGATGCGCTTGGCGCCGGCCGCCTGTTCGCGGATGAAGGCCTCGTTGAGCGGCACCAGCCAGCGCAGGTCGACCACGCGCACCTTCCAGCCGTGCTTCGCCTCGATCTGCCGCGCCGCGCGCAGGCTCATCGGCACGCCGTTGCCGAAGGTGAACACCACCAGGTCGTCGTTGCCCTCGCCGTAGACGCGCCCTTCGCCCAGCGGCATCGCCTGGTCCGGCGACGGGTATTCCGTCAGCCAGCCGCCGTCGCCCGGCTCGTGCAGGTCCTTGGCCATGTACAGCGCGATCGGTTCGAGGAAGGCGCACACGCGCCCGTCCACCTTTGCCAGCGCCGCCAGCGTGCGCAGCATCGTCGCGGCGTCGTCGCCGCGGCTCGGGCAGCCGACCACCAGCCCGGGGATGTCGCGCAGCGCGGTGATCGAGTTGTCGTTGTGGAAGTGCCCGCCGAAGCCCTTCTGGTAGCCCAGCGAAGCGATCCGCACCACCATCGGGTTGCGGTACTGGTCGTTGCTGAAGAACTGCAGGCTGGCCGCCTCGCCGCGGACCTGGTCGGCGGCGTTGTGCAGGTAGGCCAGGTACTGGATCTCGGGCAGCGGCAGCATGCCCATGTTGGCGTAGCCCTGGGCCAGGCCGAGGATCACGGTCTCGTCGAGCAGCGTGTTGAACACGCGGCGCGCGCCGAAGGCCTTCTGCAGCCCCTTGGTGACGGTGTAGACGCCGCCCTTCTGGGCCACGTCCTCGCCGAACAGCAGCGCCTCGGGATACTTGGCGAACAGGTCGTGCAGGGCGTTGTTGATCTGGATGGCCAGGTGCCGCGGCGCCTGCTTCTCCGGCAACCGGTCCTTGCCGCCGAACACGCCCTCGCGGCGCTCGCCGTAGTCCGCGCGCGCGGCCTCCTTCGCCACCGCGTCGGGCGTGTACGGCGCCAGCGGCGCCATCACTTCCTCCAGCGACGACAGCCGCGGGCGGCGGTCGGCCTCCTCGGCGGCGGCGAAGCACTGCGTCCTCGTCCGCTCGTACAGCGCGAGGATGTCGTCCTTCGACATCGCGCCGGACTCGAGCGCGATCGCCGCCGAGCGCAGCAGCGGATCGGTCGCCTCCACCGCGCACAGCTCATCGATGCTGCGCCACTCGATCTCGAAGTCGGTGCCGGCGTGGCCCATGATCCGGGTGGTGCGCAGGTGCAGGAAGGTCGGGCGGCGCGTGCGGCGGCAGTGCTCGACCGCGCGCTGCACGTCGCCGTAGCCGGCGGCCAGGTCCAGGCCGTCGGCGAAGAAGTAGTCCAGGTCCGGACGGTCGCGGAAATTGCGCGCCACCCAGCCGTCCGGGGTCCTGACCGAGATGCCGATGCCGTTGTCCTCGCACACGAACAGCACCGGCGCCGGCAGCTTCTGGTAGGCCGTCCACGCGGCCGCGTTGAACGCGGTCTGCGCGGTGGCGTGGTTGCTGGAGGCGTCGCCGAAGGAGCAGATCGCGATGCTGTCCCCGGGGATCGGCAGCGGATGGCCGATGCGCCGCGCCTGCTCGATCGCCACCGCGGTGCCGAAGGCCTTGGGCAGGTGCGAGGCGATGGTGGAGGTCTGCGGCAGCACCCACAGCGGCTTGCTGCCCCAGACCTTGTGGCGGCCGCCGCTGGCCGGGTCCTCCTTCGACGCGGCGAACGACAGCGCCGAGTCCATGATCGGATCCATCCCCGGCAGCTTGCGGAAGCGCTCGGCCATGAAGCCGCCGGAGCGGTAGTGCAGGAACGCCGGGTCGGTGTGGCGGGTGAGCCGCGCCACCATCGCGTTGCCCTCGTGGCCGCTGGAGCCGATGGTGTAGAAGACCTTGTTCTGCACCCGCAGCACGCGCGCCATCAGGTCGAGGTGGCGGCTGACGAGCTGCGACTCGAACAGCTCGCGGAAGCCGCGCGCATCGAGCGCGCTGCCGTCGAGGATGGCCTCGCCGGCCGCCGGCTTCGCGCCGGTGCGGGCGGTGCCCTCACGGGGCCGCCAGTCGCGCACGAACTCGCTGAAGTTGACGTCGCAGATCTCGGCGCGGTTGAGGCCGCGCATGCGGGCGGGGATGGGATTGCCGGTTGCGGTCATGTCGTCTCTTTCCAGGCGTCATCCCGCGCGCAGCCAGGGACCGGCCTGCGCGGCAGGTCCCTCGCTGCGCCCGGGGCGACAGTCAGTTTGCATCGCCGATCGTTCCGGGCCGGCCGGAGGCGGCCAGCCGCGCCGCGGCCTCCGCCTCCGGCGGCGGCATGGCGACGAACCGCGGCGTCGCGCGCACGCGCGCCAGCCAGCCGCGGACCGCCGGATACGGCGCCAGGTCGAAGCCGCCCTCGTGGGCGACGCCGGTATAGGCGAACAGGGCGACGTCGGCGACGCCGTAGTCCGGGCCGGTGAACCAGGCGTTCCCGGCCAGGTGCCGTTCCATCACCGCCAGCGCCGCGTGGCCGCGCTCGGCGCAGCGCGGCAGCTCGGCCGCGCGGCGCGGCGAGTCGACCGGCGTCCAGCCGCGGATGAAGCGCGCCACCGCGATGTACGGTTCGTGGCTGTACTGCTCGAAGAACATCCACGCCAGTGCCTGCGCGCGCTGCCAGGCGTCGGCCGGCAGGAACGGCGTGCCCTCCGCCAGCCAGCACAGGATCGCGTTGGATTCGGCGAGGACGCGGCCGTCGTCGAGCTCGACGATCGGCACGCGGCCGTTCGGGTTCTTCGCCAGGAACCCGGCCGTCCGCGTCTGCCCACGGCTGCTGTCGGTCTCGATCCAGCGGTAATCCTCGCCGGGCCGGCGGCCGAGCTGCTCCAGCAGCAGCCGCACCTTGTGGCAGTTGCCGGAGGACGAGAAGCCGTGGACCGCGATCACGCGCCTGCCCCGCCGCGGTTGGCCCGCCATTCGGCGCGCGTCTGGCCCCAGATGTCGGTCGGATGGTCCTCGTACGGCGGCGGTATCCGGCCCGGCCCGCGGTTGCGCGAGCCCAGCCGCTGCGCGACGCGCTGCGAGGCCGCGTTGCCGGGATCGATGCAGTGGATGGCGTCGTCCCAGCCCAGCTGCCCGAACGCCCAGTCCAGGGCCGCGCGCGCGGCCTCGGTGGCGTAGCCCCGTCCCCAGGCATCGCGGTGGAAGGTCCAGCCGATCTCGTTGCCCGGCCAGCCCTCCGGGCGCCACGGCCCGGCCTGGCCGACATAGCGGCCGCTGGCCTTCTCGACGATCGAGAACATCGCGAAGCCCTGCACCATCCAGGCGCCGGGCATCTGCAGGAAGCGGCGCCACGCCGCGGCGCGCGACAGCTGCCCGCCGATGTAGCGCGCGGTCTCCTCGTCGCCGAGCATCTGCGCGTAGCGGTCGAAGTCCTCGATCCGCGGCGGGCGCAGCAGCAGGCGTTCGGTCTCGATGCGGATGTCTGTCGCGCCCATGTTCACCTCGGAAGCGTGGGAGCGGCTCCGGCCGCGGACCCTTCCACCGGCCCTCCCCTTGCCAGGATCGCAGTTCGGGCCGTTCCCGCCGCCACGTGCAAAGCCAGCCGGCCCCGGATCAGAACGCGTTGATGCCCGTCAACTCGCGCCCGATCACCAGCTGGTGCACGGTCTCGGTGCCCTCGTAGGTGATCACCGATTCCAGGTTCAGGGCGTGGCGGATCGCGCCGTGCTCGGTGGTGATGCCGGCGCCGCCGAGCAGGTCGCGGCACTGGCGCGCGATGTCGATCGCCATGCGGCAGTTGTTCCACTTGGCCAGCGACACCTGCTGCGGCGCCATCTTCCCGGCGTCCTTGAGGCGACCGAGCTGCAGCACCAGCAGCTGCGCCAGGGTGATGCGCCGGGCCATGTCGGCCAGCTTGAGTTGCGCCGACTGCGTGGCCGCCACCGGGCGGTCGAACAGGATGCGTTCCTTCGAGTAGTTCAGCGCCTCGTCGAGGCAGGCGATGGCGGCGCCGATCGGGCCCCAGGTGATGCCGTAGCGGGCCTGGGTGAGGCAGCCGAGCGGGCCCTTGAGGCCCTTCACGTTGGGCAGGCGGTTGGCTTCGGGCACGCGCACGTTGTCGAGGAACAGGGCGCTGGTCACCGACGCACGCAGGCTCATCTTGTGCTTGATCTCCTGCGCGGTGAAGCCGGCGAAGCTCTTCTCGACGACGAAGCCTTGGATGCCCTCGTCGGTCTGCGCCCAGACGATCGCGATGTCGGCCAGGTTGCCGTTGGTGATCCACATCTTGGAGCCGTTGAGGACCCAGTCGCCGCCGTCCTTCCTGGCGTTGGTCTTCATGTTGGCCGGGTCCGAGCCGCCGTGCGGCTCGGTCAGGCCGAAGCAGCCGATGACCTTGCCGGCGGCCATGTCCGGCAGCCAGCGCTTCTTCTGTTCCTCGGTGCCGTAGGCGTAGATCGGATACATGCACAGCGAGGACTGCACGCTGGCGAAGCTGCGCAGGCCGCTGTCGCCGCGCTCGAGCTCCTGGCAGATCAGGCCGTAGCAGACGCCGTTGAGCCCGGCGCCGCCGTATTCCTCGGGCAAGGTGGCGCCGAGCAGGCCGAGGCCGGCGATTTCCGGGATCAGCTCCTTCGGGAACCGGCCCTGGTCGAAGCAGTCGCCGATGATCGGCAGGACGCGCTCGTCGGTGAACCGCGCCACGGAGTCCTGGACCGCGCGCTCCTCTTCGCTGAGCAGGGAGCGGACGTCGAACAGGTCGTAGGGATGCAGGGCCATGGCGGGTTCTTTGGTCCGGGGACGGAAAAGCCGGCATTTTAGCCGGTTGTCCGCCGCGGGATGCGCCTGATCGGCCAGCGGCGGCGAAAAACCGCCCCCTGCCCGGCCAAGGGAAAGCGGCGCATTCATCAGGTGGCGAGGCGCCGGAGCGGATGCCCTTGGGTGCGAATGTCCCCCGGCGCCGGCCTGCGGCCGGCGCCTCCTCCTTTACT
>JAYRKR010000052.1:0-24628 GCA_041905645.1 Luteimonas sp.
AGCGGGAGAAGGGCTACGGGTTGGCCTTGGCCAGGAAAGAAGCGTCGGGGCGAGCAGGGTCCCCTTCTGCGTTCCCCTTCTCCCGCTTGCGGGAGAAGGTGCCGAAGAGCCTGCCCCCGAATGCTTTAGTCGGGGGCGGATGAGGGCGCGAGCGAAAGCGAGCTGCTCTTACCCTGTCCGGAAAGATTCAGGTCAAAGGCACGCTTCGCTCCGCTCGCGCTCCCTCATCCGCCCCTGCGGGGCACCTTCTCCCGCAAGCGGGAGAAGGGCTACGGGTTGGCCTTCGGCCAGGGAGGAAGGGGCGGGGCGGACTGACTCCACGCTCCGCTACGAGCTGCAGGACAGCATCGAACACCCCGCGCGCTCGCGCGCCCAGCCCGGACGCCTGCGTGCAAAGACTTCGCGCCCCGGCTGGTCGTCGTAGGGCCGGCGCATGACCTCCAGCAGATCGAGCACGCCCGCGTCGTCCCCCCGCTCCGCGCGGTCGATGGCCTGCTGGGCGAGGTAGTTGCGCAGCACGTAGCGCGGATTGGCCGCCTGCATCCGTTCGCGGCGCGCGGCCGGCGACAGGGGGTCGTCGCGCAGGCGAGCGGCATGGCGCCGCAGCCAGGCCTCGAAGGCGGGTCCGGCCTCGCGCCGCTTCGCTTCGTCGTAGAACGCCTCCTCCATCGGCTGCAGCGACGGCGCGGCGGGATCGAGGTCCGCCAGCCCGCGGAACCACAGCGTCATGTCCACCTCCGCCGATTGCAGCAAGGCATACAGGTCGCGGATCGAGGCCACGTCCTCGCCGCGGCACTCCGCCAGGCCGAGCTTGCGCGCGGTGGCCTCGCCTTCCTCGCGCTCATAGGCCGCGGCGAAGCGGTCCAGGCCTTCCTGCAGCGGTTGCACCGAACCGAACAGCGGCGAAAGCGCCTGCGCCAGCCGCGCCAGGTTCCAGTGCGCCACCTTCGGCTGCCAGCCGAAGCGGTAGCGGCGACCGTGGGCGTCGGTGGTGTTGGGCGTCCAGTCCGGGTCGTAGTCGTCGATCCAGCCGTAGGGGCCGTAGTCGATGGTCAGGCCGAGGATCGACATGTTGTCGGTGTTGAGCACGCCGTGTACGAAGCCGACCCGCATCCAGTGCGCGACGGTGGCCGCGGTGCGCTCGCACACCTGGGCGAACCAGCCGGCGAACAGGGCCTCGTCGAAGACGCCCGCCTCGCGCAGCGACCCGAGCGCGGCGCCCGCGCGCCCCGGCAGCAGCTCCGGGAAGTCGCGCCACACGCAGAACTCCGCCAGCCGCCGCAGCAGCGCCGCGTCGCCGCGCGAGGCCGGCAGCTCGAAGCTGCCGAAGCGCAGGAACGACGGCGCCACCCGGCACACGATCGCGCCCGGCTCGGCGCGCGGGTGGCCGTCGTAGAACATGTCGCGCACCACGTCCTCGCCGGTAGCCACCAGCGACAGCGCGCGCGTGGTCGGCACGCCCAGATGGTGCATGGCCTCGCTGCAGAGGAACTCGCGGATCGACGAGCGCAGCACCGCGCGGCCGTCGGCATGGCGCGAGTAAGGCGTCGGGCCCGCGCCCTTGAGCTGCAGCTCGTGGCGAGCGCCGCCGGCATCGACCGCCTCACCGAGCGTGATCGCGCGGCCGTCGCCGAGCTGGCCGGCCCAGTGGCCGAACTGGTGGCCGCCGTAGTTGGCGGCATACGGCTCCATGCCCGCCATCAGGGCGTTGCCGCCGAACACCGCAGCGAACGCCGGCGAGGCCGCGTCCGCCTCGCCGAAGCCCAGCCGCCGCGCCATTTCCCCCGAATGCGCGACCAGCCGCGGCGCCGCGACCGGCGTCGGCGCCACCCGCGACCACAGCGCGCCCTGGACCTGGCGGACGCCCGGCCCGGCCTCCGGGTCGCCGGGCAGTTCGCGCAGGAAGGCGTTGTCGAAATGCAGCGCGGGCAGCTCCATGCCGCCACTTTAGGTCACGCGCCCTTCCCCGGTTAAACTGCACACTCGCGCCCGTGCCAGCCGGCGCCGTCGACCGCGAACGCCCCGCCGTCCTCCTTCGACCGCATCCCGCCTGCTCCGCACGGAGCCCAGGCGCGGCGGCGCGCCTCCACGAACCTCCCGGAATCCGCATGACCAGCGCCGACCCCACTCCCGTGCCAGGCCCGAAATTCGCCGACCTCGGCCTGCCCGCGCACCTGCTGGAGGCGCTGGCCGCGGTGGGCTACGAGTCGCCTTCGCCGATCCAGGCCGCGACCATCCCGCCGCTGCTCGAAGGCCGCGACCTGCTGGGCCAGGCCCAGACCGGCACCGGCAAGACCGCGGCGTTCGCGCTGCCGATCCTGGCCCAGGTCGACCTGCAGGCGGGCAGCCCGCAGGCGCTGGTGCTGGCGCCGACCCGCGAGCTGGCGATCCAGGTCGCCGAGGCGTTCCAGAAGTACGCCGCGCACCTGCCCGGCTTCCACGTGCTGCCGATCTACGGCGGCCAGGGCTACGGCCCGCAGCTGGCCGCGCTGCGCCGCGGCGTGCACGTCGTGGTCGGCACGCCCGGGCGGGTGATCGACCACCTCGGCCGCGGCTCGCTGGACCTGTCGCAGCTGCGCTGCCTGGTGCTGGACGAGGCCGACGAGATGCTGCGCATGGGCTTCATCGACGACGTCGAGGCGGTGCTCAAGGCGACCCCGGAGACGCGCCGGGTCGCGCTGTTCTCGGCGACGATGCCGGCGCAGATCCGCCGCATCGCGCAGACCTACCTGAAAGATCCGGTCGAGATCGCGATCAAGGCCGCCACCACCACCGCGAAGAACATCCGCCAGCGCTACTGGATGGTCAGCGGCGTCAACAAGCTCGACGCTCTGACCCGGATCCTGGAGGCCGAGCCGTTCGACGCGATGATCGTGTTCGCGCGCACCAAGCTCGCCACCGAGGAGCTGGCCGAGAAGCTGGCCGCACGCGGGCTATCGGCCGCGGCGATCAACGGCGACATCGAGCAGAAGATGCGCGAGCGCACCATCCAGCGCCTCAAGGACGGCCAGCTCGACGTGCTGGTCGCCACCGACGTCGCCGCGCGCGGGCTGGACGTGGACCGCATCAGCCACGTGCTCAACTACGACATCCCCTACGACACCGAGAGCTACGTCCACCGCATCGGCCGCACCGGCCGCGCCGGGCGCAAGGGCGAGGCGATCCTGTTCGTCGCCCCGCGCGAGCGCGGCATGCTGCGCGCCATCGAGCGCGCCACCCGCCAGCCGATCGAGCCGATGGAGCTGCCCAGCGTCGAGGCGGTGAACGAGCAGCGCGTGGCGAAGTTCCTCGACCGCATCGGCGGCGCGATCGGCGACGAGGGCCTGCCGCTGTTCCGCGACCTGGTCGAGCGCTACGAGCGCGAGCACAACGTGCCGATGGTGGAGATCGCCGCCGCGCTGGCGCGGCTGGTGCAGGGGAACACGCCGCTGCTGCTGCAGGCGCCGCCGGAGCGGCCGCATGCGGAACAGTCCGGGCGGCAAGCAAGCGAATCGCGTGGCCGGCACGACCGCGGTCAGCCCGGGAAGTACGGGCGAGCGCAGGCCGCCCCCCCCTCGCATCGTCATTCCCGCGAAGGCGGGGATCCAGCGACTTTCACGCGGCCGGACCGGAGGCCGCTGGATTCCCGCCTTCGCGGGAATGACGAGCAAGGGCAAGGACATGCGCGCGACCCGGGGCAGGTCCAGGATCAGCGTCGGCCCGCGCCCCTTGCGCCCCGCCCGCCCGTCAACGCCGCCGAAGCGATGTTCTTCGACGACGACGCCCCGCATCGCGAGCGCGCGCCGCGCCCGCCGCGCGCCGGCGACGAGTTCCCGATGGAGACCTTCCGCATCGAGGTCGGCCACGCCCACGGCGTGCAGCCGGGCAACATCGTCGGTGCGATCGCCAACGAGGCGGACCTGCAGAGCCGCTACATCGGCCGCATCGACATCCGCGACGACCACAGCCTGGTCGACCTGCCCGAGGGCATGCCGCGCGAGCTGCTCGAGCACCTCAAGCGCGTGCGCGTCGCCGGCCAACCGCTGCGCATGCGCCGCGCCGACCCCGCGGACACCGGCGCCCCACCGCCGCGCGGCAAGCGCCCGCTCGCCGGCAAGCCGCGCGCCAAGCCGCAGCCCGCACGCCGGCCCGGCCCCAAGCGGCCGCGCTGACTGCAGCCGGAACTTCCCCGACACCACGCGCGGCAGCAGACCCCCCTTCTCCCGCTTGCGGGAGAAGGTGCCGAAGGCGGATGAGGGCGCGAGCGCAGCGAGCCGCTCCTGTTTTCCCGAACCAGCTCCCCGCCACTCGCGCAGGAAGTGTCGAGACCCAGCCTAGGACAGCAGGTGGCGCAGAGACGGCAGGTATTTCTCCAGCGAGCCGGTATTGACCACCACCACGCGCTCGCCCCGCCCGAGCAGCCCGCGGTCGAGCAGCTGCGGCAGCGCCGCCAGGCACGCCGCGCCCTCCGGCGAGATCCAGTCGCGCGCCTCGCGCCAGCAGCGCGCGAGCTCGGCGGCGATGCCCGCCTCGCCGGCCGCGACCACCGCGCCGCCGCTGGCGCGGACGATCTGCAGCACGCGGAAATGGCCGACGCCGCCGGGCACGTTGAGCCCGGCCGCGAGCGTGCTGCCCGCCGTCGCCGGCGCGGTATCGTCGGCGCCCTCGTCGAACGCGCGCACCAGCGGCTGCGTCGCCTCGCTCTGCACGCACAACATCCGCGGCCGCGCGCCGCCGATCAGCCCCAGCGCCTGCAGTTCGTCCCAGGCCTTCCACATGCCGAGCACGCCGGTGCCGCCGCCGGTGGGATAGACCACCGCATCGGGCAGCGACCAGCGCGTCGCTCCCGGCGCCGGTTCGGCGAGCTCGAGGCCGAGCGACTTCTTGCCCTCGATGCGCCAGCCCGGCTCCTGGAACGTCGCCACCGAGAACCAGCCCTGCGGCAGGTATCGCGCCTTCAGCAGCGCGCCGGCCTCGCGGATCGTCGGCCCGGCGATTTCGAGCGCCACCCGCCCGGGGTGCAGGCGCGCGGCCGCGGCGACGCCGCCCAGGATCGGCATCGGCGTGTCGCCGGGCATCGCGACCGCCACCGACAGCCCGCCGGCCAGCGCGTAGCGCACCAGCGAATCGCCGGCGTTGCCCTGGGTCGGCACCGCGAGCCTCGACAGGCCCAGCCGCCGCGCCTGCGCGACGACCATCGCCATGCCGCGGTCCTTGAAGCTCTGCGTCGGATTGGCGCCGTAGCCGCGGTGCGCGCGGCCTTCGTCCTTCACCTGCAGGGCCAGCCCGGCGCTGCGCGCGAGCGGGTGCCAGCGGTAGTCGAGCAGCGGCGTATGGCCCTCGCCCAGCGCGACCAGGTGCCGCGCATCGCTCGGATCGCCGGCGTCGAGCGCCATCAGGCCGCCGAAGCGCCACATGTCGCGCCGCTCCGGCCGGTACCACTGCGCGCCGGGCCGTTCCGCCGCCAGCCGCTCCAGGTCGAGCACCATCTCCACCGGCCGGCCATCGGCGGGATCGAGGTTCATCGGCACGTCGGCCGGATATTCGATCCCGGAGACGATGCCGCGCACGCAGCGCACGTACGACACGGCCGGGTCGCTCCTAGGGCCCGAGGACCCGGACCACTTCGGCCAGCGGCGGCCAGCCGAAGAACGGCGCCAGCACCCAGTATCCCGCGACCACCACCAGCAGCCACAGCGCGATCTTCAGCACCACGCCGACGACCTTGAAGGCCAGGTACAGGCCGATGATGACCGCGACGATCCCGAGCCAGCTCATGCGGCCTCCCGGTCCGTGCCCGCGGCGCCGGAAAGCGGGCGCAGCGCCGGGTCGAGCGCGACACGCCGGTCGAACACGAAGCAGCGGCCCTCGTAGCCGCGGCCGCCGACCTGCTCGAAATAGCCGAGGATCCCGCCGTCGAGCTGCAGCACGTTGTCCATGCCGCTGGCGCGCATCCACAGCGCCGCCTTCTCGCAGCGGATGCCGCCGGTGCAGAAGCTCACCACCGTCGCGTCGCGCAGCGACTCGCGGTGCGGTTCCAGCGCGTCCGGCAGCTCGGTGAAGCGGTCGATCGGCAGCGCCAGCGCGCCGGCGAAGCTGCCGTGCGCGACTTCCTCGCGGTTGCGGGTGTCCAGCAGCGCCAGCCGGCGACCGTCGTCGTCGCGGCCCTGCGCGATCCAGCGTTCCAGCGTCGCCGGCGCCACCGCCGGCGCGCGCCCGCGCAGCGGCGAGGCGTCGTCGCGGCGGAAGCTGATGATCTCCGGCTTGACCTTGACCTTCAGCCGCGAGAACGGCCGTGCCGCGCTGCGGCTGCGCTTCGCCCGCAGCGCCGCGAAGCGCGCGTCCTCGCGCAGGCGTGCGAGGAACGCGGCGATGCCGTCGTCGGTCCCGGCCAGGAACAGGTTGATGCCCTCGCCCGCCACCAGCACGGTGCCGAGCAGCGCGGCCGCTTCGGCCAGGCCGCGCACGCGGTCGGCCACCGCCCGCGGATCGGGGATTTCGACGAAGTGGTAGGCGGCGATGTTGGTGACCATGCGGGCATTCTACGGAAGCGCGACATTCAACCCATGGGTTGACAATTTCGGGGCGGCCGCGCATATTCAACCGCATGGCTGAACATCGATCTTCCCCCGCGCGTGCCGAGGCGCTCGACGCGCTGTTCGCCGCGCTGTCCGACCGCACCCGCCGCGCCATGCTCGGCGCGCTGGCCTCGGGCGAGCGCAGCGTCGGCGAGCTGGCGGCGCCGTTCGACATGAGCCTGGCGGCGGCGTCCAAGCACATCCGCGTGCTGGAGTCCGCCGGCCTGGTGAAGCGCGAGGTCCAGGGCCGCACCCACCGCGTCCGCCTCGACGCGCACCCGTTGCACGCCGGCGCCGAATGGCTGCGCCACTACGAGCGCTTCTGGGCCCAGCGCCTGGACGCGCTGGAAGCGCTGCTGCAGGCCGAGGACCGCGCTGCGGGCAAGGCGTCCACGGCCGCGAAATCCAGCCACACGCGCAGGAGGAGCAAGCGATGAACGACGAAACCACCCTCGTGCGCGTGGTGCGCCGCTTCGACGCGGCGCCCGAGCGCGTGTTCGACGCCTGGCTGGACCCCGCCACCGCCGGCCGCTGGCTGTTCGCGACGCCGGCGGGCCGGATGCAGCGCGTGGAGATCGACGCGCGCGTCGGCGGCCGCTACGCCATCGTCGAGCGCCGCGCCGAAGGCGACGCCGGGCACTTCGGCGAGTATCTGGAGATCGACCGCCCGCGCCGCCTGGTCTTCACCCTCGGAATGGCCGACGGCGGCGCGCAGCCCGCCGATCGCATCACCGTCGAGATTGCGCCGGTCGACGGCGGCTGCGAGCTCACCCTCACCCACGCCATGGCGCCGGAGTACGCCGAGTACGCAGGCCGCGCCGAATCCGGCTGGGGCGACGTGCTCGCCGCGCTCGCGCGGCAGCTCGCCGGCGCCGCAAGCGGCGCGCCCTGAGCGCCGCCCCGACGGAGGATCCGCATGGACGAACACGGCATCGTCACCGCGCCCGGCACCGTGCGCATCGAGCGCCTCCTGCCCGGCCCGATCGAGCGCGTCTGGGCCTGGCTCACCGAGCCGGACAAGCGCGCGGCCTGGCTCGCCGCGGGCCCGATGGAGCTGCGCGTGGGCGGCCGGGTCGAGCTGCGCTTCCGCAACGCAGCGCTCAGCGAGCCCGGCGACGCGCCGCCGCCGAAGTACGCGGGCATGACCGGCGAGACCCGCAATCCCGGCCGCGTCACCGCCTGCGAGCCGCCGCGCCTGCTCGCCTTCACCTGGGGCAGCGAGGCCGACGACGCGTCCGAAGTGAGGTTCGAACTCGACCGGCGCGGCGACAAGGTACGGCTCGTGGTGACCCATCGGCGGCTGTCCGGTCGCGACGAGATGGCGAGCGTGGCCGCCGGCTGGCACGCGCACCTGGGCATCCTGGTCGCCAGGCTCGAAGGCCGCGCGCCGGCGAGCTTCTGGGCCACGCACACGCGGCTGGAAGCCGAATACGGGCGACGACTTCCGCCCGCCTGAGCGGTTGCCGATCCGGGCGCGCCGCGATCCGGCTGCCGCGCCCGATCGTTGCCCCTTGCATGCCCTGCCCGACCGGAACCGCACGTCCACGAAGGAGCCAACCCGATGCCGTCGCATGATTCGAAATCCGCCAAGGTCGCGATGCTGATCCGGAAACCGGCCGCCGAAGTCTTCGAGGCCTTCGCCGATCCCGCCGTCACCACCCGCTTCTGGTTCACGAAAGGCAGCGGCCGGCTCGAGCCCGGCGCGCGCGTGCGCTGGGACTGGGAGATGTACGGGCATTCCGTCGACGTGGCGGTCCTGGCGGTCGAGCCGGGCCGCCGCATCCTCGTCGAATGGCCGGGCGCCGAGCGCCCGGCGACGGTGGAATGGACCTTCACCGCGCGCGAGGACGGCGGCACCTTCGTCGAAATCGCCGCGGATCTGTCCGCCGAAGGCGACGCGCTGCTGGCCGAGGCGATCGGCACCACCGAGGGATTCGCGCTCGTGCTGGCCGGCGCCAAGGCGCTGCTCGAGCACGGCATCGAGCTGGGCCTGGTCGCGGACCGTTTCCCGGACGGCCTGCCTTCGGGCTGAGGTGCCGGTCCAGCGCTGCATCTCCCGGCCCGCATGCCCGAGCGGCCGGCGATTCCTTCGCAAGGCAGGAGGCAACCACATGAGGATCAAGCTCGCCAGCGTGCCGGTCGACGACCAGGACAAGGCGCTGGCCTTCTACACCGGCAAGCTCGGCTTCGTCGAGGAGAAGAACATCCCGGTGGGCAGCGCGAAGTGGCTGACCGTGGTCTCGCCCGACGGCCCCGCAGGGACCGAACTGCTGCTGGAGCCGATGGGATTCGCGCCCGCCAGGACCTACCAGGCCGCGCTGCGCGAGGCCGGCATCCCGTGGACCGCGTTCGCGGTCGACGACGTGGAGCGCGAGTACGAGCGGCTGCTCGGCCTCGGCGTCGCGTTCCGCCAGCCGCCGACGCCGATGGGAACGACCGTGGTCGCCGTGTTCGACGACACCTGCGGCAACTGGATCCAGATCTACCGGGAATAGCCGCCCGGCCCCGCGGACGCGCGGCGGCCACGATGCATGGGACGGCCGCCTACACTATGCGCCGGCCTCCGTTCCCGCACCAACCCCATGACGCACGCATCCAAGCGCCACCGCCCCCGGCGACAGGCCCGTGGCGCCGACCGGCGCCCCGGCGCGGCCGGACCGCGCTGAGGCGATGGCGCAGGCATTCGATGTCGCCGTCGTCGGCGCCGGCGCCGCCGGGCTGATGTGCGCGCTCACCGCCGGGAAGCGCGGACGCAGCGTGCTGGTGGTCGAACACGCCAACAAGGTCGGCAAGAAGATCCTGATGTCGGGCGGCGGGCGCTGCAACTTCACCAACACCGGCGCGGGGCCCGGGAATTTCCTCTCGGCCAACCCGCACTACTGCAAGTCGGCGCTGGCGCGCTACGCGCCGGCCGACTTCGTCGCCATGGTCGAGCGCCACGGCATCGCCTACCACGAGAAGGAGCTCGGGCAGCTGTTCTGCGACGAGTCGTCGAAGCTGGTCGTGCGCATGCTGCTGGACGAATGCGAGGCGGCCGGCGTGCGCATCGAGGTCGGCTGCGCCGTCGAGGACGTGCGCTGCCGCGATGGCGGCGGCTTCGCGCTGCGCACCGCGCGCGGGCCGGTGTCCGCGGAGTCGCTGGTGGTCGCCAGCGGCGGGCTGTCGATCCCGAGCATGGGCGCCAGCGGCTACGGCTACCGGCTCGCGCGCCAGTTCGGCCACGAGGTGCTGCCCACGCGCGCGGGACTGGTGCCGCTGACGCTCAGCGGCACGCACCTGGAGCGGCTGCGGGACCTGAGCGGCGTGTCGCTGCCGGTGGAGGCCTCGTGCAACGGCCAGGCCTTCCGCAATTCCATGCTCGTCACCCATCGCGGGCTGAGCGGGCCGTCGATCCTGCAGGTCTCGTCGTACTGGCAGCCCGGCGATGCGCTGCGCCTGGACCTGCTGCCGGGTCTCGATGCCGAGGCGTTCCTGCGCGAACAGCGCCAGGCGCGGCCCGCCGTCGAGCTGCGCACCGTGCTGTCGGACGTGCTGCCGAAGCGCTTCGCACAGCGCCTGTGCGAGGCCTGGCTCGGCAGCCGCCCGATGCGCCGGTACGACGAACGCGAACTGCGCGCGATCGCCGCGCAGCTGCGCGACTGGCCGGTCACCGCCAGCGGCACCGAGGGCTACCGCACCGCCGAGGTCACGCTGGGCGGCGTCGACACCCGCGGCCTGTCCTCGGCGACGATGGCGTCGCGCCACGTGCCGGGCCTGTACTTCATCGGCGAGGTCGTCGACGTCACCGGCTGGCTCGGCGGCTACAACTTCCAGTGGGCCTGGGCCTCGGGCCACGCCGCGGGGGAAGTCGCTTGAGCACGTTCGTCCCGGGCGCGCTCGCCGTGATCGGCGGCGGGCCGGCCGGGCTGATGGCCGCCGAAGCCGCGCGCGCAGCGGGCGTGGAGGTCGACCTGTTCGAGGCCAAGGGCTCGGTCGGGCGCAAGTTCCTGATCGCCGGCAAGGGCGGGCTCAACCTCACCCACTCGGAGCCGATGCCGGCGTTCGCGCGGCGCTATCGCGAGCGCGAGCGCGAGGTCGCCGCATGGCTGCGCGACTTCGACGGCGAGGCCTTGCGCACCTGGGCGCAGGGGCTGGGCGTGGAGACCTTCGTCGGCAGCTCCGGGCGCGTGTTCCCGTCCGACCTCAAGGCCGCGCCGCTGCTGCGCGGCTGGGTGCGGCGGCTGCACGCGCAGGGCGTGCGCTTCCATGTCCGCCACCGCTGGCTGGGCTGGGGCGACGACGGCGCGCTGCGCTTCGCCTCGCCCGAGGGCGAACGTCCGGTCCGCGCCGGCGCGGTCGTGCTCGCGCTCGGCGGCGGCAGCTGGCCGCAGCTCGGCTCCGACGGCGGCTGGGTCGACCTGCTGCGCGCGCGCGGCGTCGACATCGCGCCGCTGCAGCCGGCGAACTGCGGTTTCGACATCGGCTGGAGCGACCACTTCGCCCGGCGCCACGCCGGCGCGCCGCTCAAGCCGGTGATCGCGCACTGGCGCGACGCCGACGGCGCCGCGCGCACGCTGCAGGGCGAGTGCGTGGCCACCGAAACCGGCATCGAGGGCAGCCTCGTCTACGCGCTGTCGGCGATGCTGCGCGAGGCGATCGCGCGCGACGGCAGCGCGCTGCTCCACCTCGACCTCGCGCCCGGCCGCGACGAAGCCCGCCTGCGCGACGCGCTCGCGAAGCCGCGCGGCCGCCGCAGCCTCGGCGAGCACATCCGCCGCCAGGCCGGGCTGGCCGGCGCGAAGGCGGCGCTGCTGCGCGAAACGCTCGACCGCGCGGCGATCGAGGATCCGGCGACGTTGGCCGCCGCCGTCAAGCGCCTGCCGCTGCGCCTGCTGCGCCCGCGCCCGATCGCCGAGGCGATCAGCAGCGCCGGCGGCGTGCGGCTGGAAGCGCTGGACGAAACGATGATGCTGCGGCCCGGCACGGGCACGGCGCCGCCGGGCGTGTTCTGCGCCGGCGAGATGCTCGACTGGGAAGCGCCGACCGGCGGCTACCTGCTCACCGCCTGCTTCGCGAGCGGCAGGCGCGCCGGCGCGGGCGCGGCGGCCTGGCTGGCGGCGCGGTCGACGCGCGCGCCCTGAGGCGTGCGGCCGACCGACCGCCTTACTTCTTCGCCTTCGACCGGTACTCCGCCATCCCGCACAGCGCGATGTCGGTGGCCGAGGCCGCGGGCAGCCCCTGGCCGCTGAGCGCGAGCACCTTCACCACCTCGGCGTCGCCGTCCATCACCTTGGCGATGGCCAGGTAGCCGGTCTTGAGCGTGCCGCAGAACGCGTTGGCACCCGGCCGGGTCGGCGGCGTTTCCTCCACCACGTGGCGCAGTTCCACCTGCTGGCGCGGCTCGATCATCATCGTGTCGGCGAAGCGCGCGTTGGCCGTGTACTGGTCGTCGCCGTTGACCAGCGCGACACGCTCGGTGGTGAACTTCGCGCCGCTGGCGCCCGACACCTGCCCGTCCTCGATGGTCAGCGCGCCGGTGGCGTCCTCGGCGACCGGATTCGCGGCCTCGAACTTGCCCAGCACCACCGGCTGCAGCGTCGGCGGCGCGGCGCGCTCGACGGGCGCGGTCGCAGGGTCGTGCTGCGGGATCGGCGGCGGCGGCGGCGCGGTGTCGGCCGCGGGCTGCTCGGGCGCGGGCGCGGGCGTCGCGGCGGGCTGCCTGGGAGAGCAGGCGGCGACGAGGAGAACGGAGGCTGCGAGCATCGACAGCGCCAGGCGGCTGCCGGAAACGGAACAAGGCATGGATCTCGATCCCCGAAACACGGCAGTCAAAGATGCGTCATCTTAAGCATGGAATGTTCAGCCGGCGTTAGCCGGCCCGGAAATCCCGGACGGGCCTCGTGGGAGCGACGGAAGTCGCGACTGCCAAGGTCGCGACTTCCGTCGCTCCCACAAGCCGGCGAGGCAACACGCGCCCCGGGGGCAGCCCGGGCTTGCCTTCTCCTGCTCAGTGGTGCAGCAGCCACACCGGCAGCGCGACCAGCCCGAGCAGGAACGCGATCGCGACCAGCGTCAGCAGCACCCGCAGCGGCTGCTCGCGGACGATGTCGGCGAAGGTCTCGGCGGTGCCTTCGCGCAGCGCCCGCTCGCGCTCGGCGCGCGCGCGCGCCTGGCGTTCGCGCTGGTAATCGGCCATCAGGCGCTTGGCCTCGGCGATGCGGGCATCGTCCTCCACCCAGATGCCGCCATGCGAGATGCCCCAGCGGCTGGGCCTGGTCTCGTAGAAGGCGATGCCGTTGGCCTCGAGGAAGGCGCGGACGTCGGCCGCCTCGTCGTCGGGCACGAGGCGCAGGTTCAACAGCAGCTTGGCCATGCCGCATTCTATCCGGCGGCGGCGCCCCGGGCGTCCGTCGCGCGCGCGACGGACGCGATCCGCGCTCAGGAAATTCGGCGCGGAGCGGATTCCCCGGGCACCCCGGGCCCCTGGCCTTCCGCGGCCCCGGGCTCGCCCGCGCCGTCCGTGGCCACCACCTGCAATTGCAGCCGGGGCTGCAGGGCGCCGTCGAACGCGGACACCCGGTTGCGCCCTGCGCGCTTGGACTGGTACAGCGCCTTGTCCGCGTGCGAGAGCAGCTTGGCGAGGTCGTAGCCGGACAGCGACGACGCGGTGAGGCCGAAGCTGGCGGTGACCAGGAACCTGTGCCCGCTGGGCTGGGTATCGATGCTGGCGATGCGCACCCGGCAGTCCTCGGCCACGCGGATCGCCCCGCGCAGGTCGCAGCCCGAGAGCAGGATCGCGAACTCCTCGCCGCCGATGCGGCCGAGGTGGTCGATCCGCCGGCAGAAGGTGCGGCAGTGCGCGGACACCTGCTTCAGCACCCAGTCGCCCACGTCGTGGCCGAAGCGGTCGTTGATCGACTTGAAGTGGTCGAGGTCGAACATCAGCAGCGCCACGTCCTCGCCCGCCCGCGCCGCCTGCGCCAGCGTGTGCGCCGACTGCTGGGTGAAGTGGTGGCGGTTGCAGACGCTGGTCAGCGCATCGGTCTCGGCCATCCGCTTGAGCGACATCTGCACGCGCTTGGTCTTGAAGGCCCAGTAGCTGACCGAGCCGGCCAGCACGATCAGCAGCAGGATCAGCAGGCGCTGGGACTGGGCCTTCTGCGCGCCGACGCGCTGCTGGAGCTGCAGCACCTCGTTCTGCTTGGCGAGCAGTTCAATCTGCTGCGCCTGCGCCTTGGTTTCGTGCTGGACGATCTGGAACGCCATCTCCTTGGTCTTGATTTCGTCCAGAAAGATCTTGTCGGCCTCGGCGTACCGCTTGTAGTACATCAGCTCGGCGCCGACCTCGCCTCTCCGTTCGGCGACCCGATAAAGCGTCTCGTAGGCCACCACGAACGGGGCCGTGGTGGGGAATTCGCCTCCCTGTTCGATCGCGGCCTTGGCGTGCTCCTCGGCGCCGACCATGTCGCCCTTCGCGAAGCGGTATTTCGAGATCAGCGAATCGAACTCGCCGATCAGGTACCTGTATCCGGTGGCCTTCACCTCCGCCAGGTGCGTCTCCAGCAGCTCGATCGCGGCATCGACCTTGCCCTCGGCGAACCATCTCTTCGCCAGGTAACTTCTTGCCAGGTTGGCCATGATCGGCTCGCCGAGCGTGTTGCACAGGCCGAGGACCTTCTCGTACTCGTCGTCCGGCGGCGCCCTGCCTTCGCCCTGCAGGGATTCCAGTCTCAGGTTGCCGGACAGGCAGAGGTAGCGGCTGTTCGGGCCTTCCGCCTGCACGATTTCCACGTTGCGCAGACCCAGCCCGTACTGGCCGACCTGGTTGTAGAGGACGGCCGCCGCCAGGAGGGCCTGATGGCGGATGTCCTTGTCCTTGCCCTTTTCGAGCAGCGCCATCGTGTGATCGATCTGTTTCAACCCTGACGCGAAGTCCCTCGACAGCGCGTACAAGTTCACCAGAAAGGCGCTTGTCCGTATGCGCAGGTCCGGGTCCATCTCCTTCTCATCGAGAAGACCGTTCAGGAGGGCGGCGCCGTTCTTGACGTCGCCGGAAAGCAGCATCCGGTATGCGTCGAGCAATCGAAGATGCTGCCGCTCCGCCGTCGTGGCGCCTCCTGCTCGCTTGTCCAGCTCCACGACCAGGCGACTGAACCTGGCCGAATCGGAAGTACGGATTGCATCCGCCTCCCTCAATGCCTGCCCGAAGTCGGAAGGCGGCGACGCCCGGGATACCGCCATGCCGAAGAGCATGACAGCCAGTGCCAGATGGATTCGACGCGCCAGCATGCCGGTCTCCTGCGGAATGCCTAGTTGGGTGGATCTGCTTCCGGTGGCTCGGTGTCCGTCTGCTGCTCGTCGTCGCGGCGTTCCGGCAATTCCTCGGATTCCTCGCCGCCATCCGGTGCAGTCACGTTCATCGCCATGCGCACACGCCCGCCGAGAAGGCTGCTCAATGCACCGACATCCTTGTCCAGCAATGCCTTTCGCTTGACGGCATCGATGTCCAGCGCCGCAACGCGATCTTCATAGGCCCGGATGGACTGCCGAACCGACACTGGATGGCCACCCAGGATCTCGAGAAAACGAATCTCTTCCAACGCAACGCCCTCGTTCACGCAAAAAAGCACCGAAGAACAGTCCAAAACAACAACGCAAACTAGCCCGTCCCGATCAATCCATACCGGATTCAAGCGGCCCGTTCTCAGGAAAAATGTTCGGACTTCGACATGTTTCCCTGATCATCTGGCTACCGCTTCTTCTCTTTCGACGATCCCGTCCAGGCGGGATACCTTCTCCATCATGGCTTCGTCCCGCCGCAACGCCACGGCGGGCGGCACCACCATCGTGGTCTGCATGCGCAGCTCCGCGTCCGCCAGCCGCGACAGCGGCAGCGACTCGATCCGCGGTGTGGTTATCGGCAGGGTCGCCGCCTCGTAAAGGGTCACGACGTGGTCGGCCGGGTAGTCCTCGGCCAGGCGCTCGACCAGCAGCCGGCGATGGGCCGGGCCGGTGCCGAAGCGGCGCACGCTGCGGTCGCCGGCCACGCCGACCTGCCACAGGACCAGGTAGGCCGAGGGATCGATGCGGCGGCGGTAGAACATGAACTGGCTGGCCTCGTAGTGCTGGCAGCCGAAGTCGCCCGGGTCGATGCCGAGGTCGGCGTAGAGGCAGTCCTCCGCCGAGACGCCGGCTTCCATGTGGGCCTCGAAACCTTCGGCGCGCGCCTGCGCGATGGCCCGGTGCGGCACGCGCGCGAACACGCCCGGATGCCCGTAGAACGCGCCGCAGACCCGGCGGCCGGCGCGCACCTCGTCCAGCATCGCGTCGACCATCTCGCGGTAGGTATCGTGTCGGGACTTGCCCGCGGCGTAGTACGGCTGCAGGCTGCGCACCCCGGGATGCATCTGCTGCAGCCACAGCTCGACCAGCGGATCGGAGACGGCGCCGAACACGACGTCCGCCTGCTCGATGGTGGCGCGCGCACGCGGACCGATGTGGGCGCCGAGCATCATGCCCACGCCCACGCACGATAAACTGCCCTTCCCTGCCGACACGCCACTCCCCCCGGACTAGCGGCTGGAATCTAGCAGTTGGCCGGGGGCGATGCAAAAACCGGGGCCCGCCTCGCGAGCCAAGCCTGCCGCTCCAGCTGCCAGCGCAGCGGCGCCGGGCCGCCATCGGCATCCGCCATCGGAGTAAAGCCCAGCTTTCGCATCAGGCCGATTGCCGGGCCGTTCGCACGGGCGTGGCGCGTCCACAGCCGCCGCTGCCCGGGCTGGGCGAAGACGGCGTCGGCCAGCGCCGCGATCGCCTCGGTGGCATAGCCACGGCACTCCGCGGGGCCGGCGAGCAGCACGCCGATCTCGGCCGAGCCGGCATCGTCGCGGTCCGGCATCCAGGCCATCAGGCCGAGATCGTCGCCTTCGCGCGGGGCCACGATCCAGTAGCGCGACCGCGGCGGGTCGGCGGCCAGCTGCTTCAGCACGACCCTGAATGCGCGCTGCGCGGCCCCGGGCGCGAGCGGCTCGGCGACGTGCCGCATCGCCCCCGGATCGGTGTAGAGGCCGCAGTACAACCGTTCGTCGCAGGGCGCCATCGGGCGCAGGTGCAGGCGCGGCGTGCGCATGCCGCCCGGCATGTCAGCGCTTCGCATTGACGGCGCGGCGCAGGTTGGCGCGGGCGCTGGCGTCGTAGCGATCGTGGAAGAAGGCGCTGAGGTAGATCCGCGGCCTGCCCAGCAGCGCCTTGAGGAAGCGGCGGCGGTTGAGGCGGAACAGCCAGGCCGGCACCTTGCCGCGGTATTCGGCGGCGATGCCGCGGTCGTAGGCGTCGAACACGGCCGGCTCGGCGCCGAGGATGGCCATGTCGCAATCGAGGAAGTGACGGGTGTCGTCGGCGCGCGCGCCTTCGCCGAAGTCCTCGGGCGCCAGCTGGCCGTGTCGCGCGGTGAGCTCGATCAGCTCGCCGACGCGGCCGGCATCGATGCCGGCCTCGGGAAGCCAGCGGGCGATGGCGTCGATCGCAAGGGCCGCGGAGCGCGCTTCGTTGTCGCTGCGGCCGGCTTCGTAGATCGCGTCGTGGTAGAGCACGGCGAGGCGGGTTTCGGCCGGCTGCGCCCAGCCCGGGCCGGCGGCCACGTCGGCGTGGTGGCGCAGCACTTCGCGGACGTGGTCGAAGTTGTGGTAGGCGCGCGGCGGGGTGGCGTACGCCGACGCCAGCTCGGCGAGCTGGGCTTCGGGGAGGGCGAGCGGCGCGGATGCTGGCATGGAGGCGTGGAATGCTGTCGCGGGCCATCTTACGTCCGCGGCGACGCGGGACGCGCGGCCCTTGCCCTGCCTGCGGGAGCACCGGAAGCCGCGACCGGATTGCCCGGCCTGCCGCGGTCGCGGCTTCGGCGCTCATGCACGGGTCCGTCAGGCTTGCAACGGCCAGCGGTCGAGGATGCGGTGCTCGGTCCTGCCGACGAGGCTGTGGACCAGGATGAATTCGCGCGCGATCCATGCGACCGGTTCGACCGGCTGCGGGTCGACGGCGCGATCGTCGTACAGCAGGGTGACGTGCGGGGCGAAGCCGGGCTTGGCCCACTGCGCGAGGCGCGTGGCCTTCAGCCGCTCGCCGAGCGCCGCGTGCAGGGCGACGATGCCCGCGACGCCGGCTTCGCCGCCCCGCAGCACGAACGGCCGGTTGCGCGGCCGGCCGGCGAAGCTCGATGCGCTGTCGAAGGTCGCCTCGAACGGCGGCATCGCCACCCTCGCGGCGGCCTGCTTCGCTTCGTCCACGAGATCCGTGGGCAGCCCGTGGTAGTCGCCGAGATGGAACAGCGTGACGTGCAGGCGGTCCTCGCGCACCGGCCTGCCATGCAGGCCGTGCGCGGCGCACAGCGACGTCGCCAGCGCGGCGATGCGCGCCGCCGCGGCCGGGTCGGGAAACACCGCGAAGAACAGCCGGTCGCTGGGCGAGGGCTCCGCGAGGCCGCCGAGCGTGGGCTGCGAAGGCGACGGGGCGCCGCGGCGGCTCATCGGCCGTGCCCGCTCAAGCCTTGCGCAGGAAACAGGTCTTGAGCACCAGCCCTTTGATCTTCTCCGAGCTGCCTTCGATGTGCTCCGGATCGTCCTCGACCAGGCGAATGCCTCGGATCACGGCGCCCTGCTTGAGCGGGATCGAGGAGCCCTTCACCTTCAGGTCCTTGATCACCACCACGTTGTCGCCGTCGGCCAGCACGTTGCCGTTGCAATCACGCACGACGATGCCCGCATCGCTCGCCGCCGCCGCGGTCCACTCATGGCCGCAATCGGCGCAGACCAGGACGCTGCCGTCGGGATAGGTGTTGTCGCCGGCGCATTGCGGGCAAGGGAGTGCTGTTTCGGGCATGCAGGCACCTGGAGCGCGATGGTGGGACGACATTATAGGTAGCTTCGCCCTGCCGGAATCGCACGCAGTGCCGCGACGGGGCGGGCGGCTCGCTCCCGTCCCACCCGCCGCGGGAGGGGAAGACGCGCGGCTCCGCGGGCCATCCGCTACCCGCCCTGCCGCCGCACCGCGTCCGGATCGCGCCCGGGATTGCGCGCGCGCCACGCCGCCAGCTCCGACTCGTAGTGCGCCAGCTCGTCGGCATAGAGATCGAACACGCAGCGGTCGCAGCCGCCCTCGCAGCAGTCGGAGGGCAGCGGCTTTTCCGGCGGGATCGGCGGCAGGTCGGGCATCACGATGCGGCAGCGGAAGTCCGGGCAGGTCGAGTGTACGGACGGCGGCGTCGCGCCGGCGTGGCGCGCTGCGAATCCAGGGCGGCGCGATGTCGATTCCGCGCACCGCGGTTCGTCGAACCCCGCATGGACGGTCGGAAGCACCGTTCATCCCTGGACCCCACAATGCCGAGGCCGACCCATGCAGACCCGTTTCCAGCGCATCGCCCCGTTCCTGTGGTTCGACGACCAGGCCGAGGAAGCCGCCCGCTTCTACGCCTCGATCTTCGACGACTCGCGCATCGTCGCCACCACGCACTACGGCAAGGAGGCGCCCAATCCCGCCGGAAGGCCGCCCGGCTCGGTGATGACGGTGGCCTTCGAGCTCGACGGCCAGGCCTTCACCGCCCTCAACGGCGGGCCGGAATTCAAGTTCAACGAAGCGGTGTCGCTGGTGGTCAACTGCAGGGACCAGGCCGAGATCGACCGCTACTGGGACCGCCTCTCGGAAGGCGGCGACCCGGAGGCGCACGTCTGCGGCTGGCTCAAGGACAGGTACGGCGTGAGCTGGCAGGTGGTGCCGGCCGAGTTGACGGACCTGATCGGCGGCGAGGACGAAGCGCGCGCGGCGCGCGTGATGGCCGCCGTGATGCAGATGAAGAAGCTGGACCTGGCGATCCTGCGCAAGGCCGCCGACGGCTGAGCGGAAGGCTTCCGCCGCCATGGCGGCGGCGGTGTGACCCGTGCCGGCCGGCGCGGCTGGTCCGCAGGCCGGACCGCGACCGGCGCGACCCCTGGGCCGCCTAACGCAGCTGGCTGTCCTTGCTGCCGCGCCTGTTGTAGCCGCTGGCGGCGCGATCGTTCTCGGCGTCGCGTGCTTCCTGGCACGACACGCACAGCCGCACGCCCGGCACGGCCTTGCGCCGCGCCTCCGGGATGGCGGCGTCGCACTCCTCGCAGTGGGCCAGCCCCGGCCCTTGCGGGAGCTGGCTGCGGACGCGCTTGATCGCGTCCTTCACGGTCGCATCGATCTGGTCCTGCACGGCGCCATCGCCTGCCCATCCGGTTGCCATGTCGTCCTCCAGGTTCGTCGGTCCGCTGCCATGGATATCGGGGCGTTGCGCTCCCTCGTCAAGCCGGCCATGGCGCGGGCTCCAGGCCGTCTCCTGCGACGAAGGCGGGCGCCGGCGCGGGGAAAGTCGGCGCGCGGGATGGGATGTTGCTCGCGGGGGTGGCCATTGTGACCGGATTGTTACACTGGCGCCCGGCCGTGGCGCGCATGGCGGCCCTCCTTGGACTGAAGAAGCCGGAGAACCAGTTGCCCCCAGCTCTCGAAGCCTGCCTGCGAAAGATCCGCGAGCCGCGCTTCGTCCTGGGGTTCTACGCGCTTGCCTTGCTCGCCGGCATGTTCGCCAGCTATTCGCTCCTCTGGCATCGCAGCCGCTGGCCGGAGGCCGCGGGCAGCTATCCCGGCCTGCTGCTGCCTTCCTGCGCCGAGGTCGTCGTCTTCTGGGGCATCGGGCGCCTGTTGCTTGGTCCCGGAGGATTGCGCGGACATCCCTGGCACGCCACGGCGTTCCTCGCCAATGCGTTGGTATTCAGCATGCTGATGCCGGTGCAGTGCTACGCGCTGCTGTACTCGAATTCCTTCATCAGCGTGCTGGCGCTGGAAAACATCGCCGAGGCGCGGCTGGTCGCGAGCGCCAGCCAGCCGGTCCTCGTCGCGGCAGCGATCATCGCGGCGTTCGCGCTGACCTGGCTGTGCCGTGGCGGTGGCGTGGCAACCCGAGCGCCCGCTGCCCCGCGCGTACGCTCCTACGCCGTGGCGGCGGTCGCGGTGGTCGCCGCGGCAACGGCGCTCGCGAGCAACCGGGCGGCACCGGTCGCGGATGGCGCCGGCGGCCTCAATCCGGGCCAGTCTCCGGTGGCGGCGATGCTGCTGGTCGGCTGGCAGGAATGGCGGCTGCACCACCAGGACGCGATGAACGCGACTCCGGTGAAGGACGATGCCCCCTATCCCTACCTCAAGGATTGGATCAACCGGGATCCGCTGCCGTTCCCCGGGCATCCACCGGCGCGCAGGCCCAACGTGCTCGTCTTCTTCGTCGAAGGCATGTCCGCCCGCGTGCTCGGGGCATACGGCGGCTCCTATCCAGGCCTCACGCCCAACCTCGACGCGCTGGCGCACGAGACGATGGTGGTGGACAACTACTACAACCACACGGCCGCCACCTATCGCGGGTTGCAGGGTCAGATGACGTCCGGGTACCCGCGTTACGGCGGTTCGGAAGGCGGCGAGGGCTGGCTGGAAGGCGACAACGCCGACGGCTATGCGAAACGCTCCTATTCGTCGCTTTCCGGAATCCTGCACGCTGCCGGCTACCACACCGTGTTCTTCACGCCCCACCCCGCGAAAGTCGCGCTCAACCGCCTGGTCGGGATGCTCGGCTTCGACGAGCGATTCGACCGCGAACGGAGCGTGGAAACACTGCTGCGGGACGATCCGGTGCAGCCATTCATCGCCGCCGCGCTGACCGATCACGACCTGTTCCTTGCGCTGCGTCGCTATATGGAGAAGTTCGACGGCGAACGCCCGCTCTTCCTGGGTTGGTACAACATCGGCACCCATGCGTTCATGGACGTCGACCCGAACGGCGTGCGCTATGGCGACGGCAGCAACCATTCGCTCAACACGATCCACAACCTGGACGTCCAGTTCGGCGAGTTCTACCGATGGTTCGCCCGCTCCCGCTATGCCAGGGACACCGTGCTGGTCTTCACCAGCGACCATGCGCACTATCCCGAGCCGTCGTACGTCGAGATCGCCGGCAAGGGCGGAAGTGCAAGCGGTCCCTACGACCCCTACTTCGTCGACCGCATCCCGATGTTCGTGCGCGCGCCCTGGCTGCGGCTGCCGGGCCGGTTCGATGCGCGCGACCGCACCTCGCTGGACCTGGCGCCGACGGTGCTGAGCCTGGTCGGCATCGATCGCGCGCCCAACAGCTTCCTCGGGCAATCGATCTTCAGGCCGTTCAGCGGCCACGATCCGGACCCGGGGCTGGCCGCGCTGGGGCCTTCGATGTACGCGATCTACCGAGGGCGGGTCTATGCCTCCGGGCAGGAACCCCCCGCCGCCGCCGCCCGGTACGAGCATGAAGTCGGACGCGCGAGCCGGTACCACGCCCTCGAAGCGGCCGGCCGGATCTTTCCGTCGCGGCAGGTGGTGGAAGCGCTCGGCCCGGGGCCGGACCTGCCGGCCGGCGCGAATGCGCCGTCCCGGTCCCGTCCCGCCCCATGAACCGGTTCGCAGCGCGAAAATGGCCACGCGACCGTTCCGCGCGTCGGGCGGCTAACATGCGGCACTGTCGATCGCGCCCGTTCGCGATCGCCGGGCTCGCGGCATCCCCGCACGATCGACAAGACCATCCATTGGCAACCTGGATCCGCACGATGACCCGACTGCTCCTGACCTGCGCCTGCGCCCTCGCCGCGCTTTCCATCGCCCCGGCCTTCGCCGGCAGCTTCGCCGGCACCTCGGCCGGGGCCTCCTCCGCCGGTTCCTCGGCGTCGTCGGACAGCAGCTCGGACGACGACAAGGTGGTGCTGCAGGCGCGCGACGACGCCGCCGGCTTCGTCGCCAGCGACGGCCGCATCCGCGGCGCGATGCTCGAGGCCGCGCTGCGCCACCTGCGCGAGCGCAGCCAGGCCGCGCGCCAGGCCAGCGACATGCAGCTCGCGCAGGCGATCCTGGCGCAGTGACCGACGGGCGCCGCGCGCGCCCGCGATCCACCCCTGCGCGGCGGGCGCGCCTGTTCGCGGCCGCGGTCTGCGCGCTCGCCTGCGCGCCGGCCTGGGCATCGCTGCGCCTGCAGGTCGACGACGCCGCGCTGTCGCCGGCGCAGGCCGAGGCCTCGCGCCGGATCCTCGACGACGCCGTCCGCCGGCTCCCGCCGGCCTGGACGCAGGCCATCGATCGCCCCGTCGCGGTGCAGTGGCGCGACGACCTGCCTGCCGACGTCCACGGCCGCGCGCACGGCCATGCCATGCTGCTGCGCCGCGCGCTGCTGGACGACTGGATCGCGCGCCCGGCCGGCGCCGGCGACGAAGATCCCGCCACCCGCGCGGCGCTGGCCGCCGTCATCCACGAGCTCGCGCACTTCTACGACCGCACGGCCGCCGGCGGGCTCTCGCGCGACCCGCGCCTGCTCGACCTCGCCGGCTGGCAGGTCGCACCGCTGCGCTTCGGCCTGCGCAACCGGCGCAATGCCTTCGGCGACCGCACGCCGGACCGCTACGAGCTCGACAGCCCGGTCGAGTTCGTCGCGGTGAACCTCGAGCACTTCCTGCTCGATCCCGACTACGCCTGCAGGCGGCCGGCGCTGCAGCGCTACTTCGCCGCGCGCCTGCGCGTCGAAGCGGCGCAGCGCGACTGCGCGCCGGGGCTTCCCTTCCTGCAGGCGGACGCCGACGACGGCCGATCGCCGCTGCTGCTGCTCGATCCCGCGCGCGTCTACGCCGTCGACTACCTGCTCGCCGAGGGCAACGACCAGGTCATGAGCCGCTGGGGGCACAGCATGCTGCGGCTGGTCGTGTGCGCGCCCGGCCGGCCGCGCGGCCCGGACTGCAGGCTCGACCTGCAGTCCCACCTGGTGCTGTCGTTCCGCGCCTTCGTCGACGACGTGCAGGTCTCGAGCTGGCGCGGGCTGACCGGTTCGTACCCGTCGCGCCTGTACGTGCTGCCGCTGCGGCAGGTGGTGGACGAGTACACCAAGGTCGAGCTGCGCGGCCTGCGATCGATCCCGCTGCGGCTGGACGAGGCGGAGATCGCCGCCCTGCTCGAGCGCGCCGCGCGCGTGCACTGGAGCTACGACGGCCGCTACCGCTTCGTGACCAACAACTGCGCGGTCGAGACCTTCAAGCTGCTCCACGACGGCGTCCCGCGGCTGGCCGGCGCGCACCTGTCCAGCATCACGCCGAACGGCCTGCTGCGCCGGCTGCGGCGCGCCGGCATCGCCGACGCGTCGGTGCTCGACGATCCGGCCGAAGCGCTGCGCCTGGGCTATCGCTTCGCGCCGGCGAGCGCGCACTACCAGGCGATGTTCGACGTCGCCCGCGCGGCGCTGCCGCTGCCGCAGGTGCGCGTGGAGGACTGGCTCTCGCTGCCGCCGGGCGAACGCACCCCGTGGCTCCGGCGCAGCGACCTGCGCGCCAGCGCGGCGCTGCTGCTGCTGGAAGAGGCCGCGCAGCGGCGCGAGGAACTGCTCGCGCGCGACGAACTCAAGCATCGCCTGTTCGGTCGCGGCGGCCGGGCCGGCGGGAACGATGGCGATGCCCGCGCGCAGCTGCGGGCGCTGCTCGAGCTGGAAGGCCGCTTCAGCCGCCCCGCTGCCTGGCTGCCGGCGGGCTACGGGCTGCCGCAGCGCGGGGAGCGCGACGCGCTGGCGAAGGAAACCGGCGACCAGGCGGCGCGGCTGCACTTGCAGGACGCGCGCCTCCGCAGGGAGGCGCGCCTGCTGCTGCCGCGGGACCGCCAGGCGGCGCTGGCCGGAATCGAGGGCAATCTCGACCTGCTGGGGGCAAGGCTGCGGCAGCTGCATCGCGAGCAGGCCGCGGAGAACGGCCGGATCGATGTGCTGGAAACGCCTTAGCGCCGCTCTTCTCGACCTCTGCGGACCACGCCGCCTGCCGCTTCTGCGAAAGCGCGACAGGCACGCGACGCGCACGCACGGCGTCCGCCGATCCACTCCCAACGGAGCAAGCCGGGCGTGCGAATCCAAGGTTGTTCTCACGACCGAGTGAAACCGGCTCATCCGCAAGATGGCTGGGCGCCGGGTGCGGATGGCCTTGGGTGCGAATGTCCTCCGGCGCCGGCCTTCGGCCGACGCCTCCTCCTTGATTTCGCACCCA
>JAYRKR010000053.1:0-24235 GCA_041905645.1 Luteimonas sp.
CTCTGGTTTGTCAATGGTCGCAGGCGTAATGGCTGGTGCCTGGCTTGTCTCAATCATCATCGGGTCGCGGCCTAACAATTCGTTCAAGCCGAAGCCGCTTCGCGGCTCGGCTTAACTCAAGCGTTAGCCCTTATGAAGAAACATCCGCCGCTTCTGCTGGTAGCAATTATTGTTCTCTACCTGCTTTGGGAGGTAGCGCTTCTTATCATCCAGCCTGAGCTAGCCAAAGCCGTTCGTCTGGTGCTCGCCCTTGCTCTTGGCTTCTTCATGCTGCGCGGTAGCTCAGTGGCTATCTTCATTTGGGCCGCCTTGTCAGTTGTAGCGGCCATCTACGGCTTCGCATGGGCATTTAAGATCAGCCACATCAATCCACAAACTGCTCTTGTCTCTGGGCTCTTTGGCATACTCGCTCTTGCTCAAGCGCTCTATTTGATGCTCAGCCGGTCAGTCAGAGCCCACACGGCGTCGGCCTGAGGGCTAACAATTCATTCAAGCCGAAGCCGCTTCGCGGCTCGGCTTAATTCAGGCGTTAGGCATCAGGGGGAGCTATGCCGGAACTGAGAGTCAAGTTCGTCTACGAACATGGAACTGCGGACGACAACCGTCTTGATCTCTACGACGGTTCAAAGTCGCTAGAGGGCATCGCTCGCACGCTCACCATCACGACACACGCCCTGCTGAACGGCGAGATTAGGACGCGTGCAGATGCCGCGCATGGCGCTGAGTTCTACATTCAAGCGCCGCGCTCAGGGAGCTTCGTATATGAAGCTGTAATCTTCATCGGCGGGGCAATTACCTCTGGAATCTTCTACGATTTCCTCAAGTACACCCTCAATGAAGCAATTGGCAGGATTGAGGAAACGCCTCCAAGGCCTGCACTTCAGGACCGCATCGAGCCAACGATGGGTGAACTCCCCGCTGTGCTTGAGAATGCACTTCTAGATGTGCATCGCCCACTCATGCAGTCGCCTGAAATGCGGTTAAGGGTCACAAGGCCGCGCGGCGAGGTGCTGACGATGTTTGATCGTGAGACAGGCCTAAACCTTCGGCCACATAACGAAGCGCTTGATGACCCGGTCCTTGGTAATGTCACTCGTTACAACACATTGAGCCGCTGGGGAAAGCTGTACGACAGATCAGAAGGTCGGGTTATCTCGTTCCATCTGAGCGAGGATCTGACAACTCACGAACGCTCACTTATCACGTGGTCGCTTCACGAGAGCAACTTGCGGCGTGATCATTGGCTGTACTTTAAGGTTGTGGCGCTTCGGACAGCCAGCCAGAATCGAACAAAGCGGTACTTTGTGACTAGGGTCAGCCAGACTCCTCTGGCTGATGCCTAACAATTCATTCAAGCCGAACTGGCTTCGCCAGTCGGCTTAATTCAGGCGTTAGGGCTCACAAGGGGGCATGGGTGATCGAGGCAATTCTTCTAGCTGCTCAGCTGGCTGCTGCACCGATTAACGTTGATGAAGCAAAGGCGTTGGCAGATGCAAACGAGGCTAGTCTGTCAAAGGAGCAAATGGCTCAACTACTCCAAGCTCAAGGGGCTGCGATAGGATCAGCTATGGCCGCATGTGCTCGACCAAAGATGGATCTATCGGTGTTTACAGTCGTTCTGTCGCTGAACGCAGATGGGTCTGTTGCAAACAGTTGGCGCAAGGGAGAGACGCCTCTTGCAAAGTGTGTGCACAAGGCATTTGTTGCACAGGGGCTAACGGGTCAATGGCCACAGCCCTTCTACACTTCAATCGTGCTTTCCTTGCGTGAGCCCTAACAATTCATTCAAGCCGAACCCGCTTCGCGGGTCGGCTTAATTCAGGCGTTAGAGCCCATGGGAAATGATTCGCTAACCAAGCACGTTCCGGAACCAGTTACTTGGCTACGGGCAGCCGTATCGGCCATCCCATATGTGGGCGGGCCTCTCGACCACCTCTTGTTCGACAAAGCGGACGCTATCCGTTTGAAGAACATCGAGATGACCTTAGCCGCGCTCTCGGATCAAGTCGCGAAGACAAACGAAGATGCTCTAGACAAAAGCTGGTTTGAGTCTGAGGAGGCGGTTGCCGCCTTCAAGATCCTATCTGATAAGGTTTCCTACGAGCCAGATAAAGCCAAAGTTGAGGCACTCGGACGAGTTGTAGGCACTTTTGGCACCAAGCAACACTCTGGGGATCCTGCAAAGATTTCTGTTGTAGAACATCTCTCGCGACTATCCTCCGTGCAGATGCGACTTCTAGCTGCAATGGCAGTTACGCCTGCACAGAAGAAGGACTTCTCAACGGGCGGGCTCAATCAATCTGGTACGGCCGTCTGGTTAAACGACATAGCCAACACACTGCGCCAGGGAGCACCATTCTGGTCCGGGGAGCTCAACCTTGCGCAGGAGTCGAGGTTCTAGAGTCATACAATGTTGTTCGCCGCATGCAGCTATTTGGGCCTACAGAGCTTGGTTACGTGCTTACCTCGCTCGGTAAACGCGCAGCTTCCTACGCGCGCGAGGCTGGGCTCTAACAATTCATTCAAGCCGACGCCGCTTCGCGGCTCGGCTTAATTCAGGCGTTAGGCGCTATGCGGCAACTTCATTGGCTATCTCTCTTGCTTCTCATGTCGGCCCTATGTGGCTGCACGCCGTCGGTTTCCCACCGTCAAGCCGAGAGCCTGGTTGCAGTAAGCCACACTCTGCTGGGGTATCCCGCGGGGGACATCCCAGAGGCTAGTTGGCCTGAGGTCGTGGCCAGACTGAAACCGAAGCGGGTCTATCGTACGCAAGACGGCGTCTATATCTGCACGTCGGGGTTCTTTGTTGAGGAGCACGGTGTTTTCATCCTTGATCCAGCATCAGCTCTGGTGCCTGCGGAATCCGGAGACCCGAGCTATGATCTTGTCGCTAAAGGCGTCTTTACCTATCGCATTGCTGGCTAGGGTCGCGCCTAACAATTCATTCAAGCCGAACCCGCTTCGCGGGTCGGCTTAATTCAGGCGTTAGCCACCCAAGGGAGTCTTTCGTGGATCCAACTCTAGCTTCGCTCCTTGGAACCATCGTAGGTGGCGGCATAACGTACCTACTTAATAGGCAGTTGCACGCGCAGCAATTAGCAACGTTGAAAGAACAGTTCAAGACTGACTTCATGGCAGAGGAGACAGCCCGCCATTTCTTGAGCCATAAGTCCTTCACGGACAGGTCATTTGACGTCCTCAAAAAACACCTAGGCGGTTTCTCGGAGGACGAGCTCCGGAAGATTCTCGTGCGGGCCGGCGCGATCAGAACGTTTCGAGAGGACGGCACAGAGTGGTGGCGCCTCCTGAGCCGCATGGACGAGTACATTGAGAAGAAGGGTGGCTAACAATTCATTCAAGCCGAACCCGCTTCGCGGGTCGGCTTAATTCAGGCGTTAAGCGCCAGGGGAGGCATTATGGAGATTCAAAAAGAGGCGCTTTCAAAGTTCACGAAGCTATGCTTCCTCAGTGGCGTTCTTACGGCCCTCTCTTTTGCCTCACTTTCTGTCGTTTACTACTTCACAACCCCAGAAATTGAAAGATTTACAAATTTTCTAAAGAACGATGCGGTTTGGAATTGGTTTCAATTCAAATTTCTCAGATGGGATTCTTTCTGGCTTTCCATTGCCTTTATCGTCACAACGGTAGCAGGATCCTTTGTTGGGCTTATTTGCGCCATTTTTGCGAAAGTGCTTCATGATCGCGCCAAAAAGACACTCGATTCTGGCCTTGGCGCCTAACAATGCGTTCAAGCCGAAAATTGCATCGCTACGCCGTCAACATGGCAGAAGGAGCTTGCCATGTTGCCAGCTACGCGCTGCAATTCGGCTTAACTTGAGCGTTAGCTGGCAGACCAAACATGGACGAGCGGCTGAGAAAGCAGTGGGCGGTAACGACAGATCTGCTCCAGGTAGCAGCAGCTGAAGTTTCCTCGGCTGCTGGCTACTCAGAGTACTGCGACTACATTAAGCACAACGAGCTCGAACTGGCACTAAACGTTCTGCAAGATATCGGCGCGAACAGCTCTGTGAGCAGTGACTACTGGCGGCATCTCAAGAAGGCCGCGGAGGTCATGGGGTTACAGGAGCATTATGCTGATCTGCATTCGAGACTTCGAGAAGCACGCAATGCCAGCTAACAATTCATTCAAGCCGACGCCGCTTCGCGGCGCGGCTTAATTCAGGCGTTAGCCGATGTTGAAGTATTCCATTGCGTCGAGTGCATTGATCCTGGTCCTGGCCGGATGTGCGATCTCAGAGGTGCTGGCCCAGAGCTCCTCATCTCAGCTGGCCTTCTCCCCAGTTTCTCTGGCATATCTTCTGCGCCAGCCGGACTTACACAACGGGGAAATGGTGGAAGTCTCTGGTGCTGCGGTCGTTCAATTTGAGAACAATCGGCTCTGCGCTACTGCCGAGGAACTTGAGCCAGATAAAGGAGATTCGCCTTCAAAGCGTCCAGGTCCGTGCGTATGGCTCGCTGCAGGAAACCTAGCTGGCTCGGGCGCAGTTTCGGATAGTGACCTCCAAAAAGCGAACGGGTACTACGTCACAGTGCTGGGTCGTTACGATAGCGCCGCGAGAGGCCATCAAAACTGCTGTAGTGGGGCACTAATCGTGTTTCGAATCTTCAGGCATAGCTACCATGGAGTAGGGATGCCACCACCGCCACCACCCGAGCCATCGGCTAACAATTCATTCAAGCCGAACACGCTTCGCGGGTCGGCCTAATTCAGGCGTTAGCTGCCATGAGACAAATACTCGCGATCCTTCTAAGCGCGCTCATGCTTTTGCCATCGAGCGCGATAGCCTGCTCCTGCCTCTCCAGCGCAACGGTGCAGGAGGAGAAAGAGCAAAGCAGTCGCGTCTTCCTTGGTCACGTAGCGGCTATCGAGGTGCTTAGGTCACCAGATCGAGACCGGCCATACAAAATTGTCACTTTCGCAGTCTCTGAAACGTTCAAGGGCTCACCAGTCCACAAGCTGCAAGTTTCGACGGGCATGGGTAACGGGGACTGCGGGTACTTCTTCGATAGCGGTAGGGAATACGTCGTATACGCCAGCGGCGAGGACGATCATCTGGTGACAAGCTATTGTTCGCTCACCGGTCTCGCTTCGGATTCCAGGAGCGGCCTCGCGATACTCCGCGGTGGCAGCTAACAATTCATTCAAGCCGGACCCGCTTCGCGGGTCGGCTTAATTCAGGCGTTAGCATGTCGGGCATTGGACCGCGCTCGGTGAATTGGATTGGGGTTCTCATGGGGGCCTTGTTCTTCGGAAAGGGCGTGGCCGAAGCCTTGAGCTCCTATAGTTCAAAGAGCATCCAGTTCCATATGTCACTGCGGCAGATTCATACAAGCTGGGATGGTCCAGTTGCGCTTTTCCTGATCATCTTCTTCATCTGGCTTGGGATTTGGCTAATGGCGGCTGCAGTTGCGTTTGCAAAGCCGGGCGGCTGATGCTGCCCAACAATTCATTCAAGCCGAACCCGCTTTGCGGGTGGGCTTAATTCCGGCGTTATACGCACAGGAGATGACATGCGGCAAGTGAACAACAGCGCGAGAATGATCGCTGCACTTTTCGCATTTCTGCTTGCATACCAAGCTCAATGCAAAGCAGCGGAGAGGGTAGTGCGCGAAGATTTCATCGTAGCGAGCGATGCACGGGTGCACATTTTCGTGCGCGAGGTATGGCCGCGTGGTGTTGTCTCACATGGCGTTCCGATTCTATTAATCCACGGAGGTGGGCCCGGAGGTATTGCCTCTTTCGATATCGCTGTATCAGGCTACTCGGTGGCCGAGGAACTCGCCGAAGGTGGCCACCCAGTCTATATCATGAATGCGCGCGGCTGGGGACAATCTTCGCGCCCCGAGGCGATGAATGAGCCACCTAGCGCAAATCGACCTCTCGTGTGCTCGAAGCAAGTTGCAACGGACATTGGCCACGTCGTTAGCTGGATACGAAAACGGCACAATGGTCAGAAGGTTGCCCTCGTCGGTTGGGCAACAGGAGGGCAGTGGGCAAATTATTACCTAGCTCACGGGCACAATGAATCAGTAAACAGCATCGTCACATTAAATAGCCTGTATCCGGTTGACGCTCCTTGGAAGTGGCACGATGTTAGGGCAGGTGACGTTGATGCCTATCGCTTGGCAGATGCCGACAGCTTTGCCATGAGATGGACTCAGTCAATTCCCTTGCCTGACAAAGACCTATGGCGTGACCCCCGGGTTGCGAAAATGTACTCTGTCATGGCGCTCGCCAGTGATCCGACGAGCTACCTCCGTCGCCCTCCGAGCACGCGCATTCCAATGTGCTATTTTTCCGAGAGCATTCGCCTTAGTCGTGGCGAGCCGCTTTGGAACCCCGCTGCTATTCGCGTGTCGATCTTGGCCATACGTGGAGAACGCGATTTCTGGTCCCGTCCAGAAGACCTCGCGTTCGTCAAGCGCGCGTACGTAAACGCGCCGCGAGTTGACACGTTCACGATACACGGTGGGACGCACTACTTGTTCTTGGACCGTCCAAAGCACGGTCGCGAGGTCTTCATCAGAGAAGTACTTCAGTTTTTGGACGATAAATGAATAGTGATGCGTATAACATCTCGCTCCAGCTGACCGTCATCCCGCTACGCGGGCTGCCGGCGGCTGAGCTCAGGCGTTAGCGGCCAAGAGAGAATATGGCAATCTTCAGCATTGTCCTGTTGCTCGTTACGCCCATTCTGCTGATTGCTGCTCTTGCAGTTCGCTTCGCCGGTGCTCGGCAAGTCCTAAACAGCATTGACTATTCAACTGTCGCAGACCCAGCAGGGCTCCATCGCTGGTCTGGCAATCGGTTGCTCCTACTTCCTCTGCTTTCGCTTGTTTTCGGCGCGCTCTCCATTGGCCGTCCGGCCCTCAGCATCATCGGTGCTGGCGTAGTGGTTCTGGCTGCCGTCCTGGTAGTAGTCTGGATCATGGCCGGCTCGGACAAGTTCCGGGGTGGCCGCTAACAATTCATTCAAGCCGAACCCGCTTCGCAGGTCGGCTTAATTGGGGCCGTCACGGTCTCGGCCAGGAGAGTCGCGGAGGCGCTCGTCAAGACTTATCGGCCCCTCGGAATACTTGCGTTCCAGAACAACGGGGTCTTCAGTGGACAGGAGACACCGCACTTCCATTTCCATGTCGTGCCTCGATAGAAGGGCAGTGATTGGGGCGCAGGCCCGCCCCAGCTCGCAACATTCGATGGCGCCGGGCGAGAAAGGGGCACCCCACACGATCCAAGCGGGGATGCGAAGCGTCGAGAGCAAGTTCGAGCTTCCGACAGGCAGCTTGCTGAAACCGCGGACCTGATTCGTTCGAATCTGCTGGAGTAGCTGGGGTACTGTGGTGTTCCGGATCAGGCGTTGGGCGACGCCAGGCTTGATGCGGATACGGCCGGCGGCGGCCCAGGAATTCGTTCAGGCAGAACCCCGCTTCACGGCCCAGCTAGGTTCAAGCGTCAGGACTCGCATCGGAAATCCTCACTGCCGAAAGGGAAAAACACTGCATGGCTGCGTCCCCGCTCGTTGATCTCACCGTCCCCGTCCGGGCCAAGCTGTCCGCGCTCTGGGCGGCCTTGATGTTCTGCTACGTCTACGGCGACTACTTCGGCCTGTACGTACCCGGCAAGCTCAGCGGCATGATCGATGGCGACGGTCCAATCGGGCCCGTGAGCCAGGGCACGCTCGTCGTCACGTCCATCCTGCTCGCCATTCCCGGCCTCATGGTGTTCCTCTCGCTCGTCCTGCCGGCAGCCGTTTGCCGTTGGAGCAACATCGTGTTCGGAGCGTTCTACATTGCGGTCATGGCGGTCACCATGCCCGGCGCCTGGGGCTTCTACATGTTGCTGGGCGTCGTGGAAATCGCAGTCGGGCTGCTCACGGTCTGGTATGCGTGGCGCTGGCCTCGCCAGGGTTACGCACATGCCGCGGGCGGATCCTGACGGTCCTTTCGAGCCGACGCCGCTTCGTGGCGCGGCATCATTCAAGCGCTGGATGGTTCAGGGGGAGCACATGCGTTCGATGGTTCTTGGTTTGATGCTGTCGGCAACCCTTGCGGGTTGCAACGCCGTCGACACGGTGACCGAGGGGTTCAGGCACGCCCAGGAAGTTGCAGGGGACCTCGAGAAGTCCGTGGGCGACAGGCCTCTCGTGGGGTTCAACTGGTCCAACGGTTCGCTTGCCAATGTCAGCGTGAATTTCGACGGGATTCCTCCTGGGAAATCCGTCGAGCAGATTGCGCAGCTCAGCCAACGGTCCATCGCGGCCCGCTTCAAGCAGTCGCCCAAGCAGGTGGTGATCAGCTTCACCGTATCCGGCGGTTAGCCGGCCGCCATCAGGCAGTTCGCTCATGCCGATGCCGCTCCGCGGCCCGGCTTGATTCAGGCACGAGGGCACACGACCATGCTTACCGGGGCTGCCGTTCTGATCTTCTATGCGATAGCGGTCGTGGTGGCTGGCCACGGCATGGCGCCCATGGGTGCCATTCTCGTCATGGGCGGCGCCGATGCCTGGTGGCTTCCAGGCCAGATCATCGGCTGGATAGGCGTCTTCGGCTTGGGCGTGGCCACCTTCTCGTCCCGTCCGGATGCCGGGAGACGGCGCGTCTTCCAGTTCCTGGCATCCCTCGTCCTGTGGGTGTCCTGGCTGGTGGTCGCCTGCATCGGCAATGGCGAGAGCGGCTCGCTTTGGAGCAGCTTCATCATGTCGGCGCCGTTCCACGTCACGGTGCTTGTCGTGGGCTACCGGGCCGTGTTTCATAAGCGGGCGCGCGCGGGTTCGCCCCGTGCGCCCTGAGGGTTCATCCAACCGGAACCCGCTTCGCGGGCGGTCCAGTCCAGGCGTTGGCACTCATGAAAAGATCTTCGATTCTGCCGGGAATTCCCGCATCCGCCCGGGTGGCCCTCCCCGCACGGCAGGCCACGCCATGATCGAGTGGAGCAGTTCGACGGATTCGGTCGACTGGCCGGAGCTTTCCGAGATGTACCGGCTGGCGCCCCTGGGCAACAAGTCGCCCGACTGGCTGCGGACCGCCTTCTCGAACAGCATGTTCAGGTTCTTTGCGCGCGAAGAGGGCGCGCTGGTCGCCGCGGGGCGCGCCGTTGCCGACGGCGTCGATTGCGCCTACCTCTGCGACATCGCCGTCCACCCGTCGCACCAGGGCCGGGGCCTGGGGCGCGAGGTCATCGAGCGCCTCGTCGCCGCGTCCCGGGGCCACCGGAAGATCATCCTCTACGCCGTTCCCGGCAAGGAGGATTTCTATCGGAGGTTCGGGTTCCGTCGCATGCGGACGGCCATGGCCATCTTCGACAACGCGGCGCAGGCGGCCGCCAGCGGCTACACGGACGACGCCTGACGGATCTTCGGGCCGGCGCCGCTTCGCGGGGGCGGTTCGCTTCGGGCACCACGCGACATGACCAACGGGAGGCTGGAATGGCCAAGATCACCGGAATCGGGGGCGTGTTCTTCAAGAGCAAGGGCGACGGCGCCGCGCTGGCGGCGTGGTATCGGGAGCACCTGGGCATGGCGCTGGAGGACTTCGGCGGCGCCGTGCTCAGGTGGCCGGACGACAAGGCCGAGGACGGGGGCCTCACTGTGTGGTGCGTGGCGGATGGAGACAGCCGGTGGTTCAGCCCGAGCGGCGCGTCCTTCATGATCAACTATCGGGTCGACGACCTCGACGCGCTGCTCGCGCAGCTGCGTGCGGACGGCATTGCCGTCGTCGGCGGCCCGGAGTCGCACGAGAACGGGAAGTTCGCGTGGATCATGGATCCGGACGGCAACAAGGTCGAGCTCTGGGAGCCGATGCCGTGGGGCGACAGGAACAAGGGGGCCTGAAAGTCCCTGGCTTGCGCCACGCCCCGATTCGCGGTTCGATGCGGGCGTCCGCGCATTGGAAAGAAGCATGGCGATCCTGAAATTCATGCCTGTCCTGTTCATCCTGTTCGGCATCATGTATCTCATCAACTTCGCCTCCGACAGGGATCTTTCGTCCGCCCTGAGCGGCGTGGGGGCGGTCGTACTCGGGCTGGGGTGGTATCGCAACGGTGGGCTGACGTTGGGCAAGGGCAACCCGGTGGGAGCCGGCTTGATCCTGTTGGGGCTCGCGCTTTGCGCCGCAGGGGCCATTGCCCTGTTCGTGCGGTGATGGAATGAGGCGTCGTCGCGGTGCCGCGTGCCGCGTCGGCCGCCTGGCCCTGGCGTCACCGCCCTTCGCGGCCGAGCATCCTGACCAGCGCGGCGGCCAGCGCCTTGACCGCGGGATCCGCCGTCGGGCGGTGCAGGATGGCGATCTCGAAGCTGTCGATCGCGGGCAGCCCGCTCTTCTTCGCCAGCACGACGTGCCCCGCGGTGACCGCGCGCGCCGGAAGCAGGCTGATGCCGAGGCCGTCGGCGACCGCGGCCTGGATGCCGCCGAGGCTCGAGCTGGTGAAGCTGATGCGCCAGCGCCGCCCCTGGGCCTCGATCGCGCCGATCATGTCGTCCCGGTACAGGCCGCGCGGCGGGAACAGGCCGCGCGGCGGGAACGCGACCAGCGGCACCGGATCGCGGCCGAACGCCGGGTTGGCGGCGCTGTCGATCCAGCGCATCGATTCCGGCCGCCGCGCCACCGCTTCGCGGCTGCCGCGCCGCTGCTTGACCAGCGCCAGGTCGAGCTCGCCGCGGTCGTAGCCCTCGCACAGGGCGCGGCTCAAGCCGCTGGTGACCTCGAGCTTCACGCCGGGGTGGGCGCGGTTGAACGCGGCCAGCAGGTGCGTGGTGCGGCCGGCCGCGAAATCCTCCGGCACGCCGAGCCGGATCGTCGTCGCCGCGCCGGCGCCGGAGAGCGCCTCGGCCAGTTCCTCGTTGAGCGACAGCATGCGGCGGGCATAGCCCAGCAGCGTCTCCCCCGCGTCCGTGGGCCGCACGTCGCGCGCGCCGCGGTCGAGGAGGCGGTGCCCGGCCAGGGCCTCGAGTCGTTGCACCTTCTGGCTGACGGTCGACTGCGTCGAATGCAGGCGGGCGGCCGCCGCGGTGAAGCTGCCGCAGTCGGCGACCATGGCCAGGGCGCGGAGCAGGTCGAGGTCGAAGAGCGTCCTATTCGTTTTTCGACTGGTGGCCATCGGAACATTTCATTTCTGGATGGGGCGTCCGGCTTGTAGCATCGAGGCATGTGCGGCGCAACGCTTCCCGGCGGACGGGTCATGTCGTGGGGGCGGGCGGCGGTGCGCCGGTTCAGTGGAGAAACGCGATGCCCGGGAAACGAACGGTGATGGGACACGTACTGGCCGCGGCGGTGCTGGCGTCGTGCGCGGCAGGCGCGGGCGGCGACGCGTCGGACGGCCGGCTGCGGCAGGCCGCGGAAGCGGGGGACGCCGGCGCGATCCGCGCGCTGCTCGCCGCCGGCGCGGACGTCGAGGCGCGCGACGCGCAGGGCAGGACGCCGCTGCTGGTCGCCACCCGGCACGATCGGGTGGCGGCGGCGCGCGCGCTGATCGAGGCGGGGGCGGACGTGAACGCGAAGGACGCGATCCACGACAGCCCCTACCTGTACGCGGGCGCCCGCGGCCACGTGGAGATCCTGCGGATGACGCTGGCCCACGGCGCCGACCTGCGCAGCACCAACCGCTACGGCGGCACCGCGCTGATCCCGGCCGCCGAGCGCGGCCACGTCGAGGCGGTGCGCATGCTGGTCGAGGCCGGCGTCGCGGTCGACCACGTCAACCATCTCGATTGGACCGCCCTGCTCGAGGCGATCATCCTCGGCGACGGCGGGCCGCGCCACGTGCGGATCGTGCGGATGCTCGTCGATGCCGGCGCCGACGTGAACCTCGCCGACGGCGACGGCGTGACGCCGCTGCAGCACGCCAGGCGGCGCGGGCAGCGGGAAGTCGAGGCCATCCTGCGCGCCGCCGGCGCGAGCTGAACGACGCGATGCCCGTCCGCCCCGCGTGCGGCGGGAGTCCCCTGAAGAACATGGCGCAACGCCACATCGGCGGCGCAACCTGCCCGGAGTCCGATCCATGCACACGACCCTTTCCCTGGCCCTGACAGCGCTGCTCGCGCTGGCGCCGCCGGCGTCGGCGGCGACGGCCGATGTGCTGGTCCGCCATGCCACCGTCGTCGACGTCGAGCACGGCCGCACGGTCGCCGACCAGGCGGTGGCCCTGCGCGGCGCCGACGTCGTGGCCGTCGGACCCGACCGGGAGCTGGCTGCCGCCTGGTCCGCAAAGGACACCGTGGACGCCGGCGGGCGCTACCTGATGCCCGCGCTGTGGGACATGCACGTGCACTTCGGTGGCGGCCCGGCGCTCATCGAGGAGAACAAGGCGCTGCTGCCGCTGTACGTCGCGCACGGCATCACCACCATCCGCGACGCTTCCGGCGACCTGCCGGAGCAGGTGCTGGGCTGGCGCGGCGAGATCGCCGCCGGCCGGCTGTTCGGCCCGCAGCTGTTCACCTCCGGCGCCAAGATCGAGGGCATCAAGCCGGTGTGGAAGGGCACGATCGAGGTCGGCAGCCGGGCCGAGGTGGACGCGGCGCTGGACCGCGAGCAGCGCGACAGGGTCGACTTCGTCAAGATCACCGACAGCACGCTCGAGCCGGAGCTGTTCCTGTACGCGGTGTCCGAAGCGAAGAAGCGCGGCCTGCGCACTTCCGGGCACATCCCGATGGCGCTGACCGTCGGCCAGGCGGTCGACGCGGGGATCAGCTCGATCGAGCACCTCGACTACGCCTACAAGGCGGGCGTGCGCGACGAGGCGGCGATCGCTGCCGACTTCGCCGCCGGCCGCATCGACCGTGCCGAGGCCAACCGGCGGCTCGACGCCGGCTTCGACCGCGACACCGCGATGGCCGCCTACCGGCGCTTCGCGCAGCGCGGCGTGGCGGTGACGCCGACGCTCAACGGCGGGCGGATCCTCGATTTCCTCGATGCCGACACGCATGCCGACGATCCCTACCTGGCCTACATCGGCCCGGGCCTGCGCAAGACCTACGAATGGCGCGTGGAGCGCGCGGCCAAGGCCACGCCGGAACAGGTCGCCGCGCGGCACGCGAACTACGCGAAGGTCGCCGCGGTGCTGCCGATGCTGCAGCAGGCCGGCGTGAGCATCATGGCCGGCACCGATGCGGGCTTCCTCAATTCCTTCGACTATCCGGGCGTCGGCCTGCTCGACGAGCTGTCGCTGTACGTGCGTACGGGGCTCACGCCGCAGCAGGCGCTGGTGTCGGCCACCCGCGCCGGCCCGGCGTGGTTCGGCAAGCTCGACCGCTACGGCGCGGTGGAAGCCGGCAAGGCCGCCGACCTGGTGCTGCTCGACCGCGATCCGCTGCAGGACATCGAGGCCATCCGCGCCATCCGCGCGGTGGTGATGCGCGGCAAGGTGTACGACCGCGCCGCGCTCGATGCGATGCTCGCGGACACGAAGGCCAAGGTGGCGACCTGGAACGCCGCCGCGGCGCCGTGACCGTGCGCGCCGACGCCTAGACGGCGGCGCCGGCGCCGACCCGCTGCGCGGCCAGGAACGCGCGCAGCGAGGCCGGCTTCACCGGCTTGGTCAGCACCCGGTAGCCGCGCGCGCGCGCGGCCTGCTTCAGCGCGTCGCTGCCGTCGGCGGTGAGCAGGGCGCCGGGCAGCCGCGGGTTGCCGGCGCGCAGCGCATCGAGGGCGTCGAGGCCGTCGAGGCGGTCGTGCAGGTGGTAGTCGACCAGCAGCACGTCCGGCTGCCCGGCCATCTTCGCCAGCGCTTCGTCGACGGTCGCCGCGCGCAGCACCTCGACCTCCCAGCGACCGAGCAGCGCGGCCATGCCGGCGAGGATGTCCGAGTCGTTGTCCACGCACAGCACGCGCAGCCCGGCGAGCGAGTCCGGCAGCCCCGTGCGCGGCCGCGGCACCGCCACCACCGGCCCGTGCGCGCGCGGCGCGGTGATCGAGAACATGCTGCCGCGGCCGGTGGTGGAGCGCACGTGCAGCGGCTGGTCGAGGATGTGCGAGATGCGCTGGCAGATCGACAGGCCCAGGCCCAGGCCCTGCTCGCCCCAGTTGGTGGGCTGCTCGTAGCGCATGAACTCCTCGAAGATCTGCCCGAGGTGGTGGTCGGGGATGCCGGGGCCGGTGTCCCACACCTGCAGCTCGACGCCGCCGCCGCGCGGCCGGGTGGCCAGCACGATGCGGCCCTCGCGGGTGTAGCGCAGCGCGTTGGCGAGGAAGTTCTGCAGCACCCGGCGCAGCAGGCGGCGGTCGCTGCGCACCGGCAGCGGGCGCAGGTGCAGGCGCAGGTCGATGCTGCGCGCGGCGGCCATCGGCGCGTACTGCACCGCGAGCTGCTGCATCAGCTCGCCGGCGTCGAAGTCGCCGAACTCCGGCTGCAGCGCGCCGGCGTCCAGGCGCGAGACGTCGAGCAGGCCGTCGAGCAGCTCCTCGGCCGCGCGCAGCGAGGTGTCGATGCGCTCGGCCAGGTGCTTCTGTTCGGCCGGCTCGCCGCTCTCGCGCAGCGCCGAGGTGAACAGGCGCGCGGCATTGAGCGGCTGCAGCACGTCGTGGCTGAGCGCGGCGAGGAAGCGGGTGCGCGACTGCTGTGCCTCGGTCGCCTCGCGGGTGCGCGCCGCCACGCGCTGCTCCAGCGTCTCGTTGACCTCGCGCAGCGCGACCTCGGCGCGCTTGTAGTCGGTGACGTCGCTGTAGCTGGTGACGTAGCCGCCGCCGGGCAGCGGCTGGCCGCGCATCTCGACCACCTGCCCCGACGCGCGCACGCGCTCGAACACGTGCGGCGAGCCGGCGCGCATGTAGGCGATGCGCTTGTCGACTTCCGCCTCGACGTCGACGCCGCCGCCGCCGAGCTCGCCGCGCTGGGCGTTGTAGCGGATCAGGTCGGCGACCGGGCGGCCGACGTAGAGCATGCCGTCGGGGTACTCGAACATCTGCTGGTAGCGCCGGTTCCACGACACCAGCCGCATGTCGCGGTCGACCACGCTCACGCCCTGGCCGAGGTTCTCCAGCGTGCTGGAGAGGATCTCGCGGTTGAAGCGCAGCTCCTGGCCGGCCTCGTCGAGTACCGCGACCACCTCGGCCACGTCCATGCCCGAGCCCTTGAGCGCGCGCGTGAGCACCAGCCGCGCGCTCGACGAACCGATCGCCGCCGCGAGCAGGCGCTCGCTGAACTGCACCCAGTGGCGGTCGGCGGGGGCGTGCGGAAGGAGCACGCCCCCGTGCGCGCGCGCCTGCTCGGCGAACGCGCGCCGCGCCGGCTGCTCGCCGACGATGCGCCCGGCCAGCGCCAGCAGGTCGCCGACCTGCACGCCGCTGTGCGAGGCGCCGGGCACCAGCGCCGGGCGCGCCGCGTAGGGGTCCAGGAAGGGCGCGTTGCGCAGGCGCTCGTCGAAGCCCGGCCGCCAGCGCGCCGACACCAGGAACAGCGCGCCTACGTTGAGCAGCAGCGACCAGAACGTGCCGTGGGTGAGCGGGTCCCAGCCGACCAGGCCGAACAGCTGGCGCGGACGCAGCCAGCCGATGTCGAACGGGCCGCGCTCGATCCAGCCGTGGCCGAACCAGCCGGCGTCGGTGAGCGCCGGCAGCAGCAGCGTGTAGATCCACGCGCCGAAGCCGAGCAGCAGCCCGGCCTCCACGCCCTGGCGGCTGGCGCCGCGCCAGTACAGCCCGCCGATCAGCGCCGGCGCGAACTGCGCCACCGCCGCGAACGACATCAATCCGTAGGACGCCAGCGTGGCGTCGCTGCCGCTGACCCGGTAGTAGCCGTAGGCCATCGCCGCGAAGCAGACGATGGCGATGCGGCGGATCCACAGCACGGTGGAGGCGACGTTGCCGCCGTGGCGCTGCGCCCAGCCGCGCCGCAGCAGCGGCGGCATCACCAGGTCGTTGCTGACCATGGTCGCCAGCGCGACGCTGGCGACGATCACCATGCCGGTGGCCGCGGAGAAGCCGCCGACGTAGGCGGCCAGCGCCAGCCAGTCGCGGCCCTCGGCCAGCGGCAGCGCCAGCACGATGCTGTCCGGCGCCACGCCGGCGCTGCCGGCGAAGCGGGCCAGGCCGGCGCTGGCGATCGGCAGCACCATCAGCGAGATCAGCGCCAGGTAGGTGCCGAACATCCAGCGCGCGCGGCGGATGTCGGCCACCTCGACGCACTCGACCACGGCGACGTGGAACTGCCGCGGCAGGCAGATGATCGCGGTGAACGCCAGCAGCGTCTGCGCGATGAAGCCGGTGGGGTGGTGGTCGACCAGCAGCGCGCGCGTGGCCTCCGCCAGGTGCAGGTCGCGCGTGGCGAACCAGCCGAACGCGAACACGCCCACCGCGACCAGCGCGAGCAGCTTGACCATCGACTCGAGCGCGATCGCCAGCATCATGCCCGGCCGGTGCTCGCTGGCGTCGACCTGGCGGGTGCCGTAGAGGATCGCGAACAGCGCCATCAGCGCGGCGACGTACAGCGCCGGGTCGCCGATCGTCGATTCGGCCACCGCGCGCCCGCCGAGCACGCCCAGGCTCACCGCCACCGCCTTGTACTGCAGCGCCAGGTAGGGCACCGCGGCGATCAGCGCGATCACCGACACCATCGCCGCGAGCTTCTGCGAGCGGCCGTAGCGCGCGGCGATGAAGTCGGCGATCGACACCGTGCCCTGCGACTGCGCGACCAGCGCCAGCCGCTCGAGGATGCGCCAGCCGAACAGCAGCATCAGCAGCGGGCCGAGGTAGATCGGGAAGTAGCCGATGCCGGTGCGCGCGGCGGTGCCGACCGCGCCGTAGAACGTCCACGACGAGCAGTACACCGCCAGCGACAGGCTGTAGACCAGCGGCCGCAGCCAGGTGCGCCCCTGCGAATACTGCGGATGGCGGTCGCCCCACCACGCCACCACGAACAGCAGCGCGGCGTAGGCCACCGACACCAGCAGCAGGATCCAGCCGGGCAGCATGCAGGGCCCTCGATGGCGAGAGGGCGAGTGTACGCGGCCGCCGCGCCGGCGGCCGCCGCGCCGCGACGGGCCGAGCCCCTCTCCCGCATTGCGGGAGAGGGAGGCGCGAAGCGCCGGGTGAGGGTCCGGCTCTTGGCGGCGAACCATTCGGAGCGACGGCACATGCCGGGGATGCGTCGCGACCTGGCGCACCCTCACCCCAACCCCTCTCCCGCAAGCGGGAGAGGGGCTCAAGTCGCGAGGCGAGGAGAATGCCGGCGTTGCGGCTTCGATCTGCACCCTTCTCCTGCGAAGCGGAAGCAGGGCTCAGGTCGCGAAGCGGGCGAAGCGCCGGGGTTGTGAAGCGCCAGCGACGGCGGCCGTCGTGTAACCCCTCTCCCGCTTGCGGGAGAGGGAGGCGCGAAGCGCCGGGTGAGGGTCCGGCTCTTGGCGGCGGACCATTCGGAACGACGGCGCGTGCCGGGGGTGCGTCGCGACCTGGCACGCCCTCACCCCAACCCCTCTCCCGCGAGCGGGAGAGGGGCTCAGATCGCAAGCGGGAGAGGGGGCAAGGGCGGGAAATGTCCGGGCAAAAAGAAACCCGCCTTGCGGCGGGCTTCTTCGAGTCCCTGGATCCCCGCTTTCGCGGGGATGACGATTTGCTGGCGCCAACGCTTCGCGTTGGCTGGCAAATCGTCACTTGATCTTGCCTTCCTTGTAGATCACGTGCTTGCGGACGACGGGGTCGTACTTCTTGACCTCCATCTTGCCGGGGGTGTTCTTCTTGTTCTTGTCGGTGGTGTAGAAATGGCCGGTGTTGGCCGAGGAGATCAGACGGATCTTGTCGCGCTTGGATGCCATGGTGTCCTCCTCAGACCTTCTCGCCGCGGGCGCGCAGCTGCGCCAGCACGGCGTCGATGCCGTTCTTGTCGATGGTGCGCAGGGCGGCGCTGGAAACGCGCAGCTTCACCCAACGGTTCTCGCTGGCGACCCAGAAGCGGCGCTCGTGGAGGTTGGGGAGGAAACGACGGCGGGTTTTGTTGTTGGCGTGCGAGACGTTGTTGCCGGTCTGCACGCGCTTGCCGGTGATCTGGCAGACGCGGGACATACGCACCTCGGTAGGTAGTCTGGTGTCGCCCATAGCCTGGGAGACGGCGGCCCCCGGTGCGCCCCGGGGGCGGCACCGCGCGATGCGGGTCGGTTCGCGCTGCCGGCGGCGGGCTGGAATCGCGTTCCGGACCCGCCCGGTCGAGGGCCCTGGAGGGGCCGACCGGACGCAGCGAGCCGCGCATTATGCCGGGCGGGGTGGGTCCAGGCAAGAATCCGGATGCCGGCTGGAGCACCGGGAGGTCCCTGGCCCATTGTGGGCGCGACGGGAGTCGCGACAGGGCTCCCAGCCATGGCGGGTCGCGACTCCCGTCGCTCCCACAAGGGCCAGGCGAGGCCTGCCCCTGCCCGGCGTCAGCCGCCGGCGCCCACGCCGACGGCGGACTGCGCCTCCTTGTCTGGCCCGGCGGACCCGGCGTCGGCGACGTAGGCCCGCACCTGCCGTTCGAGCACCGGCAACGGCACCGAGCCCTGCGCCAGCACGGCGTCGTGGAACTTGCGCACGTCGAAGCGCGGCCCCAGCGCCTGCTCGGCTTCCTTGCGCAGCCGCACGATCGCGAGCTCGCCGAGCTTGTACGACAGCGCCTGCGCCGGCCAGGAGATGTAGCGGTCCACCTCGGTGGTGATCTCGTGCTCGGACAGCGCGGTGCGGTCGCGCAGGTAGGCCAGCGCCTGGTCGCGGGTCCAGCCCTCGTGGTGGATGCCGGTGTCGATCACCAGCCGGCAGGCGCGCCACATCGCGTAGGTCAGGCGGCCGAAGTCCTCGTAGGGCGTCTGGTAGATGCCCATCTCCACGCCCAGGTCCTCGCTGTACAGACCCCAGCCCTCGCCGTAGGCGGAGATGTAGTTGTGGCGACGGAACGCGGGCTGCGCGTCCTGTTCCTTCGCCAGCGACCCCTGCAGCGAATGCCCGGGCGAGGACTCGTGCAGGGTCAGCGCCGGCAGGTTGTACAGCGGGCGCGAGGGCAGGTCGTAGGTGTTGACCCAGTAGGTGTCGGCGCCGCCGCGGCCGGCGGTCCAGAACGGGGCGATGTCGTCGGGCACCGGGACGATGGCGAAGCGCCCGCGCGGCAGCGTGCCGATGACCTTGCCGACCTCGCCGTCCACGCGCTTGCTGATCCAGGCGGCGTGGTCGAGCAGTTCCTGCGGCGTCTTGGCGTAGAACCGCGGGTCGGTGCGCAGGAAATGCAGGAAGTCCTGGAACGTGCTGTCTGGATGCCGGCCCTTGAAGCCCACCTCGCGGATGATCGCGTCCATCTCCGCCTGGATCCGGTCGACCTCGCGCAGGCCGATCGCGTGGATCTGCTCCGGATCCAGATCCAGCGTGGTGTATTCGCGGATCTGCTGCCGGTACCAGGCCTTGCCGTCGGGCATCGCCTCGGCCGCCAGCGTGTCGCGCGCCTTGGGGACGTACTCGTCGCGGAAGAACGCGAGCAGCTTGCCGTAGGCGGGGACCAGGCGTTCGTCGATCGCCCTGCGCGCGTCGGCGCGCAGCTGCGCCTGCTCCGCGGCGGGGATCGACGCCGGCATCTTCTCGAACGGCTTCCAGAACGCCGATTTTTCCGGGTCGTCGAGGCCGGCGACGTTGGCGATCGACGCGTCGCGCCCGGCCAGCACCGCCCTGGGCACGCTGAAGCCGCGCGCCAGCCCCGCGCGCATGTTGTCGATCTGCTGGCCGAAGTAGCGCGGCACGTCGCCGAGGCGGCCGATGTAGTTGCGGTAGGCCTGTGCGTCGCGCATCGGCCGGCGCGCCATGAACGCCAAGTTCGACCAGAACGAGCTGTCGGCGTTGAACGGCATCTCGTAGTCGCGGAAGCGGACCGATGCGGCCAGGTTCTCGACCTGCGGCCTGTAGACCGCGTAGTTGACCTGCTCGTCGGGCGACAGCGCGGCCGGGTCGATGCGGTCCAGCTGCGCGAGGACGTCGTTCCACGTCGCCAGCCGGCGCTGCTGCGCGGCGGCGCCCACGTCGGGCAGGCGCGGCAGGTCGACGCCGCCCTCGTCGTCCTCGTCGGCGGGAATGCCGAACTCGCGCTCGCGCCAGGCCCATTCCTTCTCGTAGACGGCGCGGAACGCGGCATCGGCGGCCTGGGTGGCGGCGGTGGGAGCGGGCGCGTCCGCGGCGTCGGCGGAAAACGGGAGCGGTGCGGCCAGTGCGAAGGCAAGGGCAAGGGCCAGCGCGGCGTGCGGTCGGCTGCGGTTCAAGGCGGCGATCCCCGGTGGAAAGCCGCCATGCTAGCGGCGATGCGCGCGCGGCGGATGTGGCGAAGGTTTGGGGTTCGGCGCGCGGAGCAGGGGCATGGACGAGGCTTCCTTCGTGCGCCGAGGCGAGGCCGGCGGGAAGAAACGGGCTACGCGGCGAAAAGCCGGGTCCTCACCCGGCGCTTCGCGCCTCCCTCTCCCGCGAGGCGGGAGAGGGGCTGGATTCGGCGCGGCGTCAGTGGCCGGCGCGGTCGCGGTGCCAGCCGCGGTGGCGGATGTCCAGGTACAGGCTGTAGGCGGCGGTGAAGGCCGGGAACAGGTTCTGGATGATGCCCACCGAGTCCTGCTTCTGCGAGAACACGAAGTAGCTCAGCGTCATCGCGCTGCCGACCAGGCTCATGTACCAGAACAGGCGCGGGATCACCGGCTTGCCGTGGCGCCGGCTGGCGACGAACTGCACCAGCCAGCGGCCGCCGAACATCAGCGCGCCGACCAGGCCGATCAGCTTCCACGGCGACATGTACAGCCCGGTCCATTCGAGCCACTCGATGGGGGTGTTCATGAAGTCGGTGGCGGGGATCATCGGCGGCTCCTCGAACGTTCGACAAGGATAAGGTGCTTCGCGCGATCCCGGAGGCGTTGCTCGATCGCAGGCCACGTCGCGACCTGGCCGGCCCCGACCGACGTCCGGCCCACGTAGGAGCGCCCCATGGGCGCGATGCCTGCGCGGCGAAATGCGATCGCGCCCATGGGGCGCTCCTACGTGGGCGCGGAGGCCCGACCTACGTCGTTGTGCCGGCGCGGCCCGGGATCTCCTCGACCGCCGTGACCTTGCCGCGGCGGATCAGCCACGCCACCCCGCGCAGGTCGCTGATGCCGACCAGCGCGCGGCCCAGGTTGTTGTACTTCGACACGCCGGCGGTGCGGTGGCGGTGGTTGACCGGCACGCTCACGGTCTTCCAGCCGGCGCGCTGCATCAGCGCCGGCAGGTAGCGGTGCATGTGGTCGAAGGCCGGCAGCTCGAGGAAGGCGGCACGCTCGAAGAGCTTGATGCCGCAGCCGGTGTCGGGGGTGTCGTCGTGCAGCATCCGCGCGCGGATCGCGTTGGCCCACTTCGAGGCCCAGCGCTTGCTGCCGCTGTCCCGGCGGTCGACGCGCCAGCCGGCGAACAGCTTCACGTCCGCGGGCGACTGCGCGCGCTGCGCGAGCAGCTTCGGGATGTCGGCCGGATCGTTCTGGCCGTCGCCGTCGAGGGTGGCGATCCATTCGCCGCGCGCGGCCCTGACCCCGCTGCGGATCGCGGTGCTCTGCCCGCTCTGCGTCGCGTGGCGCAGCACGCGCAGCTCCGGCACCTCGGCCTGCAGGCGCTGCAGCGCGGCGAGCGTGCCGTCGCGCGAATGGTCGTCGACGTAGACGATCTCGAAGTCGCCGCCTTCCTCGGGCGCGCTGCCGCGCAGCGCGGCGACGATCTCGCCGACCAGCGGCGCGACGTTGTCCTGCTCGTTGAAGACCGGGACGACGACCGAGAGCCGGGGCGCGCGCGGGCCCGCAGCGGCGGCCTCAGGCCCTGGCACGCAGCCGCTCCAGCACGCCGTCGAGCGTGTCCAGGTCGCTGTAGTGGATCACCAGCCGGCCCTTGCTGCCGCGGCCCTGGACGACGTCGACGCGGGCGGCCAGCAGTTCCGACAGCTCGTTTTCCAGCGCGACGATGTCGGGCTGCGGGTGCGGGCGGGCCGCGGCCGGCTTCTTCGTCCCGGCGGGCACGCGCCCGGCCGCGAACTGCTGCGCGCGGTGCTCGACCTCGCGCACCGACCAGTCGTTCTCGGCGGCGTCCGAAGCCAGCTTGCTGGCCAGCTCCGGCGAGAGCGTGAGCAGCGCGCGCGCGTGGCCCATCTCCAGCCGCCGCGCCTCCAGCAGCGCGCGGATCGCCGGCGGCAGCTCCAGCAGGCGCAGCAGGTTGGACACCGCCGCGCGCGAGCGGCCCACCGCCTCGGCGGCCTGAGCGTGGGTGAGGTCGAATTCGTCGATCAGCCGCTGCAGCGCGGTCGCTTCCTCGAGCGGGTTGAGGTCCTCGCGCTGGATGTTCTCGATCAGCGCCATCGCGACCACGGTGCGGTCGTCGGCGCGGCGCACCACCGCTGGCACCTCGGCCAGGCCGGCCAGGCGCGAGGCGCGCCAGCGGCGCTCGCCGGCGATGATCTCGAAGGTGCGGTCGGGCAGCTCGCGCACCACGATCGGCTGGATCACGCCCTGCGCCTTGATCGACTCGGACAGCTCGGCGAGCTTGTCCTGGTCCCACTGCTTGCGCGGCTGGTAGCGGCCGGGCGCGATCGCGTCCACCGGCAGGCTGCGCAGGGTGTCGCCGGGGACGGCCTCCAGCGCCGGGGCCTCGGCCGCGGCCTTGGGGCCGAGCAGCGCTTCCAGGCCGCGTCCGAGGCCGCGCTTCTTGGCGGGCGCCTTTGCGCTCATGCCGGGTTCTCCATCGCTGCGGGTTCCTCGCGCCGGGACTTCTCGCGCTCGCGCTGGCGGCGCAGCATTTCGCCGGCCAGCCCCAGGTAGGCGACCGAGCCGCGGCTGCCGCGGTCGTAGCCGACGATGCTCTGGCCGTGGCTGGGCGCCTCGGCCAGCCGCACGTTGCGCGGAATCACGGTGCGGAAGACCTTGTCGCCGAAGTGGTTGACCAGCTCGGCCGCGACCGCGTTGGCCAGGTTGTTGCGCACGTCGAACATGGTGCGCAGCACGCCCTCGATCTCGAGCCCCGGGTTGAGCCGGGCCTTGAGCGCATCGATGGTCTGCAGCAGCGCGGTCAGGCCCTCGAGCGCGTAGTACTCGCACTGCATCGGCACCAGCACCGAATCGGCCGCGGTCAGCGCGTTGAGCGTGAGCAGCGACAGCGCCGGCGGGCAGTCGATGATGATGAAGTCGTAGCGCTCGCGCAGTGGGTCGAGCGCGCGCTTGAGGCGCTGCTCGCGGCCGTCCTCGTCCATCAGCTCGATCTCGGCCGCGGTGAGGTCGGTGTTGCCCGGCAGCAGGTCGATGCCCTCGGGCGTGCGCACGATGGCGTCGACGGCGTGGATCTCCTCCAGCAGCACGTCGCAGGTCGAGGCCTGCAGCTCGCGCTTGTCGACGCCGCTGCCCATCGTCGCGTTGCCCTGCGCGTCCAGGTCGACCAGCAGCACCCGCTTGGGCGTGCGCGAAAGCGCCGCGGCGAGGTTCACCGCCGTCGTCGTCTTGCCGACGCCGCCCTTCTGGTTGGCAATGGCGATGATGCGGGCCATGGGGGTCCGGAATGCCTGTGCGTGGTGGGATCCGGCAGAGGCCGGGCTTGGGATTATGCCCCGCCGGGCGCCGACCGGCGCACCACGACCAGGTGGCGTTCGGCGTCCAGCCCCGGCACCGCGAGGGGATGAATGGCCTCCACCTGCCATCCGGCGGGCAGCGCGGCGATCTCGGCGTCCGGGCGCGCGCCCTTCATCGCCAGCAGCCGGCCGCCCGGCTCGAGCAGGTGCGCGCCGGCCGCGAGCAGGTCGGCCAGGCCCGCCATCGCGCGCGCGGTGATGGCCTCGAAGGCGGCCGGCGCCCGCAGCGCCTCGGCGCGCGATTCGGCCACGCGCGCGTTGCCCAGGCCCAGGCTGCGCACGGCCTCGCGCAGGAAGCGCGCCTTCTTGCCGTTGGACTCGACCAGGGTCACCTGCAGCGTCGGCAGCGCGATCGCCAGCGGGATGCCCGGCAGCCCCGCGCCGGTGCCGAGGTCGGCGAGGTTGCGCAGCCCGCGCGCGAACGGCTGCATCGCCAGCGAGTCGAGCAGGTGCAGCGACACCATCGCGCGCGGGTCGCGGATGGCGGTGAGGTTGTAGGCGCGGTTCCAGCGCGCGAGCAGGCCCAGGTAGGCCAGCAGCGGCGCGGCGATCGCGGCGGGAAGCCCCAGCGCGGCGAGGCCGGCGTCGAGTTCGTCGCGCAGCGCGGGGTCGGGGGCGTCGTCCATCCGGGCATTGTAGGAGCGCGCCATGCGCGCGATGCTTTCG
>JAYRKR010000054.1:0-24003 GCA_041905645.1 Luteimonas sp.
GGCGGATGAGGGAGCGCGAGCGGAGCGAAGCGTGCCTTTGACCTGAATCTTTCCGGACAGGGTAAGAGCAGCTCGCTTTCGCTCGCGCCCTCATCCGCCTTCGGCACCTTCTCCCGCAAGCGGGAGAAGGGGAACGCAGAAGGGAGGCCCACGCCGACGCTTCTTTCCCACCGAAGGCCAACCCGTAGCCCTTCTCCCGCGTGCGGGAGAAGGTGCCCCGCAGGGGCGGATGAGGGGACGCGAGCGGAGCGAAGCGTGCCTTTGATCTGAATCTTTCCGGACAGGGGCAAGAGCAGCTCGCTTTCGCTCGCGCCCCCATCCGCCCCCGACTAAAGCATTCGGGGGCAGGCTCTTCGGCACCTTCTCCCGCGAAGCGGGAGAAGGGAACAGCAAGACAGAAAAAAGCCGGCTCAATGGCCGGCCTTCTTCTCCTTCTTCGCCGCACGCTTTTCCTTCAGCGTCTTTTCCGGCTTCTTCTTCTCTTCCTTCTTCCTGTCCATGCCCTTGCTCATGGCGCGCTCCGTTGGTTGGGTGGTCGGACGACGGCGCAAATGTACGCCCGCGCGGGGCGGCCGCAAAGGGGGCGCGCGCCGACCCGTTAAACTGTCCGCATGCCCCTGGTCTCCCTGAATGCCGTCGACTACAGCGTCGGCGGCCCGCTGCTGCTCGAACGCGTCGACCTGGCCATCGAGCCGGGCGAGCGCATCGCCCTGATCGGCCGCAACGGCGCCGGCAAGTCGACCCTGCTGCGCCTGCTCGACGGCGAGCTCAGGCCCGACGACGGCGAGGTCCGCCGCGAGGCCGGGGTGCGCGTGGCGCGGCTGGAGCAGGAGGTGCCGGCCGGTGCCGGCGGCAGCGTGTTCGACGTGGTCGCCTCGGGCCTGGGCGGGCTCGGCGCGCAGCTGGCCGAGTACCACCGCCTCTCGCACGCGCAGCCGGTGGACATGGCGGCGCTGGCCGCGGTGCAGGCGCGTATCGAGGCGGCCGACGGCTGGCGCTTGGACCAGCGCGTGGTCGAGACGCTGGAGCGGCTGGCGCTCGACGGCGACGCCGCGTTCGCGCGCCTGTCCGGCGGCATGAAGCGGCGCGTGCTGCTGGCCCGCGCGCTGGTGTCGGCGCCCGACCTGCTGCTGCTCGACGAGCCCACCAACCACCTGGACATCGCCGCGATCGACTGGCTGGAAGGCTTCCTCAAGGCCTGGCCGGGCGCGCTGGTGTTCGTCACCCACGACCGCCGCTTCCTGCGCCAGCTCGCCACCCGCATCGTCGAGATCGACCGCGGCCGGCTCACCAGCTGGCCCGGCGACTGGGACAACTACCTGCGCCGCCGCGAGGAGCGGCTCAACGCCGAGGCGCAGGAGAACGCCCGCTTCGACAAGCTGCTGGCGCAGGAGGAAGCCTGGATCCGCCAGGGCATCAAGGCGCGCCGCACCCGCGACGAGGGCCGCGTGCGCCGGCTCGAGGCGATGCGGGTCGAGCGCGCGCAGCGGCGCGAGCTGGCCGGCAACGTGCGCATGGAGACCGCGCAGGCCGGCGCGTCCGGCAGGAAGGTGATCGAGGCGAAGGAGGTCTCGTTCGCCTTCGGCGACCATCCGCTGGTGCGCGGCTTCTCCACCACCGTCCTGCGCGGCGACCGCATCGGCCTGATCGGCGCCAACGGCAGCGGCAAGACCACGCTGCTCAGGCTGCTGCTGGGCGAATTGCAGCCGCAGTCGGGCGAGGTCCGGGTCGGCACGCAGCTGCAGGTGGCGTACTTCGACCAGTACCGGGCCACGCTGCGCGAGGACTGGAGCGCGCTGGAGAACGTCGCCGAAGGGCTCGAGTACGTGGAGGTCGGGGGCAGGCGCAAGCACGCCATCGGCTACCTGCAGGACTTCCTGTTCACGCCCGAGCGCGCCCGCGCGCCGATCACGCGGCTGTCCGGCGGCGAGCGCAACCGGCTGCTGCTGGCCAAGCTGTTCGCGCAGCCGTCCAACCTGCTGGTGATGGACGAGCCGACCAACGACCTCGACGTGGAGACGCTGGAGCTGCTGGAGGAACTGCTCTCCGAGTACCCCGGCACCCTGCTGCTGGTCAGCCACGACCGCGATTTCCTCGACAACGTGGTGACGTCGACGCTGGCGATGGAAGGCGGCGGACGCGTCGGCGAGTACGTCGGCGGCTACAGCGACTGGCTGCGGCAGCGGCCGCCCGAGCCCGCGGCCGCTGCCGGCAAGGCGGCCGCCGCGGCGACGCGGGTGCCGGCTCCGGCCTCGCCCGCGCAGCCGGGGCCGGAGGCGCCGGCGCCGGCGCGCCGCAAGCTCGGCTACAAGGAGGCGCGCGAGCTCGAACAGCTTCCATCGCGCATCGAGGCGCTCGAGGCCCGCGTCGCGGCGCTGACCGCGGCGATGCACGACCCCGCCTTCTACCAGCGCGACGGCGCCGCCATCGCAGCCCACGGCGCCGAGCTGTCCACGGCCCAGGCCGAGCTCGACGCCGCCTATGCGCGCTGGGAAGCGCTCGAGGGCTGACCCCGCCAGGAATCCCCTTGGCGTGGGAGCGACAGGAATCCGTGTGTGGGAGCGACGGAAGTCGCGACCGCCCTGTCGCGACTTCCGTCGCTCCCACAAGGGCCGATGCCGTGTCAGCGGTACGCCTCCCGGCCTGCGGGCCGCGCGTGCGGGCGTAAACCGGTCGCCTGCGCGCGCGGGGAAGCGTTCGAAGGCCGACTTCGCCAGGAATCCTCTTGGTATGGGAGCGACAGGAATCCGTGTGTGGGAGCGACGGAAGTCGCGACCGCCCTGTCGCGACCGCCCTGTCGCGACTCCCGTCGCTCCCACAAGAGCCGATGCCATGCCCGGCGACGCCCGGCGATACGCCTCCCGGCTTGCGGACCGCGGCGCGCGGGCGTAAATCGTCGGTGCCCGCCGGCGAGGCGGGCGCGAGCCGGCAAACGGGAGAACCGAGCCATGGGACAGCGCGATCCCCGCGTGGACGCCTACATCGCCAGGTCGGCGCCGTTCGCGCGGCCGATCCTGGCGCGCCTGCGCGAGCTCGTGCACGAGGCCTGCCCGGACGTGGAGGAAACCATCAAGTGGGGCATGCCCAGCTTCATCCACGCCGGCGGCATCCTCGCCGGCATGGCGGCGTTCAAGCAGCACGCCTCGTTCGGCTACTGGAAGCACGCGCTGGTGATGGGCGAGGGCGTGGCGCGCGACGGCATGGGCAGCTACGGCAGGATGGCGACGCTGTCCGACCTGCCGCCGAAGAAGCGGCTGCTCGCCGACGTCCGCCGCGCGATGGCGCTCAACGAGCAGGGCGTGAAGTCGCCGGCCGCGCGCAAGGCCGCCGCACCCAGGCCGATGCCCGCGATGCCGGCGGAGCTCGAAGCGGCGCTGGCCGCGCGCGGGCACGCGAAGGCGCGATGCACATTCGAGGCCTTCCCGCCGGGCCGGCAGCGCGAGTACATCGAATGGATCGCCGAGGCCAAGCGGGACGACACCCGCGCCCGGCGCCTGGCGCAGGCGCTCGAGTGGCTTGCGGAGGGGAAGGCGCGCAACTGGAAGTACGAGAAGTGCTAGATCCGGCGCCGCCGCCGCCTCGCGCCGGACACGCGGCGCCGTCCGGGACGATGGCGGGACGATGCGCATCCGCATGGACGAGTGCACGGGGTCGTCCGGGCCCCGGCATCGCGCCACGACCGCCGCATCGCTGCGACAGCGTGACGTAGGGCAGGGTTGCGGGGCCGGCGTCGGCAGTATCCTGAACGGACGGCCGGCTGACAGGGGCAACGACCGCCATCATGGGTTTGCTGGAAACCGATCCGACCGCGGCCCGGGACCGGAGCTTCGTCGATCGCATGCACCGGATGCGCACGCTCGGCCTCGGGCTGGGCGTGCTGCCGATCGCCTCCGTGCTCCACGACAACGGCGCGCCTTGGTGGGCGTGGGCGCTGCTGGCGTTCAACGGCTACGGCTGGCCGCACGTGGCCTGGTGGCTGGCCCGCCGCAGCCGCGATCCGCGCGGCACCGAGTTCCGCAGCCTGATGGCCGATTCGGCCGCGGGCGGCGCATGGGTCGCGGCGATGCAGTTCAACCTGCTGCCCAGCGCACTGCTGGTGACGATGCTCTCGATCGACAAGATCGGCGTGGCCGGCTGGCGCTTCCTCGCGCGCACGGGGCCGCTGCAGGCGTGCGCCTGCCTGGCGGTGTCGGCGCTGCTCGGCTTCCCGGTGCGGCTGGAGAGCAGCATGGCCAACATCGTGGCGTCGCTGCCCTTCCTGTTCGCCTATCCGCTGGCGCTGAGCACGGTGACCTATGCGCTCGGCCACCGGGTCGCGCTGCAGAACCGGCAGCTCGAGCGGCTCAACCGCATCGACGTGCTGACCGGGCTGCCGAACCGCCGCCACTGGGACGAGATCGCCGGCAACGAGCTCGCGCGCTACCTGCGCTCGCGCCGCCCGGCGGTGGCGATGCTGATCGACGTCGACAACTTCAAGGAAGTCAACGACGCGCACGGGCACGCCGTCGGCGACCAGGTGCTGCGCTGCGTGGCCGGCGTGCTGCGCGAGTCGGTGCGCGAGATCGACACGCCGGCCCGCTACGGCGGCGATGAGTTCACCGTCCTGCTCACAGAGACCGACATCCGCGGCGCGCGCGAGGTCGCCGAGCGCATCCGCCTGCGCTTCCTCGCCGAGCGCGGGGACGCCGCCGCCGCCGAGCGCTGCACGCTCAGCATCGGCCTGGCCGAGGCCGACCGGCTGCTGGTCGACGCCGGCGACTGGGTGCGCCGCGCCGACGCCGCGATGTACCGCGCCAAGGCCGGCGGGCGGGACCGGGTCGACGTGGCCTGAGCGGATCGCGGTCGTCCCGGGGCGCAGCGGGGATCCTCCGCCGCGCGCAGGCCGCCCGCTGCGTTCGTGATGGCAGCCGGGCCAGGGCGACGGCCCGTCCCCGTCGATCGATGGCCGCGTGCCGTGACCGGCAAGGCGATGGCGGGCGCGCCGCCGCCGCTCAGCGCGGCACCGTTTCCGTGCGCAGCACCGGGTAGAGGTCGTAGCGCTCGTCCCACGAGGGATGCAGGCGGTAGAAGAAGTCCAGCCGCGCGCGCGGGTCCTTGGCGAAATCGGGGTCGTCGCGCAGCTTCCGCTCGAACCGCGCCTTCAGCGCCGGATCCTTCGCCAGCATGTCGCGCGCGACGTCCTCGGCGACGTAGGCCTCCATGTACTCCTTGCGCTCGAAGGCGTTGTTGAACTCGCCCCAGGCCGCCAGCGAATCCGGCGCCTGCGGCTCCAGCAGCGCCATCACCAGCCGCGCCTCGGGCTGGGCGATCGGCACGAACAGCGCGCCGGCGGCGACGTCGCGCGTCTCCGGCTTCCAGCTTCCCTCCAGCTCCAGGCGCTGGTGGCCTTCCAGCGACTGCGCGGCGAAGCTCGCCTTGTCGGCGCGGAAGGCCTCGACCTTCGCCTTGGGCAGGGCGGCTTCCAGCTTGCGGAACGCGATCCCGTGCAGCGCCAGCTTCGGCCCGACCCAGGCCGCGTGCGCCGCCGGCACCAGGTAGCCGCCTTCCGGCGCGACGATGCTGCGGCCGGGCACGATCTCGTCGCGCAGCGGCAGCTTCCACACCTGCGGGGTGCCCTCGTCGTAATGGGTCATCGGCGCACCGGACACGTCCGACGGCGTGCGCGTGTAGGCGTAGCCGAGGAAGTCGACCGTGCGCACCTTGTCGGTCGCCTTCCAGTCCAGCGGCACCGGCTTGCCGCCCAGCTTCGCCGCCCGCGCGTCGGCCTCGTGCGCCGTGCGCAGCCACTCGCCGCCGTGCAGCGCGGTCTGCTCGAGCAGGGCGACGATGGTGTCGCGGGTCACCTTCACCCGCACCGGGTACGTCTTCCAGGAATGCGTCTCGACCAGCAGGCCGAAGCGGTTGCGCAGCAGGAAATAGCCGTGCGAGAAGCGCGGCGGCGCGACGCCGTCGACGAAGCCCGAGGCCGGGTTGTCGTCCTCGACGAAGGAGGGATAGAAGGTCAGCGGCAGCGAGCCCTGCGCGCGCACCGCGTCGGCGATCGCCGTGCGCAGCGCCAGCCCCTCCTCGCGCAGCTGCGCATCGCCCGCGTGCACCGGCTCGAGCTGGTAGGACACGTCGTGGCGGAACTTGGCGCCGTCGGTGACGTGCAGGTCGACGTAGAGGATCGGGTCCCAGGCGTCGACCAGGGCCAGCATCGCCTGCATTTCCGGCGCATCGGCCTTGACGTAGTCGCGGTTGAGGTTGAGGTTCTGCGCGGTGGTGCGCCAGCCCATCTCCTCGGGGCCGCGCTGGTTGGGGCGGTTCCAGCGCCCGAAGCGCTCGTGGCCGTCGACGTTGAACACCGGAACGAACAGCAGCACCTGCCTGTCGAGCGCGCCCCCGGCGGCCTCGCCGTCGAGCGCCTCGCGCAGCGCCAGGAAGCCGGCGTCCTTGCCGTCGCTCTCGCCGGCGTGGATGCCGCCCTGCACCAGCAGCACCGGCACGCCCTTCGCCTTCGTGTCCGCCGGCGTGAACGCGCCGGTGCGCGTGGCCACCAGCGCCTTCATCGGCCGCCCCTCCGGCGAGGTGCCGAAGTCGATGCAGCGCACCGCGTCCGGATAGCGCCGGGCGAAGGCGTCGCACAGCGCGACGACCTCGTCGTAGCGGCCGGTCTTCACGAACCCGGAGCGCTCGGACACCGTCGTCAGCGGCGCGTCCTGCGCCGGCGCGTCGGGGGCAGCGACGGCGGAAAGCGCGAATGCGGCGGAAAGGGCGAGGGCGTGCGGCGAGCGGATCATGTCGGTGCCGTGGATGCGCGGATGGGATGCAGATGATGCCGCAACGCGCCCGCGGGCGCCGTGCGGGCGTTGCGGATCCGTGAATATCGGCAAGGAGGCGTGCGGGCGCGGCTACGGGTACGGGGTCGCGTTCCTCACCTCGTGTTCCGCATCCCGCTCGAAGCCGTCATCCCCGCGAAAGCGGGGATCCAGTGCCTTTTGCCGCGCCGGTCGACGGCCTCGGCGCAGCCGTGGTCAGCGAAGGCGGGGAAGTCATCGGCAGTCGGACGAGGTGCGCCATTGCACGGCGAGTGCGACGAGGAACAAGGTCGCTGGATCCCCGCTTTCGCGGGGATGACGACGAGGGAGGCGAGAGGGAGAAGCGGGGGCGAAGCATCGCAACGGCGGTAGGCGAGAGGGGGAAGCGGGAAGGAGGATCGCAACAGCGGGAGCAGCGAGGAAGCAACGGGTGAAGGATCGCAACGAATGAAGGATCGCGACTGTAAGGGTCGCGCCTGAAGGACCGCCATTGAAGAATCGCCATTGAAGGATCGCCACTGAAGGATCACGGCGGGTGGGCTGCACTCGCATCCGGTCGCATCCCCGCAGCCGCATCCGGATCGTTCCCGACCGGAGCCCGCGCCCGGACCCTTTGCCGCCCGCCGTCGCGCCCACCATAATCGGCGCCGGGCTTCCCCCGGGGCTTCCGCATGCACACCCTCTACTACTCGCCCGGCGCCGCCAGCATGGTGGTGCACTGGCTGCTGATCGAGCTCGGCATCCCGCACCGCCTGCAGCTGGTCGACTTCGAGGCGCGTGCGCAGAAGCATCCGGACTACCTCGCGCTCAACCCGAACGGCGTGGTGCCGACCCTGGTGGTCGAGGGCCATCCGCACTGCGAGGCCGCCGCGCTGCTGGTCCACCTGGCCGAGGCGCATCCCGCGGCGCGGCTGGCGCCGGCGGCGGGCGACCCGGCGCGGATGGACTTCCTGCAGTGGATGTTCCACCTGGCCAACGTGGTGCAGCCGCTGTTCCGGATGTGGTGGTACCCGCACGAGCCGGCCGGGGAGGACAACGTCGAGGCCGTGCTCGAAGCCACCCGCGAGCGCATCGAGGCCGAATGGACGCGCGTCGATGCGCACCTGGCCGGGCGCGGGCCCTGCCTGCTGGGCAACGCGCCCTGCGCCGCGGACTTCTACCTGACCATGCTGATGCGCTGGTCCCGCCACATGCCCCGGCCCGCGACCGAGTGGCCGCAGCTGGCGCTGCTGGCCCGGCGGATGAAGGCGCTGCCGTCGTTCCGGACCCTGTACGAGCGCGAAGGCCTGTCCGAGTGGGCCTGACCGGGCCTCGCGTCCCGAACGCGCCGGCGGCCCGGCGCGGGCATCGGTTAGGCTAGTCGCCCGGACCCAGCCGAAAGCCTTTCGCATGACCACACCCGCCGCGGCGATCGACCGCCCCGCGAAGCTGCCCCGGCAGATCCCCTACATCATCGGCAACGAAGGCTGCGAGCGCTTCAGCTTCTACGGCATGCGCAACATCCTGGTGCCGTTCCTGGTCAGCAGCCTGCTGCTGGCCTACCTGCCCGAATCCGAGCGCGGCGGCGTGGCCAAGGACGTCTTCCACACCTTCGTCATCGGCGTCTACTTCTTCCCGCTGCTCGGCGGCTGGCTCTCCGACCGCTGGTTCGGCAAGTACAACACCGTGCTGTGGCTGTCGCTGGTCTACTGCGCCGGCCACGCCTGCCTGGCGCTGTTCGAAGGCAGCCGCACCGGCTTCTACACCGGCCTGTTCCTGATCGCGCTGGGCTCGGGCGGCATCAAGCCGCTGGTCTCGGCCTTCGTCGGCGACCAGTTCGACCACAGCAACAAGGACCTGGCCAGGGTCGTCTACGACGCCTTCTACTGGACCATCAACCTCGGGTCGTTCTTCGCCTCGCTGCTGATGCCGATCTTCCTGCGCGAGCACGGGCCGGCGGTGGCCTTCGGCATCCCGGGCGTGCTGATGTTCGTCGCCACCGTCGTGTTCTGGAGCGGCCGCCGCAAGTACGTGCACGTGCCGCCGTCGCCGCCGGACCCGCATTCGTTCCTGCGCGTGGTGCGCACGGCGCTGTTCGCGCGCGCGCCCGGGCAGGGCAGGGCGGGGCTGTGGACGTTCGCGGCCGGCAGCGCGCTGGCGGGGGCGGCGCTGGCCTGGCTGGTGCGCGAGGACTTCGTGATCGCGGTGCTGCTGGCGCTCGGCCTGCTGCTGGCCTTCGGCGGCGTCGGTGCGTCGATGCAGCTCGACCGCGCCCGCGGCGCGCATCCGCCGCAGGCGGTGGAGGGCGTGCGCGCGGTGCTGCGGATCCTGGTGGTGTTCGCGCTGGTCACGCCGTTCTGGTCGTTGTTCGACCAGAAGGCCTCGACCTGGGTGATCCAGGGCAACGCGATGGCGATGCCGCACGAGCAGTGGTGGTGGCCGAGCTGGCTGGTCAAGGCGCCGGCGCAGATGCAGGCGCTCAACCCGCTGCTGGTGATGCTGCTGATCCCGTTCAACAACCTGGTGCTGTTCCCGGCGCTGCGGCGCCTGGGCGTGGCGGTGACCTCGCTGCGGCGGATGGGCGCGGGCATCGCGTTCTCCGGGCTGGCGTGGATCGTCGCCGGCCTGATCCAGCTGGAGATCGACGGCGGCGACGCGGTGTCGATCGCCTGGCAGATCGCGCCGTACGCGCTGCTCACCCTGGGCGAGGTGCTGGTGTCGGCGACCGGCCTCGAGTTCGCCTACAGCCAGGCGCCGCCGTCGATGAAGGGCGCGATCATGAGCTTCTGGCTGCTGTCGGTGTCCTACGGCAACCTGTGGGTGCTGATCACCAACGCGGCGGTGCGCAACGACGCGGTGACCGCGCACATCGCCGGCTCCGGGCTGAGCGAGAACGCCTTCCTGATGTTCTTCTTCGCCGCGTTCGCGCTGCTCGTCGCGCTGGCGTTCGCGCTGTACGCGCGGCGCTACCCCATGCAGGACAACTACCGGGCCGCCTGACCGATGAACCTCTCGATCACCGTCGTCATCGTCGCCGCCACCTGCATCGTCTCGTGGCTGGCGTTCAACAACCGCGCGCTGCTCGAGCGGCTGATCCTGTGGCCGCCGGCGGTGGACCGCTTCAAGCAGTACGACCGGCTGCTCACGCACGGCTTCATCCACGCGGACTTCGGCCACCTGCTGTTCAACATGATCACGCTGTTCTTCTTCGGCAGGCCGGTCGAGCAGGTGCTGTCGCAGCGGATCGGCGCGATCGGCTACCTGCTGTTCTACCTCTCGGCGATCGTGGTGGCGATCCTGCCCACCTACGCCAAGCACCGGCACGATTCCGGGTACCGCAGCCTGGGGGCGTCGGGGGCGGTGTCGGCGGTGCTGTTCGCGTTCGTGCTGATGGCGCCGTGGACGGGGATCTACCTGTTCTTCATCCCGATCCCGGTGCCCGCCGTGATCTACGCGGTGCTCTACGTCGGCTACAGCATCTGGATGGACCGGCGCGGGACCGACAACGTCAACCACAGCGCCCACCTGTGGGGCGCGGGCTACGGCGTGATGTTCGCGCTGGTGATGGAGCCGGCGCTGCTGCCGCACTTCCTGTCGGCGCTGGCCAATCCCAGCTTCGGCTAGCGGCTCAGCCGGTGGCCTGCACCTGCACCTGGATGGCGGTCACCGGGGCGACGATCGCCTCGCTGCCGTAGGCCTCTTCCAGGCGCGTGTAGATCATCGCGTCGAGCTGGCTGTACTCGCAGTTGTCGGTGTCGCCGCTGCGGGCCAGCTCGAACAGGCGGATGACCGCCTCGTGCTCGTGTTCCGGGCTTTCGTCGTGGTCGTACATGCGCGTTTCCTCCCTTCCGACCCGAGGGGAAGCAGCAAGCGTGCCAACCGGTCGCCGCCGCCCGCGCAAGGATGGGTGACGCGATGCGTCAGCCCCGCGCCGCACGGCGCCGCTGAATGACGCCGCCCGCCGGACACGCGGCGCTCACCGGGCGTGAATGCCGCCGGTGCTATCCCTGCCGCGCACGATTCCACCGACCCACGGAGGCGACATGGCGACCAGCCGCGCAGCGAAGCGGGCCCCGGCCCGCGCGAAGAAGGCCACGAAGCAGGTCGCGACGGGCGCGAAGGCGGCGAGGAAGAAGGCGTCCGTGGCCCCCGTGCGGAAGGCGGCGAAAACGGCGCGGAAGGCGGCCAGGAAGGCCGTCGCCCGCAAGGCCGTTGCCGGGAAGGCAGCGGCGACGAAACGGCCGGCAGCGAAGAAGGCCGCGCAGAAGCGAACCGTGGCGAAGAAGGCTGCCGCCAGGAAGGCTGCGGTGAAGAAGGTCTCCACGGGGAAGGCCGTCGCGAAGAAGGCCGCGGCCAAGAAGGCTGCGGTGAAGAAGGTCGCCACGAGGAAGGCCGCCGCGAAGAAGGCCGCGACAGGCAAGACGGCGGCGAAGAAGACGGTGGCGAGGACGGCCACGGCGAAGCGGCCCGCGGCGGGGAAACCCGCAGCGAAGAAGAAGGCAGCGCCAAGCGCCGCATCCCGTCCCGCCGCGCCACCGAAGATCGCTCCGCCGAGCGCGCCGCAGCCTGTCCAGGCGACTGCCCAGGCCGAGCCCATCACGCCGGAGCAGGCCCTGGAGAACACCCGCCGCCTGCTCGAGGCCAAGCACGAGCACGATCGACAGGTGCAGCCCTGGCAGCAGCTGGACGGCACACATGGCGCGCACGCCCGCGACGCCGGCTTCCAGTCGGACGAGGCGGCCACGAAGGCGGCCGAGCTCCACGCCGCCGAGAGCCGCCTGCAGGCGACCCAGGGCGGCATCGGCAGCCAGGATCGCCACAACCAGGGCAAGCGCGACAATCGCTGATCCCCGACGGAAGGAGAAAGACCTTGGCGGACATCCCCGGCATCGGCCACGACCCGGACGGCCTGCGCTTCCACACCCGCGTCGACGGCCACGAGGCCTTCCTCGAGTACGCGCTGGGCGACGGCGTGCTCACCATCCGGCATACCGAGGTGCCGGAGCAGGTCGGCGGCCGCGGCATCGCCGGGGCGCTGGTGCAGGCGGCGCTGGCCTACGCACGCGACCAGGGCCTGAAGGTCGCGCCGCGCTGCGCCTATGCCGCCGCGTACATGCGGCGGCATCCCGAGTACGCGGACCTGCTCGCGCCGGCCTGAGCGGCGCACGGCATCGGCTGTCGGCGATCCGCGTCGTCCCCGTCCCCCTCCCGGCCTCCCCGCAAGCGAGGGCGAAGCCGCAAGCAGGAAGGCAATGTGGAGTTGGGACGAGGGGCGTTGGAAAAAAAGGCTTGCGGGGAATCAGTCCGGCGTGGCTCCCGCCGTCGGCGCGATCGTCTGTCCCTGCACGGGCTCGCCGCGCGCGACCGGCTTGCCGTCGGCGCTGTAGCCTTCGAAGAACGCCGGCAGGCCGTCGCCCTTGCCGAATTCCGGCGCGTCCTGCAGGTGGAAGTGCAGGTGCGGCTCGCTGGTGTTGCCGCTGTTGCCGCAGCGGCCCAGCAGCTCGCCGCGCGCCACGCGCTGGCCGGCCTTCACCGCCACGCTGCCGTGCCGCAGGTGCGCGAGCAGGGCGTACTCGCCCTGGCCGAGGTCGAGCATGACGTGGTTGCCGGCGATCGCGTCGGTGTTGCGGGTGCCGATGGCCTGGTCGGGCAGGCCGTCGACGGCTTCCAGCACGGTGGCGTCGGCCGGCGCCAGGATCGGCTGGTTCCAGCAGTAGTAGTCCTCCAGCGACTTGCCGTCGCCGCGGTGGCTGCTGCCGTCCACGCGCTTGACCAGGTCGTAGGCGAAGCGCTGCCCGCGCACCGCCGCGTGGTAGTTCTGCTCGATCGTGCGGCCGCCCCAGAACACGTACCACGCGCCGTCGAACGGCAGGCGCAGGTGCGCCTTCGTCCGGTAGTCCAGGTGCGGGGAGGGCGCGGCTTCCGGCTTCGGGCGCACGAAGAAGCCCTGCACCTCGCCTTCGCCGTCCACCGCCCACTGCATCGCGATCGGCATCGGCGCCTTGCTCCAGCGCGCGATGCGGACATAGACCTGCATCCCCGACTGCGCGCCGACCTGCTCGTCCAGCAGCGACTGCTCCTCGCCGAGGTCGCGCGCGAGCTGCGCGCGGAACCGCGCCAGCGCGTCGGCGCTGCCCAGCGCCTGGCGCATCGGCGCGCCCATGCGCGCCCAGACCGCGGCGGTGTCGCCGGCGAGGAACAGCCGCGAGAGCTCGCGGCCGGTCGCCATCGACGGATCCTGTCCGGCGGCGGCCGTGGCCGGCGCGGCCGGACCGGGAAGGGTTCGCGCCGGCGCGGCCAGCGGCGAGGCGGCGAGCGCGAGCGACAGCGCAGTGGCGAGGATCTGCTTCGGCATCGGCGATGCTCCTTCGGTCAGTTGTCGGGATCGGGAACGGAATCGATCAGCGCCGCGATCTGGCGCCGGTAGCGCTGCAGCGCGTCGCGGCCGGCGTCGGTGATCGCCACGCGGGTGAGCGGGCGCTTGCCGCGGAAGCTCTTGCCGATCGCCACCAGCCCGGCGGCCTCGAGCTTCGACAGGTGGCTCGACAGGTTGCCCTTGCTGAGCCTGCAGACGGTCTCCAGGAAGCCGAACTCGACCTGCTCGGCGCCGGTCAGCACGGTGAGGATCGCCAGCCGCGCCGGCTCGTGGACCAGCCTGTCGACCGCGAGCACCGCGTCGATGGCGTCCTGGCGGTCGGCCTTCATGCTTCGGTGCCGTGCTCGCCGTGCGGCGCGTCGAGGCCCAGTTCGCCGCGCAGGCGCAGGTAGTCGCGGTGCTCGCGCCAGCCGGTGGCGACGGCGATGGCCGCGAACGCCGCCGCGATCGCGATCCAGTACCAGGGATAGTGGTCGCCGGCGATCACCACCGCGGCCTGGCTGATCAGCAGCACGCCGACCAGGAAGTCGCCGGTCGACCAGAACCAGCGCGCCGCCACCAGCGGCATCGCCGCCACGATCGCCAGGTAGCCGATCCCCGGCCAATGCCAGGCGCGCGCCCCCGCAGTCGACGCGGCGCCGACCACAATCAGCAGCGACATCCCGGCCAGGTACGCCACCATCCAGCGGTGGTTGCGGCGCTGCTTCGCGGACAGCCGCTCGAGCGCGCCGCCGTCGCGCTGGTAGTAGAGCGCGCGCAGCAGCTCCTTCGAGAGCAGCCACAGCACGGGCGCGGCCGCGAGCGCGTAGCGCAGGGGCGGGGTCAGCGTCACGGTCGCGCCGGCCACGAAGGCCGCCAAGCACAGGATGCCGCCGACCATCAGGCCGAGCCCGCCCGCGCTGCGGGAATAGGCGGCGTAGCGCGCCGTCGCGGCGGCCAGCCGGGCGAGCGGGTCGGTGGCGGGCGACGGGTCCGGGGGTGATTCGATCTTGTTCATGCAAATTAGTTTGCATCACAAACTTAATTTGTCAACCCTCCCATTCGAGGGCGCTTCACCCGTGTCCCAAGGAGGACCCGCGCTTCCGCTCAATTGCGGGTCTCGCGGCGACCTGACGGGCCCGCAACCGGTAGATCTTCGAGGTGAAATCGCGGCGTTCCTCTCAGGCGAATGACTTGATCTCGCCCGAAGGCTGCCCGCTGCACCGGAGCGCCGGATTGCCCGCTTGCCGAAAAACGCAGGCACCGCCTTGCGCTTGTAGAGCCGAGGTGCGAGTCGCTATGCCTCGCGCTTGTACAGCCGCCGCGCGAGTCGCCACGCCGGGTGCGGATGCCCTTGGGTGCGAAATCAAGGAGGAGGCATCCGCCGCCAGGCGGATGCCGGGGGCGTCGCATCCGCACCCAGCGCCCGCCATCCAGCAGCCGCAGCGCTTTGCCCCAGTCGGGAGAGGAACCTCTTCGAGAGGCCTGAACGATGTCGCGATTCGAGAATCCACGGATGCCGGCCGGTTGAATGGCAAGGTCCATGGATCCCCGCTTTCGCGGGGATGACGAACCAGGGGCGAGTCGTCGATAAGTGTCCCGGCAGGGCCGGATCTCCCGGGTCCTCCCTGCGCGCCGGGCAACGTGGACCCTTCAGAACGCGAGGATCGCGCGCCGGCCATCCTTCCGTGGGATGACGAACCAGGGTCGAGTCGTCGGGAGGAGTCCCGGCAGGGCCGGGTCTCCCTGGTCTCCCGGGCGCGCCGGGCAGTGGACTCGTCAGAACGCGGGGATTCGCGTCGGCTCTCGCTTTCGCGGGGGTGACGAACCAGGATCGAGTCGTCGGGATGCGTCCCGGCAGCCCCGGGCCTCCCGGGTCTCCCGGCTTCACCCGGCCTCCCCCGTACCGCCGGGCGTGCCGGGCAGCGTGGACCCGTCAGAACGCGAGGATCGCGCGCGTCATCAGCACCCGCTCGGTGGTTTCCGCGCCGGTGCGGTAGCCGATCCGGCTGTGCTCGTAGTCGACCTGCAGCCGCCACTGCTTCGGGAACCACAGCGCCAGCGACACGCCGGCCGAGCGCAGGCGATCGCCGCTCGCCGCCGGGTCGGCGAACCCCTGGTCGAACGCTTCGCCGTCGACGCGCACGCCGGCGACGCGGGCGCCGACTTCGATCGCCACCGGCAGGTCCAGCCCGGGCAGGCGCAGGTTCGCCGGCTTGACGGCGTCGACGCCGCGCTCCTCGCCGGTGAGCACGCGGCTGGCCTGCAGCTCCCAGCCGCGGCGCGCGATGCGCCCGCGGCGATCGTCCACGCGCACCGTCTCGGTCGAACGGATCGCCTCGGCCTGGACGTACCAGGGACCCTGCTGCCAGTCGGCGGAGACGATGGCGCGCCCGGTCGAACCGTCGCTGTAGGCATCGCCGACGTAGCGGAACCAGGTTTCCAGGCCGGGCGTGCGGCCGCGCGCGAGGCGCGGGTCGCCCGGCCCGCCCGCGCGGCGGCCGCCGCTGGCGCCGGCGCCCAGGCGCAGGCGACCGTCGCCCAGCCGCTGCGTGCGCTGGACGTGCAGCGTCCATTCCGCACCGCCGTCGAGCGAGGCCTTGACCTCGTCGTCGGCCGCGCCGTCGAACGCACCGGCCTCGAACCGCCACGACGACTCGCCCTGCGTCTCCAGGCCCAGCAGGACGCCGTTGTCGCGGTTGGGCGTCATCGCCGCGACCACGCTGTTCTCCATCACGACCAGCCCGTTGGACGACTGCAGGGTGTTCATGCTCAGCGGCGACTTGAAGCGGCCGATGCGCAGGTCCCACGGCGCGTCCGGCGTGATGTCGACGTAGGCATCGAGCGCGAGGTTGGTCTCGCGTTCCAGGTCCGGCATGAACCGCGCCGACCAGGTCGGCGACTTGTACTGGAACACCGGTCGCACCCGGCGCACGTCGGACGAATCGCGGGTGGCGTCGAACGGCCGCTCCTGGAAGTCGCGGGTGTCGTAGTGGACGTAGCCGCCGACGCTGAATCCCTTGTCGTCGGCGCGCGCATCGGGCACGGCGAGCATGGCGGCGAGCGCGACGCCGGTGGCGGCGATGGGCACGATGGTTCTCAGGGCGCGCATGGGGTCCTCCAGGGGCCTGGCCTTCGGGGGAAAACGGCGAGCGGGGCGGATCAGTCGCGCGGCGGACCGTCGCGCGCGGAGAAGGCGTAGCCGGCGTTGGGGACGTGGTGGATCCAGTCGCCGGCGCCGCCGATGCCGGCGAGCTTGTGGCGCAGCCGGTGCACGAGCTGCTTGAGCGCATCGCGGTCGGCGGCGTCGCGGTCCGACCACACGAAGCCGATGATCCGCTGCGGATCCACCGGCCGGCCCTGGTGGCCGAGCAACAGCCGCAGCAGGCGCAGTTCGAGGGTCGAGAGCCGCGCGCTGCCGCCGCCGGCCACCGACGCCTCGCTGCGCAGCGCGTCCACCGACAGCGGCCCGGACGCGAGCACCGGCGCTTCGTCCCCGTCGCCGCCGCGGCGCAGCAGCGCGCGCACCCGCGCGAGCAGGGCGCGCGGGCTGAACGGCTTGCGCAGGTAGTCGTCGGCGCCGAGGTCCAGGCCCCGCACCTCGTCCTCCTCGCCGGCGCGCACGGTGAGCATCATCACCGGCACCGCGCTGTCGCGACGCAGCGCCTCGAGCACCTGGAACCCGTCCAGCCGCGGCAGGTTGACGTCGAGCACCACCAGCTCCGGCGCGTGCGCGGCGAACTGCGCCAGCGCCTGCGCGCCGTCGAAGGCGGTGACCACCTCGTAGCCGGCGTTGGCCAGTGCGAACTGCAGCAGCCCGACCAGCTCGACGTCGTCGTCGACGACGAGGATTCTCATGCGGGGACTCTCATGCGGGGATCCTCATGCGACCGGCTCCAGCGGCAGCACCACGCCGAAGCGGGCGCCCCTGCGGTGGCGCGGCTCGGCCAGCACGACCTCGCCGCCGTGGCGCTCGACCAGCGCGCGCACGATCGCCAGCCCCAGGCCGGTGCCGCGCTGCCAGGGCTCCTCGTCGGGCGCACGCCGGAACGGCGCGAACAGGTCCGCGCGCCGCGCCAGCGGCGGCAGGCCGGGGCCTTCGTCCTCGACCCACAGCGCGACGGCGTCGTCGGCCCAGGCCAGCTCGATCCAGATCGAGCTCTGGTCGGGCGCGAACTTGTTGGCGTTGGCGAGCAGGTTCACCGCCACCTGCGACAGGCGCTGCGGATCGCCCATCAGGCGGCGCTCGCTGGCAGGCAGGTCGAGGTGGACGTGCTGGTCGCGCTGCGCGGTCAGCGGGCGCATCAGCTCGACCGCGTCGCGCACCAGCGCCGGCAGGTCGACCGGTTCGCGGCGCAGGCGCATCTCGCCGCTTTCGATGCGCACGCTGTCGAGCAGGTTGTCGACCAGCTGCGAGAGCCGCAGCGCGCCGCGGAACTGCGACTCGACCAGGCGCGCCGCGACCGGGTCGCTGCCACCGTGCAGGTGGTCGCGCAGCAGCTCGATCGACGCGATCTGCGCCGCGAGCGGGGTCTGGAACTCGTGCGAGAGGTTGGCGAGGATCGCATCGCGCATCGCGCGCGCGGCCTCGGCGCCGGTTTCCTCGCGCAGGATCGCGACCTGGCGCTCGCCGAAGGGCGCGGTGCTGCGCACCACCAGCCGGCGCGGATGGCCGCGCACCAGGTAGCGGCCGGTGCCGTGGAAGACGCGGTTCTCGCGCGCCGACTGCAGCGGATCGGCCACCGTCGCGCCGGCGGCCGCGCCGTGCTCCGGCGGCAGCGGCGCCAGCACCTCGGCGAAGGGATGGCCGAGCACCTCCGCTTCGCCGGCGCCGACCAGGCGCAGGAAGCCGCGGTTGGCGTAGCGCACGCGCTGCTCGGGGTCGACGGCGACGATGCCGTCGTCGACGCCGTCGAGCACCATGTCCAGCTCCTGCCGCTGCTGGCGCTCGCGCTCGGCCAGCGCGCGCAGCTGCCGGCGCATGCCGTCGAGGCTGCGGGCCAGCGCGAGCGGCTCGGCCAGCTCGGTCGCGGGCACCTCGACCGGCGTCTCCAGGTCGCCGACGCCCAGGCGCTCGGCCGCCCGGGCCAGCTGTCCGAACGGGCGCGCGATCCGTCGCGCCAGCCACGTCCCGAGCACCGCCGCCAGCGCGGCCGCCAGCGCGCAGCCCAGCGCGAACGCGGCCAGCCAGGCGACGGTGTCGCGCTGGACCGCCTCGCGCGGGACCGAGACCGCCAGCAGGGCCTCGATCCCGCCGCCGGGCGCGCGCACCGGTTCGATCCGCAGTACCGCGTGGCCGTCGACCGGGCCGATCGTCTCGGCCACGCCGGTGGCGCGGACGTGGCGCAGCGCATCGACCACGCCGGCTTCGGACGCATCCGCGGACGGGGCGGGCAGCACCGCGGCCTGGTGCAGCCGGATCCGTTCGTCGGCGTTGCCGGTGGCGAGCGCCTGCCCCGGCAGGTGCCGCGCGACCACCACCCGCGCATCGCCGGCCGGCGGCATCGGCCGCGCCTGTACCAGCCAGAAGCCGTCGCCGCCGGGGTCGACCTGCAGGCCCGAGCGGCCGGGGGCCGGCGGCGCCGAGCCGGCCTCGGCGAACGCGCTGCCGTCGCGCTCGACCAGCAGGTAGTCCACGCGCGCGGTCTGGCGGAAGGTGTCGACGAACTCGCGCGCCGCGCTGCGCCGGTCGAGGCGCAGGTAGCCGTGCAGGGTCGGCCGCTCGGTCAGCAGGCCGGCGACCACGCCGATGTCGCGGCGCTGGTCCTCCAGCCGCGCCAGCGCGTCCGCGGCCGCCTGGGTCACCTGCGCCCGCGCGCGGTCCTGGATGGCGCCGTGGATGGTGTTCGCGCCGGCGGCCAGCAGGAGCGCGGCGAGCAGCAGCACCAGCCCGACGTGGCTGAACACCAGCAACCGCGAAAGTTTGCGTCCGCCCGCCATCCGCTCAATGCCTCCCTCGCTGCAGCGCCTGCGCATGTTCCACCCAGGCCTTGGCGAACAGCGTGATCAGGCCCAGCAGCGCCAGCAGCGACGCGACCGCGAACGCAGCGGTGAAGTCGTACTCGTTGTAGAGGATCTCCACGTGCAGCGGCATCGTATTGGTCACCCCGCGGATGTGCCCGGAGACCACCGACACCGCCCCGAACTCGCCCATCGCCCGGGCGTTGCACAGCAGGATGCCGTACAGCAGGCTCCAGCGGATCGTGGGCAGGGTCACCAGCCAGAACGTCTGCCAGCCGCCGGCGCCCAGGGTGTAGGCGGCTTCCTCCGGGTCGACCGGCTGCTCCTGCATGAAGGCGATCAGCTCGCGCGCCACGAACGGGAAGGTGACGAACAGCGTCGCCAGCACGATCCCGGGCACCGCGAACACGATCTTCAGGCCGCTCGCCTGCAGCGCCGGCGCGAACCAGCCCTGGGTGCCGAACAGCAGCAGCAACAGCAGGCCCGCGACCACCGGCGAGACCGAGAACGGCAGGTCGATCAGGGTCACCAGCAGGCTCTTGCCGAAGAACCGGAACCGGGTCAGCGCCCAGCCCGCCGCCAGCCCGAACACCACGTTGAGCGGCACCGCGATCGCCGCCACCAGCAGCGTCAGGCGGATCGCCGTGCGCGCATCGGGCTCCTCCAGCGCGGCCAGGTAGGTCGCCCAGCCGCCGGCCAGCGCCTCGCGGAACACCAGCAGCAGCGGCAGCCCGAGGAAGCCGGCCAGGAACAGCACGACCAGCGCGACCAGCCCGCGCCTGAGCCAGGGCGGATCGCGCAGCGCGGGGGACAGGCCCTCGGGCATCTCAGCCGCCCCCCATGCGCCGGTGGCCCCAGTGCTGGGCGAGGTTGATCAGCAGCAGCATCAGGAACGAGATCAGCAGCATCGCCACCGCCAGCACCGTGGCGCCGGCGTAGTCGTACTGCTCCAGCCGCACCACGATCAGCAGCGGCGCGATCTCCGAGAAGTAGGGGATGTTGCCGGCGATGAAGATCACCGAGCCGTACTCGCCGATCGCGCGCGAGAACGACAGCGTGAAGCCGGTGAGCGCCGCCGGTGCGATCGCGCGCGCGACGATGCGCGACAGGCTCTGCCAGCGGCTGGCGCCGAGCGTCGCCGCCGCTTCCTCGAGCGCCGGGTCGAGGTCCTGCAGCGCCGGCTGCACGGTGCGCACCACGAACGGCAGTCCCACGAACACCAGCGCCACCAGGATGCCCAGCGGCTTGAACGCGACGTCGATGCCCAGCGCCGCGAGCGGCCGGCCGAGCCAGCCGTTGCCGGCGTAGAGCGTCGCCAGCGCGATGCCGGCCACCGCCGTGGGCAGCGCGAACGGCAGGTCGATCATGGCGTCGAGGATGCGCCGTCCCGGGAACCGGTAGCGCACCAGCACCCAGGCGGTGACCACGCCGAACACCAGGTTGACCAGCGCCGCCGCGAGCGACAGCCCGAAGCTGATCCGGTACGCGGCGAGCGATCGCGCGTCGGTCGCCAGCGCCCAGATCTGCGCCGGTTCCATCGGCAGCAGCTTCAGGAACGCCGCCGCCATCGGCAGCACCACGACCAGCCCGAGGTAGGCGGCGGTGATGCCGAACGTCAGCCCGAAGCCCGGGTGCAGGTGGCGCCGCCTGGCCGCGGGCGGTTGCCGCGGCGGCGGTTGCACGGCGGTGGCGGCGGTCGCGTTCACTCGGCCCGCGCGGCGAAGATGCGGTCGAAGCGGCCGCCGTCGGCGAAGTGCTCGGCCTGCGCGCGCTTCCAGCCGCCGAACATCCGGTCGATGGTGAACAGCTTCATCGGCGGGAACTCGCCGGCGAACTCGGCCGCGACCTTCGGGTCGCGCGGGCGGAAGTGGTGCTTCGCGGCGATGCGCTGTCCCTCGGGCGTGTAGAGGTATTCCAGGTAGGCCTTGGCCAGCGCCTCGCTGTGGTGCGCGCGCGCCACCTTGTCGACGACCGCGACGGTGGGCTCGGCGAGGATGCTGGTCGAGGGCCGCACGATCTCGAACTTGTCGCTGCCGAATTCCTGCAGGGTCAGCATCGCTTCGTTCTCCCAGGCCAGCAGCACGTCGCCGATGCCGCGCTGGGCGAAGGTGGTGGTCGAGCCGCGCGCGCCGGTGTCGAGCACCGGCACCGAGCGGTACAGCTTCGCCAGGAACGCCTCGGCGTCGGCCTCGCTGCCGCCGCGCTCGATCACCGAGCCCCAGGCGGCGAGGTAGTTCCAGCGCGCGCCGCCGGAGGTCTTGGGATTGGGCGTGACCACGGCGACGCCGTCGCGCAGCAGGTCGGGCCAGTCGCGGATGCCCTTGGGGTTGCCGCGCCGGACCACGAACACGATCGTCGAGGTGTACGGCGCGCTGTTGTCGGGCAGCCTGGCCTGCCAGCCAGGATCGACCAGGCCGCGCTCGGCGAGCGCGTCCACGTCGGCGGCCAGCGCCAGCGTCACCACGTCGGCCTCGAGGCCGTCGATCACCGCGCGCGCCTGCTTGCCGGAGCCGCCGTGCGACATCTCCACGCGCACGTCGGCGCCGTGCTTCGCGCGCCACTGCTTCGAGAACGCGGCGTTGAATTCGCTGTAGAACTCGCGGGTCGGGTCGTAGGAGACGTTGAGCAGGGTGTCGGGGCCGCCGGCTCCGGGGGAACCGGCCTGCGAGCGATCCGCCGGCGCCTGGCCGCCGCAGGCGCCGGCGGCCACCAGCACCGCGGCCAGCGCCGCGGCGCGCAGCGCGCGGCGCGCGCGCCCACCCGGCAGGCGATCGCGCGGACTGCGCTCGTGCGGAAAACGAGGGGCGGTGGACTCGGTCATGGCAGGATCCTTCGGTCGTCGGGGGAGGGCGCGCGCACCGCCTCGTCCTGGCGGAACAGGGTGGTCGGGCGCAGGTTCAGGTCGGCTTCGTCCGGCTGCACCATCAGCAGGGTCCAGCGGTCGCGCAGCGCTTCCAGCCAGCGCTGCTGGCGGACGTCGAGCCCGGCGCGCGGCCCCAGGTCGATGGCGACCAGGTCGGCGGGCTCGCTGATCGGGATGCGCACGTCGCGCGGGCCCGGCGGCGGCTGCCGGGTCACGGTGAACGGCACCCGCTGCAGCGCCAGCGCGCCGTGCCAGGGCGCCGGCTGGTCGGGCAGGACGCTGCGGTCGAGGTCGCGCACGTCCACGCGCGCGCCGAGCTGCGCGGCGAGCTCGGCGAGCAGGTCCATGCTCGGCTGGCTGGCGGAGAACGCGCGCAGCAGCACCGACCAGCGCGCCTGCTCCGGCGCGCCGAGCGGATTCGCGTTGCGCCCGGCGAGCAGCAGCTGGCGCGTGCCGGTCGCGCGCAGGAACGCCACCAGGCCCTCGGGATCGCGCAGCGTCGCCGGCAGCAACACCAGGTCGTGGCGCTCGCCCTGCAGGTGGATGCGCGCCGCGGCGAGCGGGTTGCCGCCCGGCTCGACCTCGACCGACTTGAGCTCGCCGGCGAAGGCCTGCCGGTAGTGCTCCAGCCGCGCGTGCAGGGCCGGATCGCCGACCGCGCTGCCGAGCAGGGTGACCAGCACGTGGTGGCGCTCGCCGAAGGCCAGCGTGGCCTCGACCAGCGCGCGGCTGTCGTCGTCGCGGCCGGCGACCACCAGCAGCCGCAGGCTGGGCTGCAGCACCGCGTGCATCTGCCGCGCGACCACCGTCACCTCGTCGCCGGGGCGCAGCGGCAGCGCCTGCGCGGCCTCGACCGAACGCAGCGCCTCGAGCAGGTACTGGCGGCCGCTGGCCTCGCCGCCGCCGGGCACGGCCAGGTGGACGCGCTCGCTGGCGCCGAGGTATTCGGTGCGCTCCACGCGCGCGCGCTGGGCGAACACGCGCGGATCCTGCGGCAGCGGTTCGGCGGCGGCCACCAGGGCCAGCCGCTCCGGGCGCAGCAGCACCTGCACCCGCTGCGGCACGGTGCCCGCGGCGGCGGGGGGCGCGCCGGCCAGGCGGATCCGCACGCCGTCGCGGGCCAGCTCGCCCGGCAGCAGGTTGGCGCGGCCGACGAAGCCGGCGACGAACTCGGTCCGCGGCGAACGGTAGAGCTGCTGCGGCACGCCCTGTTCCAGCAGCCGCCCGCGGTGCAGCACCATGATCCGGTCGGCGACGGAGAACGCCTCCTCCTGGTCGTGGGTGACGAAGATCGCGGTGGTGCCAAGGCGCTTGAGCAGCTCGCGCAGGCTCTGGCGCAGGTCCTGCCGGATCCGCGCGTCGAGCGCGCCGAAGGGCTCGTCGAGCAGCAGCAGCCGCGGCTTGTGCGCCAGCGCGCGCGCCAGCGCAGTGCGCTGGCGCTGGCCGCCGGAGAGCTGTCCGGGATACTTGCGCGCGCTGCCGCCCAGGCCGACCTGCTCGAGCAGCTCGTCGCGGCGCAGGCGGCGCTCGTGGCGCCCGACCTTGCGCACGCGCAGCGCGAACTCGACGTTGTCGGCCACCGTCAGGTGCTCGAACAGCGCGTAGTTCTGGAACACGAAGCCCAGGTCGCGCGCCTTGGGCGGCAGCGCGGTGACGTCGGTCGCGTCGACGACCACCCGGCCGACGTCGGCCGAGGCCAGCCCGGCGACGATGCGCAGGATCGTGCTCTTGCCGCTGCCGCTGGGGCCGAGCAGGGCGACCAGCTCGCCGTCGTCCACCTGGAACGACACGTCGTGGACGACCGTGCGGCCGGCATAGCGCTTGGTCAGGTGCTGGACGTCGAGCGACATGGGGGGATCCGTTCGGCGGTCCCGGTACGATCCGCGGCGGCGGTGACGGCGTCAGTCGAGGGCCGGTCACGGCGCGGTTACGGCGCGATGGGGGTGGGAGCGGCTTCAGCCGCGAGCTCTTCGCCTTCAGGCCCTTTCGGGCCCATTGTGGGAGCGACGGAAGTCGCGACCGGCCTCCATGGAGGTCCATCCCCTATC
>JAYRKR010000055.1:0-23962 GCA_041905645.1 Luteimonas sp.
CGAGGCCATCCGCTCCCGGCGTGGCAACTTGCGCAGCGCTTCCAGGAACAAAGCCGAACCCCGCTTTTCGGCATGCCCGTGATCCGACGCCCCGGCAAGCGGCTCCATCCTGAATCAGCCGGAAGAGCCATGAAAAAAAAGAGGGCGCCGTTTCCGGCGCCCTCTTCGGTGCAATGGCGGAGTGGACGGGACTCGAACCCGCGACCTCCGGCGTGACAGGCCAGCATTCTAACCGACTGAACTACCACTCCGCTGCTTGAACCCTGGTGGGTGCTGAGGGTTTCGAACCCCCGACCCTCTCCGTGTAAAGGAGACGCTCTACCGCTGAGCTAAGCACCCGGTAAAGACAGCCTCCCGTCCGGCGGGCTGATCAGTTTACGGCATCCTTGAGCGCCTTGCCAGCCTTGAAGGCGGGATTCTTCGCCGCCGCGATCTGGATCTCCTCGCCGGTGCGGGGGTTGCGGCCGGTGCGGGCGGCGCGGGTGCGCACGTCGAAGGTGCCGAAGCCGACCAGGCTGACGCTCTCGCCGGCCTTGAGCGCGCCGGTGATCGAGCCCACGACGGCGTCGACGGCACGGCCGGCATCGGCCTTGGACAGGCCGGTGTTGGCGGCGACGGCGTCGATCAGTTCTTGCTTGTTCATTGGACTGGAAACTCCCTGTGCGGGCGATGCCCGGTGGATGGTGGTGTGTGGCCGGGCTCCCCGCTGCGCGCGGCGGCGCAGGCTTACCCGTCGGCGATGGCCCGATGCGCGTGCCGGGCACGCCTCGAGGTTGTCGCCGTTATACCAGCGGGGTATGGCACGCGCAACACGAAAACGCCGGGAAAACACGGGCTTGCGTGCATTCTCGACGCATCTCGGAAAACGTCAATGCTTGACATCCGCCGGCGTCGTGGCCTTGCCCGGCTGGCGCCGGACTTCCTCGACGCCTTCGGCGACGGCGCGCGGCGCGAGCGGGCGTTCCAGCGCCAGGTCGAGCACTTCGTCGATCCACTTCACCGGCACGATCTTCAGCGACTGGGTGACGTTCTTCGGGATGTCCGCCAGGTCCTTGCGGTTCTCCTCGGGGATGATCACCGTGCGGACGCCGCCACGCAGCGCGGCCAGCAGCTTCTCCTTGAGGCCGCCGATCGCGGTGACCTTGCCGCGCAGCGTGATCTCGCCGGTCATCGCCACGTCGGCGCGCACGGGGATCTTGGTCAGCGTCGAGACGAGCGAGGTCGCCATCGCGATGCCGGCGCTCGGGCCGTCCTTCGGCGTCGCGCCGTCGGGCACGTGCACGTGCACGTCCAGCTTCTGCAGGAAGTCGAGCTCGATGCCGAGCCGGTCGGTGCGCGCGCGCACCACCGACAGCGCCGCGGAAGCCGACTCCTTCATGACGTCGCCGAGCTGGCCGGTCAGGATCAGGTTGCCCTTGCCCGGCACCAGCGTCGACTCGATCTGCAGCAGGTCGCCGCCGACCTCGGTCCAGGCCAGCCCGGTGACCAGGCCGATCTCGTTGTCCTGCTCCGCGCGGCCGAAGTCGTAGCGCTGCACGCCCAGGTACTTCTCGAGGTTCTTCGCGGTCACGGCGGGCGGGCGCGCCTTCTTCCTGCGCGGGCCGGCCAGGGCGATCTCCTTGACCACCTTGCGGCAGATCTTGGCGATCTCGCGCTCGAGGTTGCGCACGCCCGACTCGCGCGTGTAGTAGCGCACGATGCCCTGCACCGCGTCCTCCGCGATCCTGAGCTCGCCCTCGCGCAGGCCGTTGGCTTTCATCTGCTTGGGCACCAGGTAGCGCATCGCGATGTTGATCTTCTCGTCCTCGGTGTAGCCGGGGATGCGGATGACCTCCATGCGGTCGAGCAGCGGGCCCGGGATGTTGAGCGAGTTCGACGTCGCGACGAACATCACCTCGGACAGGTCGAGGTCGACCTCCAGGTAATGGTCGTTGAACGAGTTGTTCTGCTCCGGGTCGAGCACCTCGAGCAGCGCCGAGGACGGGTCGCCGCGGAAGTCCATCGACATCTTGTCGATCTCGTCGAGCATGAACAGCGGGTTCTTGATGCCGACCTTGTTGAGGTTCTGCACGATGCGCCCGGGCATCGAGCCGACGTAGGTGCGTCGGTGGCCGCGGATCTCCGCCTCGTCGCGCACGCCGCCCAGCGACATGCGCACGAACTTGCGGTTGGTCGCCTTGGCGATCGACTGGCCGAGCGAGGTCTTGCCCACGCCGGGCGGGCCGACCAGGCACAGGATCGCGCCCTTCATCTGCTTCACCCGCGTCTGCACGGCGAGGTACTCGAGGATCCGGTCCTTGACCTTCTCCAGGCCGTAGTGGTCCGCGTCGAGGACGTCCTGCGCCGCGGCCAGGTCCTTGCGCACCTTGCTGCGCTTCTTCCACGGCACGCCGAGCAGCCAGTCGAGGTAGTTGCGCACCACCCCGGCCTCGGCGGACATCGGCGACATCTGCTTGAGCTTGTTGAACTCGTTCCTGGCCTTGGCCTCGACCGCCTTGGGCATGCCCGCCTCGGCGATCCTGCGCGCGATCTCGTCCAGGTCGTTCGGCGCGTCGTCGATCTCGCCGAGCTCCTTCTGGATCGCCTTCATCTGCTCGTTGAGGTAGTACTCGCGCTGGCTCTTCTCCATCTGCGACTTCACCCGGCCGCGGATGCGCTTCTCCATCTGCTGCACGTCGATCTCGCCGTCGACGAAGCCGACCAGCAGCTCGAGGCGGTCGGCGGTGTCGATGGTGTCGAGCAGGCGCTGCTTGTCGGCCAGGCGCACGCCCAGGTGGGCGGCGATGGTATCGGCCAGGCGGGTGGGCTCGTCGATGCCGGAAAGGGTCTGCAGCAGCTCCGGCGGCAGCTTGCGGTTGGTCTTGACGTACTGCTCGAACAGCGACATCAGCGAGCGCGCGACGGCCTCGACCTCGCGCGGCTCGCGCGTGTCGGTCGACTCCACCACCGCGCCGTGGCCGACCAGGCAGCCGTCGCGCTCGCCGACGCCGGTGACCTGCGCGCGCGCCACGCCCTCGACCAGCACCTTGATGGTGCCGTCGGGGAGCTTGAGCAGCTGCAGCACCTGCGCGAGCGTGCCGATCCCGTAGAGGTCGTCGGCGCCGGGATCGTCGGTTTCCGCCGACTTCTGCGCCACCAGCAGGATGCGCTTGTCGGCTTCCATCGCGACGTCCAGCGCGCGGATCGACTTCTCGCGGCCGACGAACAGCGGGATCACCATGTGGGGGAACACGACCACGTCCCGCAGCGGCAGGACCGGCAGGTCGAAGGCCTCGTGTTCGGCAGGACGGTTCATCTGGTCTCCGGTTCAATCCAGTGGGGGCACGCGCGCGCGCCCGATGGCCCCGTTATGGGGGGCGGCGGCGATGGATGCAAGCAGGCCGGGCCGCTGGAACGCAGCGGCCCGCGGGTACCCTTCTGGAATCAGCCACTTGCCCGCCGACCCGGGGGCCGGCGGGTGGCCTTCACTCGGCCGCGGCCACCTTGGGCGCGGGCGGCGGGGTCTGGTAGATCAGGTACGGATCGGACTTGTGCTCGATCACCGATTCGTCCACGACCACCTTGCCGACGTTCTCCAGCGACGGCAGGTCGTACATCGTGTCCAGCAGCACCGACTCGACGATGGTGCGCAGCCCGCGCGCGCCGGTCTTGCGCTTGAGCGCCTTGCGGGCGATCGCGGCCAGCGCGTCCTGGCGGAACTCCAGCTCCACCCCTTCCATCTCGAACAGCTTGCGGAACTGCTTGGTGATGGCGTTCTTGGGCTCGGTCAGGATCTTGACCAGCGCCGCCTCGTCGAGCTCCTCGAGGGTCGCGACCACCGGCAGGCGGCCGACGAACTCCGGGATCAGGCCGAACTTGATCAGGTCCTCGGGCTCGACCTCGGCCAGCACCTTGCCGACCTCGGTCTTGCGCTCGGCGCTCTTGAGCTTGGCGCCGAAGCCGATGCCGCCGGCTTCGGTGCTGCGCTGCTGGATGATCTTGTCCAGGCCGGCGAACGCGCCGCCGACGATGAACAGGATGTTGCGGGTGTCGACCTGCAGGAACTCCTGCTGCGGGTGCTTGCGCCCGCCCTGCGGCGGCACGCTGGCGACGGTGCCCTCGATCAGCTTGAGCAGCGCCTGCTGCACGCCCTCGCCGGAGACGTCGCGGGTGATCGACGGGTTCTCGCTCTTGCGCGAGATCTTGTCGATCTCGTCGATGTAGACGATGCCCTGCTGCGCCTTCTCGACGTCGTAGTCGCACTTCTGCAGCAGCTTCTGGATGATGTTCTCGACGTCCTCGCCGACGTAGCCGGCCTCGGTGAGGGTGGTCGCGTCGGCCATCGTGAACGGCACGTTGAGCAGCCGCGCCAGGGTCTCGGCCAGCAGGGTCTTGCCCGAGCCGGTCGGGCCCACCAGCAGGATGTTGGACTTGGCCAGCTCGACGTCGTCGTTCTTCTGCCGGCTCTCGATCCGCTTGTAGTGGTTGTACACGGCGACCGCGAGCGTGCGCTTGGCGCGCGCCTGGCCGATCACGTACTGGTCGAGGACCTCGAGGATCTCCTTCGGCTTGGGCAGCGAGCTGCGCGCCGACTGGGCCTTCTCCTCGAGCTCCTCGCGGATGATGTCGTTGCACAGCTCGACGCATTCGTCGCAGATGAACACGCTCGGGCCCGCAATCAGCTTGCGCACCTCGTGCTGGCTCTTCCCGCAGAACGAGCAATACAGGATCTTGCTGCTGTCGCCGGAACGGCCCTGTCGGTCTTCGCTCATGCCTTCGTCAATCTTTGTTGCGGGGGATCAAACCGGGGGTGCCGGTCGAGAATAGCACAGCGCCCGCGCCTGCAAACCGCAGGGCGGGACGCGGATTGCGCCAGTGGAATCAGTGGGTTACGCCGGCTGGATGGACTCTTCCGGACGCCGTTCCAGGACCTGGTCGACCAGCCCGTATTCGCGGGCCGCCTCGGCGCTCTTGAAGTTGTCGCGCTCGGTGTCGTTGGCGATGGTCTCGAACGACTGCCCGGTGTGGCGGGCGAGGATCTCGTTCAGGCGCTGGCGCAGCGCCAGGATCTCGCGCGCCTGGATCTCGATGTCGGTCGCCTGGCCCTGCGAGCCGCCGGACGGCTGGTGGATCATCACCCGCGAGTTGGGCAGCGCGTAGCGCTTGCCCTTGGCGCCCGCGGCCAGCAGCAGCGCGCCCATGCTCGCGGCCTGGCCGATGCAGATCGTGCTCACGTCCGGCTTGATGAACTGCATGGTGTCGTAGATCGACATGCCCGCGGTGACCACGCCGCCCGGGGAGTTGATGTACAGGCTGATGTCCTTCTCGGGGTTCTCGGCCTCGAGGAACAGCATCTGCGCCACGATCACGTTGGCCACGTGGTCGTCGACGGGGCCGACCAGGAAGATCACCCGCTCCTTGAGCAGGCGCGAGTAGATGTCGTAGGCCCGTTCGCCACGGCTGGTCTGTTCGACCACCATGGGGACGAGGTTCAGGGCTTTGGTCGGGGTGTCCACTGTGTGCCTGCCTTGCTGTTCCTGGGAGGTCCGCACCGGGGCGTGCGGGCGGGGATCGGCGCCGAGTCAGTTCCCGATGGCTTCCTGGAACGACAGGGCCTGCTCGGTGTGCTGGGCGCGCTCGGCGATCCAGTCGATCACCTGCTCCTCCATCACCCGGTTCTGCAGTCCGGACATCAGCTGGGGATCGTTGCGGTACAACTCAATGACCTGGTCGGGCTCCTCGTAGGTCGAGGCGATCAGGCGCAGCGTCTCGTTCAGGCGCTTGGGGTCCAGGCGCAGCTCGTTGCGGCGGGCGACCTCGCCCACCAGCAGGCCGACCAGGACGCGCTTGCGCGCGGGCTCCATGAAGCCTTCGTGCGCGTTCTCCGGCGCCTCGGCGGACTGGCCCTGGCGGCGGGCCTGCTCGACCGCCTGCCGGACCATGCCGCGGGCCTCGGCCTCGACCAGCTTCGGCGGCATCTCGACCGCGGCGTAGGCGGCGACGAGCTGCTCGCCGACCTCGCGGCGCAGCCGGTTCATCAGCGCGCCCTTGAGCTCGCGCTCGAGGTTGGTGCGGATGTCGGCGCGGAACTGCTCCAGCGCCCCGCCCTTCACCCCGAAGCTCTTGATGAAGGCCGCATCGACTTCCGGCAGCACCTGCTCGGAGACCTGCTCGACCTTCAGGTGCACCTGCGCCTGCCTGCCGGCCAGCTGCGGCACGCGCCAGCCGGCCGGGAAGGTGACGTCCACCGTCTTCTCGTCGCCCTTCGCCATCCCGGCCAGCGCGGCCTCGAGTTCCGGCAGCATGCCGCCGGTGCCGATCACGGTCACGCCGCGCTCGGCGCCCTCGGCGGGCATGCGCTCGTCGCCGACCTGCGACCAGGTTTCCACGTCGACCGCGTCGTCGCCCTGCGCCGGGCGGGTCACCGCGCTCCAGCTGCGGCGCTGCAGGCGCAGGTTCTCGATCATGCGGTCGATGTCGTCCTCGGTGACCTCCGCGGTGTGGCGGATGACGTTCAGCTTCGACACGTCGATCTCGCCGAAGTCGGGCACGACCTCGAAGGTGGCGATGTAGGCCAGCTCCTTGTCGCCCGCCTCCTCGCTGCGCTCGATGCGCGGGCTGCCGGCCAGGCGCAGCGCGTTCTCGCGCACGGCCTCGTCGAAGCCCTCGCGCAGCATGCCGTCCAGGACCTCGTCGCGGACCTGCTGGCCGAAGCGCTGCTCGATGACCTTGGCCGGCACCTTGCCGGGGCGGAAACCCTTGATGCGGGCCGTGCGCGCGATCTCGCGCAGGCGACCGCCGACCTGGTCCTCGAGGCGGTCCGCCGGCAGGCGGAACGTCATGCGGCGCTCGAGGCTGCCCAGGGATTCGACCGAAACTTGCATACCCACTCCTGCGGCCCGCGACGCGTTCGCGGGGGTGATGTTGGAAGCCGGGCCGGCCGACTGGCGGCGGCGCCGGGACGGCGCCACGGCCGGCGGTCCGGCAGAACGGATTAGTTTCGCCGATTCCGCGCGCCGCCGCCAGCCGCGGCGGGCGGCTCTCGTTGACAGCGCCGGCGCCGCTCCGGACAATGGCCGGCCTTCCGCGGCAGGCGTCACGCCGCGGATTTCGACGCACCGTGCGGCACCGGCGGGGTATAGCGCAGTCTGGTAGCGCGCCTGCTTTGGGAGCAGGATGTCGGGGGTTCGAATCCCTCTACCCCGACCATCCGCCGGCGGCGCGATCCGGCCCGCTATCATGCGCCAGGGCGCCCGTAGCTCAACCGGATAGAGCACCGGCCTTCTAAGCCGGTGGTTGCAGGTTCGAGTCCTGCCGGGCGCGCCATGCGACGCGGCGCGGCGGGACCTCCGGGGCCGGCGGCTCCGGGCAAGTTCCAGATGGTGGCTGTAGCTCAGTTGGTTAGAGTCCTGGATTGTGATTCCAGTTGTCGGGGGTTCGAGTCCCCTCAGCCACCCCACCCTTCCCTTCCCGCCCGGCGCGACCGCCGGAGGGCGTTGTCGCGCGGCGCGCGACTGCGTTATGATGCGCGACTCGGGGCCGTTAGCTCAGTTGGTAGAGCAGTTGACTCTTAATCAATAGGTCCAAGGTTCGAATCCTTGACGGCCCACCAGATCCGAGACGCCCGGCCATGCGCCGGGCGTTTTTTTGCCTGCGGTCCTGCGCGGGCCGCGGCGCCCTCCCGCGGCACGCTTCCCGCCGCCCCCGGCGCGGTCGTAGGATGCGCCTGCGCCGCCGGCGCACGTGTCGCGAAAGTGGCGGAATTGGTAGACGCCCTGGTTTTAGGTACCAGTGCCGCAAGGCGTGCGGGTTCGAGTCCCGCCTTTCGCACCAGCCCCGGTCCTCGTGTCGCGGGCAGCGGCTCCCTGCCTGCGAGCCCTGGCAGCGTCCCGCGCGGCCACCGACTCCCGCGCGCCCGAAACTCCTGCTCCGGGCGGCCTTGAAACCGTTCGCCCTGTATCCTCATATCGACCCCATCCAGATCCCTTTCCGAGGACCAGCACCATGCGCAGCGGCAACCCGGCCCTGAAGGAATCCACCTTCCTCGATCTCGGCAGCGGCACCGTCGTGTCCCGCGCCGACGGTGCGATGACCCTGAACGGAACCGTCAACAAGACCGGCTTCCTGCTCCTGCTCGCGATCCTCACCGGCGCCTTCGCCTGGAGCCAGGCGATCACGCCGCAGGGCGAACTGGCGCCGTCCGCGACGCTCTACCTGTGGGGCGGCGTGATCGGCGGCTTCGTCATGGCGATGGTGACGGTGTTCAAGAAGGAGTGGGCGCCGGTCACCGCGCCGCTGTACGCGCTGCTCGAAGGCTTCTTCCTCGGCGCGGTGTCGGCAGTGTTCGAGATGCGGTTCCCCGGCATCGTGATGCAGGCGGTGCTGCTGACCTTCGGCACGCTGTTCGCGCTGCTCATGGCCTACCGCTCCGGGCTGATCAAGGCCACCGAGAACTTCAAGCTGGGCGTGGTCGCGGCCACCGGCGGCATCGCGCTGGTCTACCTGGCGACCATCGTGCTGGGCTTCTTCGGGATCCAGATCCCGATGATCCACGGCTCCGGGCTGGTCGGCATCGGCTTCAGCCTGTTCGTGGTGGTGGTCGCGGCGCTGAACCTGGTGCTGGACTTCGACTTCATCGAAACCGGCGTCGAGCGCGGCGCGCCGAAGTACATGGAGTGGTACGGCGCGTTCGGCCTGATGGTCACGCTGGTGTGGCTGTACATCGAGTTCTTGCGGCTGCTGTCGAAGCTGCAGTCGCGCAACTGAGGCCATCCCGTCGCCTCCTGGAAAAAAGGCGCTTCGGCGCCTTTTTTTTGGTTCTCGGCCCCGGCCGGGAGAAAGCGCGGCGACCGTTGGATGACGAAGGGCTGGATGGAATGCCGCCGGCTGGCGACTTCCGGCGGAAGCTGAGAGATCGCCATCCGTGAAGCACGCGATGCTTCTCGCGACCGAAACGATGCAACGCCAACAAGGAAGCCGGCGGTCGGGGAATCGCGCCAAGCCGGCCATGGATGGCCGGCGCCCCCGTCAAGGCAGGATGCCTTGCCGGGGGAAGAGCGATTCCCCGGCCACCGGCTTCCCTCGCGCATCCAGCCGAAGCCCGCCTTCACAAAGCCCGGGCAACGATCAGGACACCTATCCCGCCGGTGACGCGGCCGGCACCGGCGCGGCGCGACGCCCGGGCCACAGCATGAAGCCGATCGCGACCGCCGCCAGGATCCAGCAGTAGTGCACCTGCCCGGCCAGCGCCAGCGGCGAGACCGCCGCCAGCGAGCCGGCCAGCAGGATCTGCGCGCCGTAGGGCAGCATGCCCTGCACCACGCAGGCGAAGATGTCGAGCAGGCTGGCCGAGCGCCGCGGCGAAATGCCGTGGCGTTCGGCGATGTCCCTGGCGACGCCGCCGCCGACCAGGATCGCCACCGTGTTGTTGGCGGTGAACGCATCGCCCAGCGCCGAGAGCGCCGCGATGCTGAACTCCCCGGTGCGGCGGCCGGCGTGGCCGCGCGCGAAGCGGGCGATGGCGTCGGCCAGCCATTGCAGTCCCCCTGCCGCCTTGGTCAGCGCCGCGAGGCCGCCGATCAGCAGCGACAGCAGGGTGATCTCGACCATGCTCTCGTAGCCGGCGTAGATATCGCCGGCGAAGGCCTGCACGTCGTAGCCGGGCGCGAGCAGGAAGCCGAACGCGCCGGCCAGCGCGATGCCGATGCCCAGCACCACCACCACGTTGAGCCCGGCCAGCGACAGCGCCAGCACCGCGACGTAGGGCAGCACCAGCCATTTCGAGGCCGCGTCCGGCGCGGCCACCGGCGCGGCATCGCCGAGGAAGCCCAGCAGCACGGCGGTGGCCAGCGCCGCCGGCAGGGCGATGCGGAAGTTCTCGCGGAACTTGTCGCGCATGCGCGCGCCCTGGGTACGGGTGGCGGCGATGGTGGTGTCGGAGATCACCGAGAGGTTGTCGCCGAACATCGCGCCGCCGATCACCGCGCCCACCACCAGCGCGCGGTCGAGGCCCGCCGCGTCGGCCACGCCCAGCGCGATCGGCACCACCGCCGCGATCGTGCCCATCGAGGTGCCGATCGACAGCGACACGAAGCCGGCGACCAGGAACAGGCCGGGCAGGATCAGCGCCGGCGGCAGCGCGCCGAGCCCGAGCGCGACCACCGCGTCGACCGCGCCGATCGCCTTGGATACCACCGCGAAGGCGCCGGCCAGCAGGAAGATCAGGCACATCAGCACCACGTTGGGCTCGCCCATGCCCGCCAGCAGGGTGTCGAGCGCCTTGATTCCGCGCCGGTGCGCCAGCCACGCGGCCAGCGCCAGCGCCGGCAGGATCGCCACCGGCGCACGCAGCTGGTAGAAGCCCATCGGCTCGCCCTGCGCGGTGAACCAGATCCCGGCCCCGAAGAACAGCGCCAGGAACAGCAGCAGCGGGACCAGGGCGACGGCGCTCGGGCGGGTTTTCATCGCTTTATCCGGATAAAAGGATTCGCGATTGTGCATCGCAGCATCGACACTGTCGACGCGCGTGCGTGGAAAACCGGCGTTCCGGAAACGGAACGGGGCGCCGAAGCGCCCCGTCGCGATCCACCGCCGGCTTCGTTCAGGCGGCGCGGCCGGCGATCGCCCTGGCGAAGGACATCGTGGTGCCGGTGCCGCCCAGGTCCGGGGTCAGCGAATCCTTCGCCTCCAGGGTGGCGACGATGGCCTCGCGCAGCCTGGTCGCCTTGTCCGGCATGCCGAGGTGGTCGAGCATCTGCGCCGCGCCCAGCAGCAGCGCGCAGGGGTTGGCGATGCCCTTGCCGGCGATGTCCGGCGCCGAGCCGTGCACGGCCTCGAAGATCGCCACTTCCTCGCCGATGTTCGCGCCGGGCGCCAGGCCCAGCCCGCCGACCAGCCCCGCGCACAGGTCGGAGATGATGTCGCCGAACAGGTTGGTGGTGACGATCACGTCGAACTGCTCCGGCCGCATCACCAGCTGCATGCAGCAGTTGTCGACGATCAGCTCGTTGCACTCGATCTCGGGGTATTTCGCCGCGACCTCGCGCGCGACCTTCAGGAACAGGCCCGAGGTCGACTTGAGGATGTTGGCCTTGTGCACCACGGTGACCTTCTTCCGGCCGGTGCTGCGGGCCAGCTCGAAGGCGTAGCGGACGATCCGCTCGGAGCCCTTGCGGGTGACCTTCTGCACCAGCGTGGCGGTGGCGCCGTCGTCGGTGACCACCTGGCCCTCGCCGATGTAGGCGCCCTCGGTGTTCTCGCGCACGGTGACCAGGTCGACGCCGCTGGGGAAGCGCGACTTGGTGTTCGGGAACGACTTGGCCGGGCGCACGTTGGCGTACAGGTCGAAGCGCTTGCGCAGCTCGACGTTGATCGACGAGAAGCCCTCGCCCACCGGCGTGGTCAGCGGGCTCTTGAGCGCGACCTTGTTGCTGCGGATCGAATCGAGCGTGGCCTGCGGCAGCAGCTCGCCGTGGCGGTCGAGCGCGACCATGCCGGCGTCGGCGTCCTCGTAGCGCAGGCCGGCGCCCATCGCGTCGAGCACGTGCAGGGTGGCGTCCATGATCTCCGGGCCGATGCCATCGCCGCGGATGACCGTAATCGTGTGGGTCATTGTGTGGGGTCCGTGCAGGAGGATGCCCGCCGGGGATGCGGGCATCGGAAAGCGGAAAACAGCCGCTCATTATGCCGGATGCGGCGCTCGCCTGCCGCGCCGACGCAGGCCCGGCGCAGCCTCGCCGCCCGGTTCAGCCGTGCTCGTGCGCGGCCGGCGCGGCGGCGCCGCCCTCGAGCCGGTCGAGGAAATCCACCGCCCGGCGCAGGTGCGGAATCACGATGCTGCCGCCCACCACCAGCCCGACCGAGAACGCCTCGAACATCTCGTCGCGGTCCACCCCGGCGTCGCGGCACTGGGCGACGTGGTAGCTGATGCAGTCGTCGCAGCGCAGGACGAGCGAGGCGACCAGCCCCAGCAGCTCCTTGGTCTTCACATCCAGCGCGCCGGCCTGGTAGGCCTGGGTGTCGAGCGCGAAGAAGCGCCGCACCACCTGGTTGGGCTCGGCCAGGATGCGCTCGTTCATCCGCTGGCGGAATTCGGTGAACGCGCGGACGCGGTCGCCCTCCCCGCCGCCGCTCACGGCGCCTCCCCGGCCAGCAGCGGCTCGAGCTTGCCGGCGCGGTGCAGCGCCATCATGTCGTCGTAGCCGCCGACGTGGGTGTCGCCGATGAAGATCTGCGGCACGCTGGTGCGCCGGGCCAGGGCGACCATCTTCTCGCGCTCGGCGGGATCGGTGTCGATCCGGACCTCGTTCCAGCTCAGGCCCTTGCTCCTGAGGAAGTTCTTGGCGGCCACGCAGTAGCCGCACACGGCGCTGGTGTAGAGGGTGATCGGCGGGCTGGACGGGGCGGTCAAGGCGGGCTCCTGGAACCTGGCGGGCGGGACGTGGTCGGAATCATGCGGTGCGCGCCCGGGCGTTCAAGGCCCGCGCGTGGAACGCAGATGATCGCGCAGGCCGGGTTAACCGCCGATTCACCCGCCTCGACGCGGCCCTCGCCATGCTGCACCCTGCGTCCGCCGCCCGCGCTCCCAAAGAGACCCGATGCGCCCACTGCCCGCCATCGCCGCCCTGATGTTCGCCGTCGCCAGCGTGTGCGCGCCGGCGCAGGACAGCCGGCTGCCCGACATCGGCTCGTCGGCCGGCGCGGTGCTGAGCCCGTCCGACCAGGAGGAATACGGCCAGATGATGCTGGCCCAGCTGCGCAACTACGACTACATCCTCGAGGATCCGCTGGTCGACGCCTGGCTGGACGGGCTAGGCAACCGCCTCGCCGCCGCCAGCGACAACCCGAAGCAGGACTTCACCTTCTTCATGATGAAGGACCGCCAGGTCAACGCCTTCGCCACCGTCGGCGGCTACGTCGGCGTCAACGCCGGGCTGGTACTGGTGGCCGACAGCGAGGACGAGGTCGCCGGCGTGCTCGGCCACGAGATCGCCCATGTCACCCAGTCGCACGTGCTGCGCAGCGTCGAGCGCGCGCAGCGCGACAGCATCCCGATCCTGCTGGCGATGCTGGGCGCGGTGGCGGTCGCTGCATCGTCGAACAGCGACTCGAGCGCCAACGGCGCGATGGCGGCGATGGCCGGCGCCCAGGGCATCGCCGCGCAGCGCCAGATCAACTACACCCGCGGCAACGAGTCCGAGGCCGACCGGCTCGGCATCCGCACGCTGGTGCGCAGCGGCTACGACCCGAAGGCGATGGCGCAGATGTTCGAGCGCATGCAGGCGCTGGAGCGCAGCAACCAGGGCGGCGAGAAGGAGCGCACGCCCGACTACCTGATGAGCCATCCGGTCACCACCCTGCGCATCGCCGAGGCCAAGGAGCGCGCGGCGCAGGCCGAGGCCGCCGAGCCGCGCTTCACGCCGACCTTCGCCTCGACCGGCAATCCGCTGCTGCCCTCGACGCTGCAGCTCGGCGCCGCTCCGGGCGCCGGCGACAAGGTCGAGTTCGGATGGGTGCACGAACGGCTGCGCGTGCTCAGCGCCAACACGCCGACCGACGCGATCAACGAATACGGCCGCATGCGCGGCGCCGGCGACCTGACCGACGCCCAGCGCTACGGCCTGGCCTACGCCCACCTGCTGGCCGGCCAGGGCGCGGCGGCGGCGCGCGAGCTCGCACCGCTGCTGGACAAGTACCCGGGCGACACCTGGCTGCAGCTGGCGATGGCCCAGGCCCAGGCGCGCGCCGGCGACGCCGCCGCGGCCGACGCCCGCTTCGAGGGGCTGCTCGCGCGCATGCCCCGCAACCGCGCGGTCGCGCTCACCTACGCCGGCGTCCTGGCCGAGCGCAACAACGCGGCCGCCGGCCGCCGCGCCCAGGAGGTGCTGCGGCCGCTGCTGGGCGCCTCCGGCGAGGATCCGCTGTTCCAGGCGACCTTCGCGCGGGTCAACGAGATCGCAGGCGACCAGGTCCGCGCCGGCGAGGCCTGGGCCGAGACCGCCTACCTCAACGGCCGCCCGGAGCAGGCCCTGGTCCAGCTCAACAACCTCAAGAAGCGCCCGGACCTCGACTACTACGCGCGCGCGCGCATCGACGCGCGCATCGCCGCGATCACCCCGGTGGTGCTGGAACTGCGGCGCCAGGGCATCCGCGACGAGGACCTCGACCGGCGCTGAGCCCGGGGCGGGCCTGCCGCCTCGCCGCCGCGAACCGGCCTCTTGCGCCCGCTCGGCGCCGGGCCGGGCCGTTCGCGCGACCTGTCACGCTTCCGTCACAAAACCGTAGTCTACTGCCGGCAGTCCGAACTCCCGGGAGCGGCCGCCGCGACCACGCCATGCAGAAGCGCATCCTGATCGTCGACGATGAACCGGCCATCCGCGAGATGGTCGCCTTCGCCCTTCGCAAGGGCGAGTACGAGCCCGCCCACGCCGGCGACGCGCGCGAGGCGCAGGAATCGATCGCCGACCGCGTCCCCGACCTGATCCTGCTCGACTGGATGCTGCCGGGCACCAGCGGCATCGAGCTGGCGCGGCGCTGGCGCCGCGACGAGCTGACCCGCGAGATCCCGATCATCATGCTCACCGCCCGCGGCGAGGAGAACGACCGCGTCGGCGGCCTGGAGGCCGGCGTCGACGACTACGTGGTCAAGCCGTTCTCCTCGCGCGAGCTGCTCGCGCGCATCCGCGCGGTCATGCGCCGCTCGCGCGAGGACGACGAGGACGGCAGCGTGGCCGTCGGCGCGCTGCGCATCGACGGCACCGCGCACCGCGTGTTCGCCAACAACGAGCCGGTCCAGATCGGCCCCACCGAATACCGGCTGCTGCACTTCTTCATGACCCACGCCGAGCGCGTCTACACCCGCACCCAGCTCCTCGACCACGTCTGGGGCGGCAGCGTCTACGTCGAGGAACGCACCGTCGACGTGCACATCCGCCGCCTGCGCAAGACGCTCGAGCCGGCCGGCCTGGACAACATGGTGCAGACGGTGCGCGGCGCGGGGTACCGGTTCTCGGCGTCGGTGTGAGGGGTGCGACGGTGGCCGACGGGTCGCGACCGACGATCCGCGAGGCCGGGGTCCCGTCGCCTTCTTTTCACGGACCCGTGCCTTGCCCGGCTTCTTGCCGTCATTCCCGCGAAAGCGGGGACCCAGTGACTTGGCCGTTGCAACTGGCAACGCAGCGAAAAGTCACTGGGTTCCCGCTTTCGCGGGAATGACGGCGCGGGATACGGCCAGCTCCCGTCGCCCTCTACAATTCCCGTCAATCCTTATCGTTTCCTTCCGTTACCTTCCGCCTTCCTTCCCAGGCCGCCATCCTCCACCGATGCCTCCCGCCGCCCGCAACGCATGGATCCGAACGCTCGGCCGGCTCGCGCTGGTGCTGGTGGCGGCGCTGCTGCTCGGGTTCCTGCTCGGCCATCCGTGGCCGGCGCTGGCGATCGCGGCGCTCGGCGTCGTCGCCTGGCACTACTGGAAGCTGCGCGGCGTGCTGGTGCGGCTGACCGCGCGCCAGCGGGTCGAGCCGGCGCGGGGCGACGGCGTGTGGAACGAACTCGACAGGCTGCTGTACCGCGGCCAGGACGAGATGCGCGGCCGCAAGCGCCGGCTGGTGGAGATGCTGCGCGCCTACAGCGCCGCCGCGGCCGCGCTGCCCGACGCGGTGGTGGTGGTGGAGCGCAACAGCCAGCGCGTGCGCTGGTTCAACGACGCCGCCACCCGCCTGCTCGGCCTGCGCTACCCCGACGACATCGACGCCGCGCTGGGCGACCGCCTGCAGCCGCTGCCGGTCTCGCGCTGGCTGGCCGCCGGCCGTCACGCCGAGCCGATGCAGGACGCACCGTCGCCGGTCGACCCCGCCGTGCGCCTGAGCCTGCGGCTGATCCCCTATTCCGACGAGCTCTGGCTGCTGGTCGCGCGCGACGTCAGCAAGGTGATGCGGCTCGAGCAGATGCGCCGCGACTTCGTCGCCAACGTCTCGCACGAGCTGCGCACGCCGCTGACCGTGGTCCACGGCTACCTGGACATGCTCGATCCGCTGGACCACCCCGAGTGGGCGCCGATGCTCGACGAGATGCGCCGGCAGTCGCAGCGCATGACCCAGCTGGTCGAGGACCTGCTGACGCTCTCGCGCCTGGAGGCGCAGGAAAGCGTGGTCGACGAGGCGGTGGCGATGACGCCGATGCTGGCGACCCTGCGGCGCGAGGCCGAGGCGCTGAGCCAGCGCCGCCACGCGATCAGCGTCGAGGACGCCGCCGGCGTCGACCTGTGCGGCTCCACCCGCGAGCTGCACAGCGCGTTCTCCAACCTGGTGGCCAACGCGGTGCGCTACACGCCGGCCGGCGGCAGCATCGCGATCGCCTTCGCCCGCGCGCCGGACGGAGGCGCGTCGCTGTCGGTGCGCGACAGCGGCTACGGCATCCCGGCCGCGCACCTGCCGCGCATCACCGAGCGCTTCTACCGCGTCTCCACCAGCCGCTCGCGCGAGTCCGGCGGCACCGGGCTGGGGCTGTCGATCGTCAAGCACATCCTGCAGCTGCACCAGGCCCGCCTCGAGATCGAGAGCGAGGTCGGCCGCGGCAGCACCTTCACCTGCCGCTTCGGCCCCGAGCGCGTGCTCGCGCGCGACGATGCGGCGCCCCCCGACGCACTGGCCAGCCGCGCATGAAACCACCCGTCCCCGCCATCGAAGCGCCCGTCGAGGACGACCCGCTGCGCGACCCGTCGCTGTACTTCAACCGCGAGCTGTCCCAACTGGACTTCAACTTCCGCGTGCTGGCGCAGGCGCGCGACGAGTCGGTGCCGCTGCTCGAGCGGCTGCGCTACCTGTGCATCTCCTGCACCAACCTCGACGAGTTCTTCGAGATCCGCGCCGCCACCGTGCGCCACGCGCAGGACTTCGCGATGCCGGTCGCCCCGGACGGCATCGCCCCGGCGACCCTGCTCAAGCGCATCCACGACCGCGCCGCCGAGCTGGTCGAGTCGCAGTACCACTGCTGGAGCCACGAGCTGCGGCCGGCGCTGGCGGCGGCGGGCGTGCGCGTGCTCGGGCGCGAGACCTGGAACGCGCGCCAGACCCGCTGGCTGCGCGCGCACTTCCGCGAGGAGATCATGCCGGTGCTCTCGCCGCTCGGCCTGGACCCCGCGCACCCGTTCCCGAAGATCCTCAACAAGTCGCTCAACATCGTGGTGGTGCTCAAGGGCCGCGACGCGTTCGGCCGCAGCGGCCACCTGGCGGTGGTGCGCGCGCCGCGCTCGCTGCCGCGCATCATCCAGCTGCCGCAGAAGGTGTCCGGCGGCGAGTACGACTTCGTGTTCCTGTCCTCGGTGCTGTCGGAGTTCGTCGAGGAGCTGTTCCCGGGGATGGAGGTCAAGGGCGCCTACCAGTTCCGCGTCACCCGCAACTCCGAGCTGATCGTCGACGAGGAGGAAGTCGAGAACCTCGCCCTGGCGCTGCGCGACGAGCTGGTCGGCCGCGGCTACCTGCGGGCGATGCGGCTGGAGATCGCGGCCAATTGCCCGAAGCCGATCGTGCAGACGCTGCTGGAGAACTTCGAGCTGCCGGAGAACGCGGTCTACCGCATCAACGGCGCGGTCAACCTCAACCGCATCGTCCAGATCTACGACCAGGTCGACCGCCCGGACCTGAAGTTCCCGCCGTTCGTGCCGCGCCAGCTCGCCGGCAGCGACGCGATCTTCGAGCGCGTCGCCGCCGGCGACGTGCTGCTGCACCACCCGTTCGACGCCTTCGCCCCGGTGCTGGAGATGATCCGCCAGGCCGCCGAGGACCCGAACGTGCTGGCGATCAAGCAGACGCTGTACCGCACCGCCAAGGACTCGGCGATCATCGAGCACCTGGTGCAGGCCGCGCGCAACGGCAAGGACGTCACCGTGGTGGTCGAGCTGCGCGCGCGCTTCGACGAGGAGGCCAACCTCGCCTTCGCCGACCGCCTGCAGGAGGCCGGCGTGCAGGTCGTCTACGGCGTGGTCGGCTACAAGACCCACGCCAAGATGCTGCTGGTGGTGCGCCGCGAGGGCCGCAAGCTGCGCCGCTACGTGCACCTGGGCACCGGCAACTACCACGCCGGCACCGCGCGCGCGTACACCGACCTCGGCCTGATCACCGCCGACCCCGGCATCGGCAACGACGTGCACCTGGTGTTCCAGCAGCTCTCCGGGCTGGCGCCGGCGATCCGGCTCGAGCGCCTGCTGCAGTCGCCGTTCACCCTGCACGCCGGCGTGCTCGCGCGGATCGAACGCGAGGCCGCGCACGCCCGCGCGGGGCGGCCGGGGCGCATCATCGCCAAGATGAACGCCCTCAACGAGCCGCGCGTGGTGCGCGCGCTGTACGCCGCCTCGCAGGCCGGGGTGCAGGTCGACCTGGTCGTGCGCGGCGCGTGCACCCTGCGCCCGGGCGTGCCCGGCGTGTCGGACGACATCCGCGTGCGCTCGATCGTCGGCCGCTTCCTCGAGCACAGCCGCGTGTACTGGTTCGGCAACGACGGCGACCCCGACCTGCTGTGCGCCAGCGCCGACTGGCTCGAGCGCAACCTGCTGCGGCGGGTGGAGATCGGCTTCCCGATCCTCGACCCGGCGATCGCCGCGCGCATCCGCGACGAGGTGCTGGACAACTACCTCGCCGACAACGCCAACGCCTGGGAGCTGCAGGCCGACGGCGCCTACCGCAAGGCCGGGCCGGGCGCGGACGGCGCGCCGCATTCGGCGCAGGCCGCGCTGCTGGCGAAGATCTGCGGATGAGCGCCACCCTGCCCGTCCCCGCCTTCGTCCCCACCACCGCCGAGCCGCTGCGCGACGGCGACATGCTGGCGGCCGTCGACCTGGGCTCCAACAGCTTCCACATGGTGGTCGCGCGCTACACGCTGGGGCAGCTGCGCATCGTCGACCGCCTGCGCGAGACGGTGCGGCTGGCCGAGGGCCTGGACGGCAAGGGCGGGCTGACCCTGGAGGTGCGCCAGCGCGCGCTCGAGTGCCTGTCGCGCTTCGGCCAGCGGATCCGCGACATCCCGCCGCAGCACGTGCGCGCGGTGGCCACCAACACGGTGCGCGCGCTGTCGGCGCCGCAGGCGTTCCTGGTGCCGGCCGAGACTGCGCTCGGGCACGCCATCGAGGTCGTCTCCGGCCGCGAGGAGGCGCGCCTGGTCTACCTCGGCGTCGCCCATGCGCAGCCGCCCAAGAACGGCCAGCTGCGGCTGGTGATCGACATCGGCGGCGGCTCGACCGAGTGCATCATCGGCTCGGGCTTCGACGCGATCGAGCGCGAGAGCCTGCAGGTGGGCTGCGTGGCCAGCACGCGCCGGTTCTTCGGCAACGGCCGGCTCTCGCGACGGCGCTGGAACGAGGCGCTGGTCGAGGTGACCGCGGAGTTCCAGCAGTTCGCCGGCGCCTATCGCGCGCTGGGCTGGCAGGAGGCGCTGGGCTCGTCGGGCACCAACAAGGCCATCGGCGACATCTGCGCGGCGATGAAGCTGACCAAGGGCTCGGTGACCGCCGAGGCGCTGCCGCAGGTGCGCGACGCGCTGCTGCGCGCCGGGCGCATCGAGGACATCGACCTGCCGGGCCTGTCCGACGACCGCCGGCCGATCATCGCCGGCGGCGTGCTGGTGCTGGAGGCGGCGTTCGCCGCGCTCGGGCTGCAGCGCATGGCGGTGAGCAAGGCGGCGCTGCGCGAGGGTGTGCTGCACGACATGGTCGGCCGCATCAGCGACGACGACCCGCGCGACGCCTCGGTCGCCGCGCTGATGCTGCGCTACGGCGTCGACGCGGAGCAGGCGCTGCGGGTGGAGCAGACCGCGCTGCAGCTGTTCGACCAGGTCGCGCCGGCCTGGGGCCTGGGGCCCGACGACCGCCTGATGCTGGGCTGGGCCGCGCGCCTGCACGAAGTGGGCCTGGCGATCGCGCACAGCCAGTACCACGTGCACGGCGCCTACATCCTGGAGAACTCCGACATCGCCGGCTTCTCGCGCCAGGAGCAGCAGTTCCTCGCCTCGCTGGTGCGCGCGCACCGGCGCAAGGTGTCCAGGTCCGCGTTCAACGCCCTGCCCGACCGCCTGCTCGCGCAGGCGCGGCGGAGCACCGCGCTGCTGCGCATCGCCGTGCTGCTGCACCGTGGCCACGAGGCGCGCGACATCCCGCGCCTGGACGCCGCCGCCGCCGGCCGCTCGCTGGCGGTGGCGCTGTCGAAGGACTGGCTGGAGCCCCGCCCGCTGCTGCGCGCGGACCTGGCCGGCGAGCCGGCCGACGCGGCGGCGCTGGACGTGGCGCTGGCGTTCGAGCGGCTGTAGGCGGGCCCCGGCCACGGCCCGTTGCCGGCCCGCCATTTCCCGCCTACGGCCGTCCTTCCAGATCGTCATTCCCGCGAAAGCGGGAACCCAGCGTCTTTGATCGACCGGCATCGGCGAAAGTCACTGGGTTCCCGCTTTCGCGGGAATGACGGCGGATGGCGGATGGCGGATGGCGGATGGCGGATGGCGGATGGCGGATGGCGGATGGCGGATGGCGGATGGCGGATGGCGGATGGCGGATCGCGGATCGCGGATCGCGGGCGGCGGACGACGGACGGCGGGAATGATGGTCGAGGCCACCGCTGCCGACCCTGTCACCGCCCTGCCATGAAACCGCAACACGCGTTACACGGCGCCCACCGACGATGCGTGCATCCGCCGCTTCCCACGGCCCGCCGATGCGCCTTGCGATCGTCACCGAAACCTGGCCGCCCGAGGTCAACGGGGTCGCGCTGACGGTGCAGGCGCTGGAACAGGGCCTGCGCTCGCGCGGCCACGAGGTCGGCGTGCTGCGGCCGCGGCAATCGCCCGGCCAGGCCGCAGGCGCCGGCGAGGTCCTGCTGCGCGGCGCCAACCTGCCGCGCTACCCCGGCCTGAAGTTCGGGCTGCCGGCCACGCGCACGATCGAATCGCTGTGGCGCCAGGCGCGGCCCGACGCGGTCTACGTCGCCACCGAAGGGCCGCTGGGCTGGTCGGCGCTGCGCGCCGCGCGGCGCCTGCGCATTCCCGCCGCCACCGGCTTCCACACCCGCTTCGACCGCTACATGCGCGACTACGGCGCCGCGTGGCTGCAGCCGGTCGCGCTGCGCTGGATGCGCCACTTCCACAACCTCGGCGACGCGACCCTGGTGCCGACGCGGGAGCTGCAGGCGTTCCTGCAGGGCCTCGGCTTCGCCAACGTGGCGCTGCTGCCGCGCGCGGTCGACACCGCGCTGTTCCATCCCGCGCGGCGCGATCCCGCGCTGCGCCGGTCCTGGGGCGTGGAGGAGCACGCGCCGGTCGCCATCCACGTCGGCCGCATCGCCGCGGAGAAGAACCTGTCGCTGGCGGTGCGCGCGTTCCGCGCGCTGCAGCAGGCGCGCCCGGACGCGCGCTTCGCCTGGGTCGGCGACGGCCCGGCGCGCGAGCAGCTCCAGCGCGACAACCCCGACTTCGTCTTCTGCGGCGTGCAGCGCGGGGAGGACCTCGCGCGCCACTTCGCCAGCGGCGACCTGTTCGTGTTCCCGAGCGAGTCCGAGACCTTCGGCAACGTCACCCTCGAGGCCATGGCCAGCGGCGTGCCGACCATCGCCTTCGACTACGGCGCCGCGCGCGAGCACCTGCGCGACGGCGTCCACGGCGCCGCGCTCGCCGCCGGCGACGACGACGGCTTCGTCGCCGCGACCCGCCACGTCGGCGGCGACGCCGACCTGCGCGCCAGGCCGTGGCCGGCCTGCGGCCGGCCGACGTGGCGGCCGCCTTCGACGCGATCCTGCAGCGACTCGCCAACCGGGAGGACGCCCATGCACGCATCGCCACCGCGTAGCCGCCTGTTCGCCGGCGAGGCCGGCTGGTGCCTGCGCGCCAACAGGATCGGCGCGCACGGCGGCGTGCGCCGCGCGTTCGCGCTCGCCAGCCGCCTGGGCGACGGCGCGTTCTGGTACGCGCTGATGGCCGCGCTGGTGCTGCTCGACGGCCGCGACGGCCTGTTCGCCGCGCTGCACCTGGCCGCGACCGGCGCGATCGCGCTGGCGCTGTACAAGGGCCTCAAGCGCTGGACGCGCCGCCCGCGCCCGTTCGCCTCGGACGTGCGCATCCACGCCTGGGTGGCGCCGCTGGACGAGTTCAGCTTCCCCTCCGGCCACACCCTGCACGCGGTCGCCTTCAGCCTGGTGGCGCTGGCACACTACCCGGCGCTGGCCTGGCTGCTGCTGCCGTTCACCGCGACCGTGGCGGTCTCGCGGGTCGTGCTGGGGCTGCACTACCCGAGCGACGTGCTCGCCGCGACCGGCATCGGCTGCGCGCTGGCCGGGCTGTCGCTGTGGCTGGTGCCCGGCGTGAGCCTGTTCCCGTAGGAGCGCCCCATGGGCGCGATCGCCTTCTCTGAGAAAGCCATCGCGCCCATGGGGCGCTCCTACGGGCGCGTCAGTTCGCCGACAGCCGGTACCAGTCCACCTTGCGCGTGAGCACCATCACCGCGGCCAGGACCGCGAACAGCAGGCCCGCGCCCAGCACCAGCGCGTTGTCCTCCGACACCAGCAGGCCGTAGAGCGCGGCGTACAGCGTCGCCAGCATCGCGGCGAAGCCCAGCCCGCGCCACGCGCCGCGCAGCACCGCGCTGAGATAGAAGCCGAGCAGGCCGATGCAGGCCGCGCTCGCCGCCAGGTACGCCCAGCCGAACGGGACGTGCTCCGACAGGCTCACCAGCAGCAGGAAGAAGATCGCCAGCGCCAGCCCGACCAGCGCGTACTGGATCGGATGGATGCGCAGCTGCTTGACCAGCTCGAACATGAAGAAGCCGACGAAGGTCAGCGCCACGAACAGCAGGCCGTACTTGGTGGCGCGGTCGGCCTGGGTGTAGACGTCGACCGGGTCGATCAGCTTCAGCTGGATGCTGTCCACGCCGGCGAGCGCGGTCGATCCGTCGACGCCGCGCCCCTCGGCGCGGCCCGCGTCGACCAGCTTCAGGCCGCGCAGGTACTGCACCTGGGTGTTGGCGGCCAGCGCCGGCAGGCTCCACTCGGCGCTGAAGCCCGCGTCGCCGGTCTCCAGCCGGTTCGGCGAGAGCGTGCCGACGAAGCTCGGATGCGGCCACGGCGAGGCCAGGGCCACGCGGTTGTTGTCGGCCAGCGGCACCAGCTCGAGCTGCTCGGTGCCCGCGAGGACGAAGTCGAAGCGGCTGTCGAAGCGCAGCCGCTGCCCGGCGCGCGGCGCTTGCAGGCGCGCGTGCACGCCGCCGTCGGGGCGGCTGCCCAGGCCCTGCGCGACGGCCACCTCGCGCCCGTCGATGCGCAGCCGCGAGCTGCCGCGCAGGCCGCGCACGTCGCCGATGGCGTAGCCCAGCCACGGCCGGCCGATGCTGCGCGGATGCGCGGGATCGGCATCGGCCGGGACCTGCACGTCGAACGCGGCCTGCGCGTGCCCCTGCCATTCGAAGACGTGCACCTCGTACAGCCCGCTGTGGCGCGCCTGCGGCCGCAGCGTGCCGCCGGCGTCGAGCGTCTTCGGGAAGAACACCCACTGGCCGTCGCGCACGCGCTGCACGGTCTGCTCGACGCCGTACTTGTCGCGCTCGACCACGTCGGTGGTCTCGCGGTACGGCACCACCAGCACCGGGCCGGCCAACGACTGCGCCCCCGCGACGCTGCGGGTGACCTTGGCCACCGCCTGCGCGCGATAGCCCTCGCGCTCGTGGATGACGCCGCGGATCATCGTCAGCGGCACCAGGATGGCCAGGGTCAGGCCCAGCACCATCAGGATCTTCAAGCCCAGTCGCATCGCGCTTCCCCTCGTCGTGGTGAGGCGGTCACGATCGCCGCCGCGCGCGGCGACACGATGGCGCAAGGGTGAGGCGAAGGTGAAGCCGGCGGCACCTCGAGCCCCCTGTGGGAGCGGCTTCAGCCGCGAGCTCTTCCGGTCGGGTGGCAACAGCCCTGTAGGAGCGACGGAAGTCGCGACGCTTTGCCGACGAAAGCCGTCGCGACTTCCG
>JAYRKR010000056.1:0-23847 GCA_041905645.1 Luteimonas sp.
GCCGGCCGGAGGCCGGCGCCGGGGGACATTCGCCCCAAGGCCATCCGCACCCGGCGTTGCGAGTTGCGCGGTGGCCCTGGAAAGCGGCGTTCCGACGACCGGACCCGCCACCGGGCGGATCGGGTTCGGGTGCGTCCGCGACCAGCTCAGTTGCGCAGCTGCACGTCGTCCACGTAGGCGTTGACGGTGTAGCTGGTGTTGGCGTGCAGGAACCACACCGCGTCGAGCTTGACCGTGGAGGCGGTGATCGCGCCGTTGCTGTTGCCGGCCCAGGCGTTCCACTGGGCGGCGTCGGACAGCGCCCACTCGACGTAGGTCCAGGTGTTGGCCGGGACCGCCTTCGAGGTCGAGCGCTCGGTGCCGTCGCTGTCGTCGATGCCGACCGCCACGCTCATGCCGGTGCCGGCGACGTAGACCCAGAAGCCGATGCGGCCGCTGCGCGCGAGCGCCGTGTTGCTGCCGGGGTTGCCGCTGCCGGAGAGCAGCCGCACCGCCCAGGCCGCGGACGAGGCCGTGTTGTCGATCAACCGCACCTGCAGCGAGCACGAGCCGCCGTGGCGGATGCTGCAGTTGCGCGCAGCCGTCGAGGCCGTGGAGATGCCGGTGGTGCTGCCCGAATAGGTCGGGCTGGTCACGAAGTGGCCGACGCTGCTCTCGAAGCTGTCGAGCACGGCGGTACCGCCGGAGCCGGGGTTGACCAGGCCGTAGTACTTCGACCAGTTCCAGTACTTGCCCGGGTCGGTGTGCGAGTTGTCGGTGAGGTTCTGGTGGCCGAGGACGTCGTAGTCGGCATCGCTCAGCTTGGCCGTGGTGTAGGTCTTCATGGTCCGGGTGCAGACGATGCCCGCGTAGCGCGCGCACGACTGCCGCGTGATCGCCGCCGAGGCGTTGTACATCGCGCTCGTGTACCAGTCGGGGTTGCTGATGTAGCCCTCGTGCTCGATGCCGATCGAGTGCGCGTTGTGCGAACCCACGTGCCAGGCCTTCTGGCTTTCGCGCACCATCTGCGTCACCTGGCCGTCCGAGCTGCGGATCAGGTAGTGCGCGCTGACCTGCGAGGCCGGGTTCTGGAACCACGAGATCGAGCCGGCGTAGCTGCCCTGCATGGTGTGGATCGCGACCTCGCGCACCGCGGTGCCGCCGCGCGAGGAGTAGTTGGGCGAGGCCACCCAGCGCGCGCCGGGGTAGTCCACCGCCGCGGCGCGCTGCACGTCGCCGGCGGCGGCGACGCCCTCGCCCGCGGCGCCGCGCGCGACCAGCTGCCCGGAGCGCACGTCGACCGCGTAGTCGCCGGTTTCCACCACGTCGCGGTCCAGGTCCAGGCGCACCAGCGGCGCGTCGAGCCGGACCAGCATGTCGGCCGGGAACGCCTGCTCCCATTCCACCGCGCGCTCGGGGACGCGGATGCCGTTGTCGTCCACGCCGCGGTCCAGGCCGAGCAGCACGTCGAAGGCGAAGCTGGCGCGGGCATACGCTTCCACGCCGCCGTCGCCGTTGCCGACGAAGCCCGCGTAGCGCTGCAGCGCCTGCGCCAAGGCCGCGTCGTCGCGCGCGGTGCCGCGCAGCTCGCGGTCGAGCAGGACGGCGGCGGCGAGGATGTTGGTCGCCGGGTCGCGCTCGACCCGCTCGACGCTGGTGCCCAGCAGCGCCGCCGCCTCGCCGACCTGGTCGGCGAAGCCCTCGCCGGCGTACAGGCCCATCACGCCCCAGGCGCGCGGCATGTCGCCGTGGCGCGGTTCGTCGTCGAGGTCGGGCCGCATCTGCTGCCAGCGGCTCTGGCTGTAGGCCAGCGCCTCCAGCGTGCCCGCCGGGATGCGCGGATAGCGCGCGTAGGCGCGGCGGAAGTACGCCGGATAGGCGGCGCGCTCGGCCTGCAGGCTGCGTTCGCGCGCGAGCAGTCCGGCGTCGAACGCGCCGGCGGCCTCGATGTCGGCCACGTCCGGCAGGCGATCGGTCTGCGCCGCGGAAGCGGCGCCCGGCAGGCAGGCGCAAGCGAGCGCCGCCGCAAGCAATGCGGGTGCATTCATGGTGTCTCCCCTCTCGATATCCCCTGAACGCCCTGCATAGCGACGTCGGCCGCGATGCGTCGAGATGGGGGCGACCCTAGCGCGCCGGGGACTGTGCGCACGCGCACGCTGCGCGCATGCCGGCGCGCACGATCGGGCGCGCTTCGACGTGCCGGCATCCGGCGGCGCGCCGGTGCCGGCGCGCCGTGGACGTCACTTCTTCTTCGGGATATAGAGGTCGGTGATGGTCCCGTCGTAGACCTCGGCGGCCATGCCCACCGATTCGCTCAGGGTGGGATGCGGGTGGATGGTGTGGCCGATGTCCTCGGCCTCGCAGCCCATCTCGATCGCCAGCGCGGCCTCGGCGATCAGGTCGCCGGCGTGCACGCCGACGATGCCCGCGCCGACGATCCGGTGGGTGGCCTCGTCGAAGACCAGCTTGGTGAAACCCTCGGTGCGGCCCAGCCCGATCGCGCGGCCCGAGGCCGCCCACGGGAACTTGCCGGTGCCGACCTTCAGCCCCTTGGCCTTCGCCTCGGTCTCGGTGACGCCGACCCAGGCGATCTCCGGGTCGGTGTAGGCCACCGACGGGATCACCCGCGCCACCCATTCCTTCTTCTGCCCGGCCGCGACCTCGGCCGCCAGCTTGCCCTCGTGGGTGGCCTTGTGCGCCAGCATCGGCTGGCCGACCAGGTCGCCGATGGCGAAGATGTGCGGCACGTTGGTGCGCATCTGCGCGTCGACCTCGATGAAGCCGCGCTCGGTCACGCGCACGCCGGCCTTCTCCGCGTCGATCTTCTTGCCGTTCGGCGCGCGGCCCACGGCGACCAGCACGCGGTCGAAGGCCTTCGTCTCGGGGATGCTCTTGCCCTCGAACGTGCAGGCGATGCCGGCCTTCTGCGCCTTGGCCTCGACCACCTTGGTCTCCAGGTGCACTGCCACGCCCTGCTTCTTCAGGCGGTCGGCGAGCGGCTTGACGAGGTCCGGATCCGCGCCCGGCATCAGCTGCGGCATGAATTCGACCACGGTCACCTCGCTCCCCAGCGCGCGGTACACCGTCGCCATCTCCAGCCCGATGATGCCGCCGCCGACGACCAGCAGCCTCGAAGGCACGTCGGCCAGCTCGAGCGCGTCGGTGGAGTCCATCACCCGCGGGTCGTCCCACGGGAAGCCCGGCAGCTTCAGCGCCTGGCTGCCGGCGGCGATGATGCAGTGCTCGAACCTGAGCAGCTGCGCCTTGCCGTCGCCATCGACGATCTCCAGCTCGTTGGCGGACACGAACCTGGCGCTGCCGGTAGCCACGCGCACCTTGCGCTGCTTGGCCATGCCGGCCAGGCCCTTGGTGAGCTGGCCGACGACCTTCTCCTTGTAGGCGCGCAGCCTGTCGAGCGCGATCTCCGGCTTGCCGAAGTCGACGCCGTAGTCGGACGCGTGCTGCGCCTCGTCGATCACCGCCGCCGCGTGCAGCAGCGCCTTGGACGGGATGCAGCCGACGTTGAGGCAGACGCCGCCGAGGATGGGATAGCGCTCGACCAGTACGGTGTCGAGGCCGAGGTCGGCGGCGCGGAACGCGGCCGTGTAGCCGCCCGGGCCGGCCCCGAGCACGACCATGGCGCATTCGATGTCGGCCTTGCGGCCGGAAGCGGCCGCGGCCTGCGGGGCGGGCGTGGTGTCCCCTCTCCCGCTTGCGGGAGAGGGTTGGGGCGAGGGGCCGGCTTTTGGAGCCGCGCCCTCCCCTGGCGCGCTGCGCGCGCCTCCCGCTCCCGCCTGCGGGAGAGGGGCTGGCTGTTTCGCGGCCTCGGCGGCGGTGCCGCCGGATGGCCCTGCTCCGGCAGCCGCGGCGTCCTGCGCCTCCACCACCGCCACCACGCTGCCTTCCGACACCGTGTCGCCGACCTTGACCTTGAGCTCCTTCACCACTCCGGCCACCGACGAGGGCACCTCCATCGTCGCCTTGTCCGATTCCAGCGTCACCAGGCCCTGGTCCTTCGCGATCGTGTCGCCGACCGCAACCAGCACCTCGATCACCGGCACGTCGTCGTAGCCGCCGATGTCGGGGACCTTCACTTCCTGGGTTGCCATGTCTTCACTCCTCGGGGGGCTGGCGATCCCGCGCGGGACCGGCCTTGGGTGGGGAACGGGCCGCGTCTTCCTCGGCCTGCCTGCGCATCGCCTCGTCCTCGGCGATGCGGCGCTGGGTGTCTTCCGAAGCATCGTTGCCGGCGAGGGCGCGGCGCTCGTGCGGCGCGATCGCGCCCGTCTCCGCCTCGCCCGCCTCCTGCGGCGCCGGCGCCGGCGCCTGCCGGCCGGGAAGCAGCGCCGCGACCGCGCGCGCGCCCTCCAGGCCGAAGGCCGACCGCAGGCGCAGGTCGCGCTGCGGGTACGGGACCTCGATGCCGTGCTCGCGCAGCGAGGTGTCGAGCTCCCACAGGTAGGCGGCCTGGATGGCGACGTTGCGCCGCGCCGCGGCCTCGGTCAGCCACACCACCAGCAGGAACTCGACGCCGTTCTCGCCGTAGGCCACCAGCCACACCTGCGGCCGCTGCTCGCCCTCGGTGGCGAGGGTGAAGGGCACGCGCGCAGCGGCTTCCAGCGCGGCCTTCTTCACCAGCTCCTTGTCGACGCCGAAGGCGACCCGGAACGGCACGCGGATGCGGCGGTTGACGCTGCGGTGGGTCCAGTTCACCACCCGGCCGTTGACAAACTCGGAGTTGGGCACCAGCACGCCGATGTTGTCGTTGGTGACGATGCGGGTGGCGCGGATGTTGATCGCGTGCACGGTGCCGCGCATGTCGTTGTCGAGCTCGACGAAGTCGCCGATCTTGAGCGAGCGGTCGAACAGCAGGATCAGCCCGGAGATGAAGTTCCCGAAGATCGCCTGCATGCCGAAGCCCAGGCCCACGCCCAGCGCACCGGCGAAGATGGTGAACTTGCCCAGCGGGATGCCGGCGAAATCCAGCGCCAGCAGGATGCCGGTCACCAGCAGCACGTAATGCAGCAGCCGCGAGACGGTGTACAGCGCGGCCTGGTTGACGCCCTGGTGGCGGTGCCCGAAGCGGCGCACCGCGCGGCGCACCAGCGCCGACAGCAGCCAGGCCATCAGGATCACCAGCACCGCGGCGACCAGCCCGCCGACGGTGATGTCCATGCCGGCGGCGCGCAGCAGGTGGAAGTCGAGCACCGAGCCCAGGCCGTCCAGCCCGCGCCGGGCGGCCTCGCCGGCCACCGCGCGCACGCCTTCGCCGGCGGCGCCGAGCGGAGTCGTGGCGGCCATCGCGCGCGTCCTTACAGGAGCACGCGCCGCATGTCGCCCAGCAGCTGCGCGAGGTAGGCGGTGAAGCGCGCGGCGGCGGCGCCGTCGATCACGCGGTGGTCGTAGGACAGCGAGAGCGGCAGCACCAGCCGCGGCTTGAACTTCTCGCCGTTCCAGACCGGCTTCATCGCCGACTTCGACACGCCGAGGATCGCGACTTCGGGCGCGTTGACGATCGGCGTGAACGAGGTGCCGCCGATCCCGCCCAGCGAGCTGATCGAGAAGCAGCCGCCGCTCATCTCGGCCGGGCCGAGCTTGCCCTCGCGCGCCCTCGAAGCCAGCTCGCCGGTCTCCCGCGCGATCTCGACCACGCCCTTGCGGTCGCAGTCGCGCACCACCGGCACCACCAGGCCATTGGGCGTGTCGGCGGCGAAGCCGACGTGGAAGTACTTCTTGAGAGTGAGGTTCTCGCCGCCGGCATCGAGCGAGGCATTGAAGTCCGGGTACTTCCGCAGCGCGGCGACGCTGGCCTTCATGATGAAGGCGAGCATGGTGAGCTTGATCCCGGCCTTCTCGTTCTCCTTGTTGAGCGCGACGCGCAGCGCCTCGAGCTCGGTGATGTCGGCGGCGTCGTGCTGGGTGACGTGCGGGATCATCGCCCAGTTGCGGGCGAGGTTGGCGCCGGAGATCTTCTTGATCTTCGACAGCGGCTTGACCTCGACCTCGCCGAACTTGGCGAAGTCCACCTTCGGCCAGGGCAGCAGAGCCTGCCCCGGACCTGATCCGGGGTTGAGCCCGCCGCCGCCGGCGACCGCGGCGGCCGCGCCGCCCTGCAGCGCGCCCTTGACGAACTGCTGCACGTCCTCCCGGGTGATCCTCCCGCCGCGCGCGCTGCCCGCGACCCGCGCCAGGTCGACGCCCAGCTCGCGCGCGAACAGCCGCACCGCGGGACTGGCGTAGGGCACCTTGTCCGGCATCAGCGCGTCCGCCTCGAACCGCAGCAGCGGCGCCGGGGCCAGACCGGCCTTGCTGTCGATCGCGGCCCGGGCGATGTTGTCCGGCCGCGCATCGACCACCACCGGCGGGACCTGCGCGCCGGTCTCGGTCGTGCGCACCTCCTGCCGCGGCGTTTCCGGCTCGGCGCGCGGCGGCTCGGCCGGCGGCTGCGCGGGCGCCGCCTTCCCGGCCGCCGCCTCGCCCTGCGCCTCGATCATCGCCACCACCGCGCCCTCGGACACGGTGTCGCCGACCTTGAGCCTGAGCTCCCTCACCACCCCGGCGAACGGCGACGGCACTTCCATCGTCGCCTTGTCCGATTCCAGCGTCACCAGCCCCTGGTCCTTGGCGACCGTGTCGCCGACCGCCACCAGGACCTCGATCACCGGCACGTCGTCGTAGCCGCCGATGTCGGGAACACGTGCTTCCTTCAGGTCGGCCATGCGGCGCTCCGGGTGCGAGGGGATCGCCATTGTCGCCCGCCGGGGCGCCCGCGCCAACCTCGACCATGGTTTTGCGGCCGGGAAAAAAAGAGCGCCCTCCGTGGGGGCACGAAGGGCGCGGCGCCCGCGTCGCAGGGGAGAAAACGACGCGAACGGGAGCTGGCGGCGGCTCAGCCGGTGCGGTCGGCGCGGTCGGCCTCGTTCCCGGCCCCGGCCTCGACCCGCAGCAGGTCCAGGGGCTTGCCGTCGTGGCGGTACTCGAGCGCATCGTCGATGGCGTCGAGCTCGCGCATGCTGCGACACAGCGTTTCGGCGTTGCGCTCGAGCGCCTTGGCGCGCGGCTCGACGATGGCGTCGATGCGGGCGTCGAGGTCGTCCAGTTCCTCCAGCCGCTGCGTGTCGCCGGTGAACGCCGCGCGCAGGGCGCCGCCGACGATGTCGCCCACGACCATCGGCACGGCCTCGCCGACCGCCTCGCCGATCCCCTTGCCGAGGTCGGCGCTGTTGAAGTGGGTCGCGCTGACCGAGCGCGCCAGACTGCGGTCGAGCTGCTCGCGCGCCTCGCGGAGCCTGGCGTCGGTCCGGTCCGGATCGCGGCTGAAGCCCTTGGCGACCTCGCCCAGCGCGGTGAAGGCGATCGTCGCGGCGTCGCGGCCGATCTGCGCGGCCAGCGGCATCGTCGCGCGCGCCTTGCGCTCGTACTCGGCCAGGCGCTCGCGGTCGCGCGGACCGACCTGGACCCAACGGTCGTCGATGAACAAGCGGCCCTGCCGCATCAGCACGGTTTTCGGCGCGCCCGAATTGCGGGTCAGGATCAGGCTCTTCTGCGTCAGCGCGAAGTCGTAGTCGCTGTGGACGTCGCAATCGACCTTGACGTCGGCCGCCGCGGCGCTGCCGCAGGCCAGCAGCAGTGCACCGGCCAATATCCCGTTGCGCATCGTCGTGCCCCCTCCGCATGGCATGCGCGAAGTGTGTCCGCGACGCCGTGGCGGTTCACGTGCCGTTGGGGGGGATGACCTTCGTCACGCGCCTGCGGGGCCGACGCGCGGCACGCGAAGGGCATCCTTAATCGTCCGTCAAAGTTCCCTGAACGTTCCCGTCGCGAACAAGGGCAGTTCATTCGCGCCTCGCTAGGGTGTGCGCGCCCTCTCCCGGGGCATAGAACACGAAACGAGGAGACTCCCCCATGCTGTCCATTCGCACGCTTTCCATCGGTACCCTGACCCTGGCCCTCGCCGCCGCCTTCGCGCCGGCCGCGTTCGCGCAGGACGCTTCCGGCGGGACCGCGTCCGGCAAGCGCTTCACCGTGACCGGCGGCTATTCGCTCACCGACCCCACCCGCAACCCGGTCGTCGACGGCAACCTGACCAAGGCCGACGGCGAAGGCACCCCGACCCTGAGCGCGGCCTGGAACATCACCGACAACATCGCGGTCGAGGCCTGGGGCGCCGACCGGACCGGCTACCGCATCTCCACCGGCGGCCAGAAGACGGCCAGCATCGACGCGCAGCCGTACTCGCTGAGCGGCCAGTACCACTTCGGCGCGGCCGACAACATGGTGCGTCCGTTCGTGGGCCTGGGCTACCACGAGACCAACTACAGCCACGAGAAGGCCGACGGCGCGGGCGCGCTGGCCGGGCAGCGCATCGGCGTGGAAACCGCCAAGGGCGCGGTGGCCACGGTGGGCGTGGACGTCAACATCAACCCGACCTGGTTCGCCCGCGCCGACGCCCGCTACTTCGACGGCGACGGCGACATCAAGCTCGACGGCGCCAAGGCCGGCACCACCGAGTTCAACCCGGTGATGGTCGGCGTCGGCATCGGCGCGCGCTGCTGATCCGCCAGCGGCCGCGGCGGCCGCCCCCCCCCCCGGCCGGCCGCACCCCGGCGGCGGGCCCGCGCGGGCCCGCCTTCTTCAATGGCACGGCGTCCGTGCGCCTCGGAGGCTGGCGCGGGACTTCCCCACTGCCGTCATTCCCGCGAAAGCGGGAACCCAGCGACTTTGGACCCCCGGCACTGCATGCATTGAAGTCGCTGGGTTCCCGCTTTCGCGGGAATGACGGCGTCGGGGCGTCGGGGCGAAGCCCCGCGGGCGCTCAGGGCAGCTCCACCGGCGCCATCGGTTCCACCTTGCGCACGCGTTCGCGCCTGAGCAGGTACAGGCCGCTGGCGACGATGATCGCCGCGCCCAGCCAGGTCGTGCCGTCGGGCAGCACCTGCCACAGCGCGAGGTCGAGCAGCACGCCCCACACCAGCGCGGTGTATTCCAGCGGCGCGATGAACGAGGCCTCGCCGCGGCGGAAGGCCTCGGTGAGCGCAACCTGCGCCAGCGTCCCGGCGCCGCCGATGCCGGCGACGATCCACCAGTGCCCGCCCTGGACCGGCAGCCATTCGCGGAACGACAGCGCGCCGCCGCCGGCGACCAGGATCAGCATCAGCCAGAACACCATCGCCTGGGTGCTGTCGCGCTGGGCCAGCAGGCGCACGGTGATCGCCGAGGCCGCGTAGCACACCGCCGCCAGCAGGATCGCCAGCCCGCCCAGCGTCATCATTCCCTGCCCGGTCGGCCGCAGCACGACCAGCACGCCGGCCAGGCCGACCCCGATCGCGATCCAGCGCCGCGGCCCGACGCGCTCGCCCAGGATCGGCACCGCCATCGCCGTCACCAGCAGCGGCGCCACGAACGTGATCGCGTACGCGGTCGACAGGGGCAGCGTGCGCAGGCCGTACACGAAGCCGGCCATCAACGCCAGGCCCAGCACGCCGCGCAGCAGGTGCAGCGGCCAGTGCACGCGCAGCAGCCCGCGCACGCCCACCGTGGCCAGCGACCAGGCCAGCACCAGCGGCAGCGCCGAGGCACCGCGCAGCGTCGCCACCTGCAGCGGCGGATAGTGCGGCGAGAGCAGCTTCAGGCCGCTGTCCATCAGCGCGAACAGGGCGACGGCGACCAGCATGTACGCCGCCGCACGGGCGCGGCTAGGGTGGTCGGCGGCATCGACGGGCGCGGGCATCGCGTCACGTTGCCTGCGCGCCGGGCGCGGGGCAAGTGGGTAGCGATGCCGTGTCGTCCGTCGTGCTTCCGTGGCCTCCGCAGCCGACGCGCCTTCCCGCCTCGCTCGTCATTCCCGCGAAAGCGGCAACCCAGTGACTTCAACCAACCCTGCCGGAGAGCCCAAGGGCGCCTGGTTCCCGCTCTCGCGGGAATGACGATGCCGGAGCATCCGCGCTACCCTGTTCCACCCCACGCCATCCATTCCGCGCCATGCCCTCCTTCGACATCGTCTCCGAAGTCGACACCCACGAGCTGACCAACGCCGTCGACCAGGCCAACCGCGAGCTGTCCACGCGCTTCGACTTCAAGGGCGTGGACGCCGCCTTCGAGCGCGACGGCGACGAGATCCGGCAGTCGGCGCCCAGCGAGTTCCAGCTGCAGCAGATGTCGGACATCCTGCGCGCGCGCCTGGCGGCGCGGAAGATCGACGTGCGCTGCCTGGAGTTCGGCGACGTCGAGACCAACGTGGCCGGTGCGCGCCAGAAGATCGCGGTGAAGCAGGGCATCGGCCGCGAGCTGGCGAAGAAGATCCAGGGCACGATCAAGGACGCCAAGCTCAAGGTCGACAGCCAGGTCAACGGCGAGAAGCTGCGCGTGACCGGCAAGAAGCGCGACGACCTGCAGGCAGCCATCGCCTTGCTGCGCGGCAGCGAGTTCGAGCTGCCGCTGCAGTTCGACAACTTCCGCGACTAGGCCGTGCCCTTGTGGGAGCGGCTTCAGCCGCGAGCTTTCGCGATTGTGTAGTGGGGCGACGAAAGTCGCGACGGCTTTCCGTGCGCTGGCGGTGCCTGTCGCGACTTCCGTCGCTCCCACAAGGGCTACAGGGAAGCCCGCGACGGCCGAAATATCCGCAGGGAGGGATGCCTTGACCGACCCCATCGCCGACACCCGCCGCTGGATCGAGCGCGCCGTCATCGGCCTCAACCTGTGCCCCTTCGCCAAGGCGGTGGTGGCCAAGGGCCAGGTGCGCTACGTGCTCAGCGACGCCACCGCGCCCGAGGCGCTGCTCGAAACCCTCGGCGAGGAGCTGCTGCGCCTGCGCGATGCGCCGGCGGACGAGACCGACACCACGCTGATCGTGCATCCGCGGGTGCTGCAGGACTTCCTCGACTACAACGACTTCCTCGACGAGGCCGACGCGCTGGTGGAGGAACTCGGACTGGAAGGCGTGCTGCAGGTCGCCAGCTTCCATCCGCACTACCGGTTCGCCGGCAGCGAGCCCGACGACGTGGCCAACTGCAGCAACCGCTCGCCGTGGCCGACCCTGCACCTGCTGCGCGAGGACAGCGTGGCGCGCGCCGTGGCCGCGTTCCCGGATCCGGATGCGATCGTGGAGCGCAACGTGGCGACGCTGGAAAGGCTCGGGCACGAAGGCTGGAAGCGGCTGCTGGGCGACGCGTCGTAGGAGCGCCCCATGGGCGCGATGGTTGCGCCGGGAGGGCGCTCCTACAAGGATGGGTCTGCGCCGGGATGCCGGAACAGCCGCTCGAGGTCGTCGGCTTCCAGCGCGCGCCACCGGCCTTCGGCCAGGTCGCCGAGGTCCAGCCCGCCGACGCGGCTGCGGTGGAGCGCCTCGACGTGGTTGCCGACCGCGGCGAACATGCGGCGGACCTGGTGGTAGCGGCCTTCGTGCAGCGTGAGCCGCGCACGCGTCGGCGCCAACGCTTCGAGCACGGCCGGCAGCAATGGCGTCTTCTCCGATTCGAGCACCAGCGTGCCGCTGGCGAAGGTCGCGGCCTCGTCGCCGCGCAGCGGCCGGGCCAGCGTGGCCTCGTAGACCTTGGGCAGCTTCGACTTCGGCGCGATGATCCGGTGCAGCAGCGCACCGTCGTCGGTGAGCAGCAGCAGGCCGCTGGTGTCGCGGTCGAGCCGGCCCACCGTGGACAGCGGCGGCGTGCGTCGGGCGAAGCGCGGCGGCAGCAGGTCGTGGACCAGGCGGCCGCGGTCCTTCGTCGAGCAGGTGTAGCCGGCCGGCTTGTGCAGCATCGCCACCAGCCCCGCGGGCGGGTCGAGCGGCTCGCCGTCGACGCGCACCTCGGCGTGCGCGGGCTCGTCGTCGGTGTAGAGCACGTCGCCGGCGGCGTCGGTGATCCGGCCGGCGCGCACCATCGCGGTGACCTCCTTGCGGCTGCCGTAGCCCAGGTTGGCGACCAGGCGCAGCAGCTTCACCGCTTCACCGCCTCGACCACCTTGAAGCCGTCGCGCTGCGCGACCAGCCGCGCCTCGCCGAAGCCGGCGTCGAGCTCCGCCTCGTACGGCAGGTGCCGGTTGGCGACCAGCCACAGCCGGCCGCCCGGCCCGAGCGCCCGCGCGGCCACGGCGATGAAGCGGCGGCCGATGTCGGGGCGCGCGGCGTTGCCGTGGGCGTGGAACGGCGGATTGGCGACGATCACGTCGTAGCGCTTCGGCAGGCCGGCGGTGACGTCGTGCCAGTGGAAGCCGAGCGCGGCCCGCGCCGCGAACGGCGCGAGGTTCCCGCGCGCGAGCTCCAGCGCGCGCGCCTGCGCCTCGTACAGGTCGAGCGCGACGATCCCGGCGCAGCGCTCCAGCAGCTCGACCGACAGGTAGCCGTAACCGGCGCCGAGGTCGGCCGCGTGGCCGCGCAGCGAGGACGGCAGGTGCTCGGCCAGCAGCGCGGAGGCGGGATCGATGCGGTCCCAGGCGAACACGCCGGGCCGGCTGAGGAATCGTCCGCCGGCGATCATTCGCGGCGCGTCGAGCGCGCGCCACTGCGCGGCGAGCGCGGCGTCGCCGCCGGCGCCCGGCTGCGTCCAGAACACGCGGCACTTGTGCTTGGAACGCGAAACCAGCGGACCGGCGATCCGCGCGAGGTCGGCCTCGTGCGACTTCGCGCCGGCGTCGTTCGGCGCCGCGGCCACGACCACGCCGCCGGGCGTGGTCCGCGCCAGCGCGGCGGCGAACAGCGCGCGCGCCTCGTCGCGCTGGCGCGGCGGAAGCACCAGCACCAGCGGGTATTTCGCATCGTCGGGCTCGCGCACCGCCAGGCCGGAGCGCCGCAGCGCGTCGGCATCTGGTTTGTAGCCCTGCTCGCAGACCAGCCCCGGCAGCGGCCGTTCATGCAGCGGCCAGCCGTCGCGCGCGTGCAGGAAGAGCGCGCCCTCGCGCGGCCAGTCGAGCGTGCCGTCCGCGAAGGGCAGCATCAGGGCCTGCAGTGCGTGGTCTTCGCGTGGCGGCATCGGCGCGTTGGAACCGGGACGGGGTTCGCAATTCTAGGCGCTGCGGCGCGCGATGAACCCGGACGACGGTTTCATCGGCAGGCAACGGCGTCCGCGGCACGATGGCCTTCCCCCACCGAGGAGACAACGATGCGTGCACTTTTCGTCGGCGGCACCGTGGACAACAGCGAACTCGACCTCGATGGCGCCGAACCGCCGCTGCACTACCCGCCGCAGACCGGCGCCGGCCTGCCGCGGTATCGCCTGCACCAGGTGGGCAGGCAGGACGACAAGGTGGTCTACGCCGTCTACGGAGCGCCGGACATCGCGGACGAGCAGGTCCGCCGCATCAGCGACGAGCGCGACTACGCGCGCCGGTTCTCGGCGCAGGCGATGGACGTCGGCGTGTAACCCCTTCCCCGACCTTCCCCACAAGTGGGGAGGAGCTAGGCGGCCCGCAACGGGCCGCCTTCGCCGTCGCCGGCGCGCCGGCGCAGCCAGTCCAGCGACCACGACAGCGCGACGCAGCCGGCCAGCACGGCCAGCCACTGCAGGCCCTGCGCGCCCGCCGCGGCTTGCAGCAACGCCGCCAGGCGCGCGCCATAGGCCCCGAGCGCGAGCAGCGCGGACACCACGAACGCCGCCACCAGCGCGCGTACCAGCCACCTTTCCAGGCCGGCTTCCGGCGCGGGCGCCCGGGATTCGGCGATGCGCGCCAGGTCGGCCGCGAAGCCGTCCGGCAGCGCCACCGGCGGCGGCCGTCGCAGCGCGTGGGCGACGGCGCGATACCCCGCCTGCGCGCGATCGTCCGTCCCCACGGCCGCGGCAGGGCCCGTGCGCGCATCGCGCCATGCGCGCTCCTGCGCCTGCCATTCGCGTTCGTCGACATCGTGGTCGTGGCCGTGGGTGTTCATGCGGCGGCTCCAAGGCTGGGTTCCAGCACGGCGCGCAGCTGCCTGCGGCTGCGGAACAGGTGGCTCTTGATCGTGCCCTCGGCGAGGCCGGTGATGCGCGCGATCTCGGGAATGGGCAGCTCTTCGAAATGGTAGAGCGTCAGCAGCGTGCGCTGCAGCGGCGGCAGCGCCTCGATGGCGGCGTGCAGGTGGCGCTGGCTGTCGGCGTCGACGGCGGCGGCCTCGAGGTCGAAGCCGTCGCCGACGGACTCCGCCAGCGACAGGCCGTCCTCGCCGGAGGCCTCGGCCAGCGGGATGCGCCGACGCTCGAGGTGGCGCTTGGCGACCGAATAGGCCACCTGCGCGATCCACGACTTGAGCGCGGCGTCGAAGCGGTACTGGTGCAGGTAGCGATGCACGCGCAGGAACGCCTCCTGGCACAGCTCGCGGGTGTCCTCGGGGTGGCGGACCATGCGCTGGACCACGTGCCAGCACAGGCCCTGGTACTCGCGCACCAACCGCTCGAACGCGCCCGGCGCACCGGCGAGCACGGCGGCGACCAGCGCGCGCTCCTCGGGCGTCGCGCCGGGCGGTGGGCTGGCAGGATCCGCGGCATCCATGGGCATGGGGATACGCCGGCTGCGCCTACGGTTGCAAGGGCCATCGGTGCAACCGTCGCCGCCCGGGCCGTATCAGGGGTCGGTGCAAGCCCATCCCGCCTCCCGAGAGCCACGCCCATGTCCAGCCCCGACTTCCTCATGCCCTTCATCCCGATGGTGCTGTTCGCCTGCATCGCCTACGCGATCAAGGCCGTCGTCGACGCCCGCGTGCGCCGGCAGATGGTCGAGTCCAACGGTTCCCAGGACCTGGTGCGCTCGATCCTCGAGGGCGAGGAGCTGCGCCGCCGCCACGGCTCGCTGCGCTGGGGCGTCGTGCTGGTGGCGCTGGCCATCGGCTTCGGCCTGATCGAGGCCTGGGGCTGGACCGAGCCGAATCCCGGCGTGTTCGCCGTCCTGCTCGGCGCCGTCGGCCTGGGCAACCTCGTCTACTACTTCGCCAGCCGCCGCCTGAAATAGCGCGCGCGTCGGGGCGGAGCCCCGACCTACGGATGCGGAGGTATGCGCGCCCCCGATGTGCGGGATGAACGCAGCGGACGTAGTCGGGGCTCCCGCCCCGACGCTGCGAACCCGGACCGCGGGCGGTCCGGACCTCAGCCCTCGAGCTCGCGCAGCGTCACCGACGGCGGCGCGTCCACCACGCGCCGGGTCGCGAACAACCCGGCGAGCAGCGCGGCGAGCATGCCGAGCGCCGCGCCGGCCGCGGCCATCGCGAAGTCCGGCTGCCACGGCAGGTCGAACACCCGCCGCGCCACCACGCCCGACAGCACCGACGCCGCCAACGCCGCCACCAGTCCCGCCAGCAGGCCGATCGCGGCGAACTCCGACGCCTGCGCCAGCCGCAGCTGCCGACGGCTGCCGCCGAGCACCCGCATCACCCCGCCTTCGAGCAGGCGCTCGTCCTGGCTGGCGCCGATCGCCGCGAGCAGCACCAGCACGCCGGCGGCGAAGGCGAACCAGAACACCACCTGCACCACGGTCGAGACCTGGTCGCCGATCGAGCGCACCTGCTTGAGCACCGCGTCGATGTCGATCACCGTCAGGTTGGGGAATCGCTGCACGAGGTCGGCGGTGAAGCGCGGCTTCGACGCCGGCACGCTGGCCGCGGTGATGTAGCTGGCGGGGAAGCCGTCGAGCGCGCCCGGCGAGGCGAGCACGAAGAAGTTCGGCCGGAAGCTCTCCCAGTCGACGCTGCGCAGGCTCGTGATCCGCCCTTCCAGCCGCTGGCCGGCGATGTCGAAGGCGATGCGGTCGCCGAGCTTCCAGCCGAGGGACTCGGCGAACTTCTGCTCGACCGACAGCTCCGGCCGCGCCGGCCGGGCCTTGCCCCAGAAGCGGCCGGCGACGACCTTGTTGTCGTCGCGCAGCGCGTCGGCGAAGGACAGGTTGAACTCCCGGTCGGCACGTCGGCGCGCTCGCTGCGTGTCGCCGCCTTCCGCCTCGACCCGCCGCGCGACCTCGTCCCCGCGTACCGCCTTGCCGTTGCGCTCGACCAGGCGCGCGCGGACCATCGGCACCAACGCCGGCGCGCCCAGTCCCTGCGCGGCGATGAACTCGCGCACCGGCGCGACCTGGTCGGCCTGCACGTTGATGATGAAGCGGTTGGGCGCATCTTGCGCCAGCGACAGCTGCCAGCGATCGAGCAGGTCGGTGCGCACGAAGGTCAGCAGCAGCAGCGCCATCAGCCCCAGGCCAAGCGCGGTGACCTGGGCGATCGAGGTGCCGGCGCGGCGGCTGACGTTGGCCAGACCGTAGCGCAGGCTGCCGCGCAGGCGCGCGCGCAGCCGCCGCACCGCCAGGATCATCGCCCACGCCAGCAATGCCAGCACCGCGAAGGTCGCGCCGATGCCCAGCAGCATCGCGCCGCCGAGCGTGGCCGAGCCAGCCTTCCACCACACCAGCGCGGCCAGCCCGGCGAAGCCGGCCAGCAGCACCGCCCAGGCCGCGGGCTCGGTGCGGTCGAGGTCGCGCCGGAGCACCCGCAGCGCCGAGACCCGCCGCAGCGCCAGCACCGGCGGCGCGGCGAAGGCGACCAGCACGACCATCCCCACCGCCAGCCCCTGCAGCGCCGGCAGCCAGCCGGCCGGCGGAATCGACAGCTGCAGCGCGCGCGCCAGCCACGCGCCGACCGCCCACTGCAGCGCGAAGGCGATCGCCACGCCCAGCACGGACGCGAACAGCCCCAGCAACAGCATCTCGCCGACATGGATGCCGACCAGCGTGCGCTGGCTGGCGCCGAGGCAGCGCATCACCGCCGCCCCCGAGAGGTGGCGCTCGCCGTGGCGGCGCGCGGCCATCGCCACCGCGACCGCGGCCAGCACCACCGACACCAGCGCGGCCAGGCCGAGGAAGCGACCCGCGCGGTCGAGCGCGGAACGGATCTCCGGGCGCGCGTCGGCCGCGGTCTCCAGCCGCTGGCCGCGGCCGAGCGCCGCTTTCGCGACCTTGGTGAAGCGCTCGACCGCGGAGGCGTCGCCGGCCACCACCAGCCGGTAGCGGATGCGGCTGCCCTCCTGCACCAGCCCGGTGCCGGGCAGGTCGGCGAGGTTGAGGAAGACCTTGGGCGCGACGTTGAAGTAGTCCATCGCCGCGTCCGGTTCCTGCACCACCACGGCGGCGAGCGCGAGCCGCGAATCGCCGATCGCCACCTCGTCGCCGATGCGCGCGCCGAGCTGGTCGGCGCCGGCGCGCGTCATCCACAGCGTGCCCGGCCGCGGCACGCCGTCGGCGTCCCGCTCGCCGTGCACATCGGCGATCAGGAAGCGGCCGCGCAGCGGGAAGCCCTCGCCCAGCGCGCGCACGTCGCCGAGGCGGAGAGCGGCATCCGCGCCCGCGCCGACCCGGATCATGCTCTGGAACTCCACGGTGTCCGCATGCGCCAGCCCGGGCGCGGACGCCGCCTCGCGCAGCGCGCCGTCGATCGGCGCGTCGCCGCGCACCACCGCATCGCCGCCGAGCAGGCGGTTGGCCTCGATCGCCAGCGCGCGGTCGGCGCGGTCGGTGACGAAGCCGATCGCGGTCACTGCCACCACCGCCAGCGTCAATGCGGCGACGAGGATGCGGATGTCGCCCGAGGCCAGGTCGCGGCGCAGCTGACGCCAGGCCAGGCGCAGGGTCTTCATGCGTCCACCAGCCGGCCGCCGTCGAGCCGCAGCACGCGATGGCAGCGCGCGGCCAGGTGCTCGTCGTGGGTCACCAGCACCAGGGTGGTGCCGGCGTCGGCGTTCATCGCGAACAGCAGCTCGATCACCGCCTCGCCGGTGTGGGTGTCGAGGTTGCCGGTGGGTTCGTCGGCGAACAGCAGCGACGGCCCGGTGACGAAGGCGCGCGCCAGCGCCACGCGCTGCTGCTCGCCGCCGGAGAGCTGGCGCGGGTAGTGGTCCAGGCGCCGCGCCAGGCCGACCTTGTCCAGCGTCGCGCGCGCCGGCCCCTCGGCGTCGGCGTCGCCGCGCAGCTCCAGCGGCAGCATCACGTTCTCCAGCGCCGTCAGCGACGGCAGCAGCTGGAAGCTCTGGAACACGAAGCCGACCTTCTCCGCGCGCACCTTCGCGCGGCCGTCCTCGTCCAGCGCCGACATCGGCGCGCCGTGCAGCCGCACCTGCCCGCTGGTGGGCACGTCGAGCCCGGCCATCAGCGACAGCAGCGTGCTCTTGCCCGAGCCCGAGGCGCCGACGATGGCGACGCTGTCGCCGGCGGCGATGGCGAAGCCGATGTCCTCGAGGATGGTCAGCTCGCCCGCGGGCAGCGGCACGCGCTTGCCGAGGCCGGCGACCTCGAGGGCGGTGCGGGCTTGGGTGTCGGGGGAGGCGGCGTCGGGCATGGGGGATCCGGGATCGGGGGAAGGAATTCGCATTGCCGCCTCCATGCGCCGCGCCGCATTGTGGGCACGCGGGACTTGAACCTGCGGCGACCGGCCGCCATCACGATGACGGTGCGGGCGTCCTGCCTTGCACCGGCGGTTGCCGAAGCGTTCGTGCGCCAGCCTGCCTGTCGTCCCGGGCGCAGCGAAGGATCTTTCCCCGGGACGACGACAGGAAGGCGCCGGCGCCGGCATCCCGTCCGCCGCCCCATCCGGAGACGACGATGAAGTTTTCTTATGCGGTGCCGCGGCTGCGGATTCAATGGGCCATAGGTTGGCTCGCACTGCTGCTGGCGCTGTCGGCGCAGGCGCAACCGCGGCCTGCCGCGGCCCGGCCCGCGCCGGGGACGCCGCCGACGGTGCTGGTGATGGGCGACTCGCTGTCGGCCGGCTACGGCCTGTCCGCCGACGAGGGCTGGGTATCGCTGCTGGCGCGGCGGATCGCACAGGAGAAACCGGACTGGCGCGTGGTCAACGCCAGCATCAGCGGCGAGACCACCGCCGGCGGCTCCAGCCGCATCGTCGCCGAGGTGCTGCGGGTGAAGCCCGCGGTGGTGGTGATCGAACTGGGCGCCAACGACGGCCTGCGCGGCCTGCCGCTGCGCGGGATGCGCCACAACCTCGCGCGCATGATCGGCGCGGCGCAGTACGTCGGCGCGAAGGTGCTGCTGGTCGGCATGCGCATCCCGCCCAATTACGGCGCCGACTACGCCGACGGCTTCGCGCAGGCCTATCGCGACCTCGCCAAGCACTTCGACGTCGCCCTGCTGCCGTTCCTGCTGGAGCCGGTCGCCGCCGACCGCGCCAATTTCCAGGACGACAACCTGCACCCGGTCGCGGCGGCGCAGCCGAAGCTGCGCGACCACGTGTGGGCACAGCTGGCGCCGCTGCTCGACTGAGCGCAGTGCCCGCCGCGGGGTCCTGCGAGATGACCTTGTGGGAGCGGCTTCAGCCGCGAGCTCTTCCTTCGGCGCGATGAGGCCGACATCGAAGAGCTCGCGGCTGAAGCCGCTCCCACGATTGCAGTGCCGGCACCTACGCCTGCGCCGCCAGCTGCCGCAGCACGCGCTCGAACGTCTCCACCGGCTGCCCGCCCTGCACCAGGTGGCGGTTGTCGAAGATGATCGAGGGCACCGCGCTGATGCCGTTGCCGGTGTAGTGGCGTTCGCGCTCGCGCACGGCGTCGGCGTACTCGTCCGAGCCGAGGACGGCGCGGGCACGCTCGCCGTCCAGGCCGGCGGACCGGGCGATCCGCGCCAGCACGTCGTGGTCGGACACGTTCTCGCCGTCGGTGAAGTAGGCGCGCAGCAGCGCGTGCTTGAGGGCGCGCTGGCGATCCGCGCCTTCGAGGCCGGCCCAGTGCAGCAGGCGGTGCGCGTCGAAGGTGTTCCAGACGTGGCGGCGCCGGTCCATGTCGAAGGTGAAGCCGAGTTCCGCGCCGCGCGCGCGGATCGCCTCGCCGTTGCGGCGCGCCTGCTCCTCGCTGATCCCGTACTTCGCGGTGAGGTGCTCGATCGCGTCCTCGCCCCCGGCCGGCAGCCCGGGGTTGAGCTCGAACGGCTGGAAGTGCAGCTCGACCGCCGCCGCGTCGCCGACGCGGGCGATCGCCCGCTCGAGTGCCTGCAGGCCGATCGCGCACCACGGGCAGGACACGTCGGAAACGAAGTCGATGCGGATGGCCGGGATGTGCTCGTTGTCCATCCCGGCAGTCTACGCCGGCCCTCCCGACGCCGGCGACGGCCGGGCCGGGCCGGACGCGGAATCCTGCTTTCCGCATCCGGAACGGACGCGCACGGGCCGCTCGCCGCCGTTTATCGCCGCTTCACCGCGACGCCCCGCTTGCGCTTGCCGCGGCCGGGCCCGAGGCGGAAAATCGAGCCGTTCCCAACGAGGAGCGCCGCCATGAGAACCTTCGCATCCGTGACCGCTACGCTGCTCGCCGGATTGCTCGCAACCGGCGGCGCCTGGGCCAGATCGTCCGACGTCACCAGCCCGGACATGCCGCGCAGCCTGCCGGCGGACGGGCCGGTGGAGGTGCAGTGGACCGATCCCGCGCAGTTCTCGGAGATCCGCTACAGCGCCAACCGCCGCGAAGCCAGGCGCGGCGACTGGGTGCAGGACCTGGCCGAGTACCTGCGCAAGAAGGCCACCACGCGGCTGCCGCAGGGCGACCGCCTCGAGGTGACCATCACCGACATCGAGCGCGCCGGCGACTACGAGCCCTGGCACGGCATCCAGTTCGACACGATCCGCTACATGCGCGATATCTATCCGCCGCGCATCACGCTCGACTTCAAGCTGGTCGGCGCCGACGGCAGCGTGCGCTCGCAGGGGACGCGCAAGCTGACGGACATGAGCTACCTGCAGCGCTCCGTCCCGCTGGGCGAGAGCGATCCGCTGCGCTACGAGAAGCGGCTGATCGACGACTGGCTGCGCGACGAGCTCGGCAGGCGGGCGTCCTGATCCCCGCGCGCGGCCGTCCCGGCAGGGGATGGCCGCGGCGACGCGTGACGGCACCGGCCCGGACGCGGGACGTGCTCGCGTAGCCGCGACAGGGCGTGACCGCGCGGTCCGGCCGGATCGCCTTCTTCCTCCATGCGTTCCGCCGGGCATCCCAACGCCCGGCACGCGTGCGTTCCGGCGCACGCTCGACGAATGACGACGCGGCGGCCACGGCCTTTCGCTACAGTGGCGGCACCGTGCCCGACCGCCACCCGATGACCAGCGCCCCGCAGCCCACCGCGCAAACCGTCGCCTACCGGCTCGCGCTGGGCAGCATCGCGGTCGGCCTGCTGGTGCTCGCGCTGAAGTTCCTGGCCTGGAAGGCGACCGGCAGCATCGCGCTGTATTCGGACGCGCTGGAAAGCATCATCAACGTCGCCACCTCGATCGCCGCCTTCATCGCGATCCGGGTCAGCGCGATGCCGGCCGACGACAACCATCCCTATGGGCATACCAAGGCCGAGTACTTCTCGGCGGTGGTCGAAGGCGTGCTCATCATCCTCGCGGCGCTGGCGATCCTGCGCGAGGCCTGGGCCGGGTTCGTCTCGCCGCGGCTGATCGACGCGCCCGCGCTGGGCCTGGCGATCAGCGGCGCGGCGACGCTGCTCAACCTCGGCTGGGGCCTGCTGCTGATCCGCCGCGGCCGCGGCCTGCGCTCTCCGGCGCTGGTGGCCGACGGGCGCCACCTGATGACCGACGTCTGGACCTCGGCCGGGGTCATCGCCGGCGTCGCCCTGGTCGCGCTGACCGGCTGGTCGCGGCTGGATCCGGCGATCGCCGCGCTGGTCGCGCTCAACATCCTGTGGGCGGGCTGGAAGATCATGCACGAGAGCGTCGCCGGCCTGATGGACGCCGCCTTGCCGCCGGAGGACGTCGCCCGCATCGAGGCGGTCATCGCCGCCACCCGCGGCCCGACCAGCGACGTCCACGACCTGCGCACCCGCCACGCCGGCCGCCTGACCTTCATCGACTTCAGCCTGCGCGTGCCCGGCTCGATGAGCGTCGACGACTCGCACGCGCTGTGCGACGACATCGAGGAGGCGCTGCGGCGCGAGTTCCCCGATTCCTCGATCACCATCCACGTCGAACCGCAGCGGAGCGCACGTTGAACGCGGCCTGCGCGAACGGGCGCGCGAGGGGGCGATGACGGTCTACGTCGACGACGCGGTCACGCCCTCGCGCGGCCACCGCTGGGCGCACCTGATGGCCGACACGCTCGACGAGCTGCACGCCTTCGCGGCGCGCCTGGGCATCCCGCGGCGCGCGTTCCAGGACAGGACCAGCGGCGCCCACTACGACGTCACCGCGGAACTGCGCGAGCGGGCGATCGCGCTGGGTGCGAAGGCGATCTCGCGGCATGCCGACCGCGACCTGATGCGGCGCGTGATCGCGAACGCGCGCGCGCAGGGGCGCCGCGAGGCCCCGTGAAGCTCGGTCAGACGCAGCGGAAGATCGGATCGACGTGCCCGTCGACGTAGTGCAGCTCGCTGCCGTAGCCGCTGCTGTTGCCGTAGCCGATGCCGAAGTCGCGCTGGCGGTGCAGGTGCCGCGGCGGTTCGGGCGCCTGCCGGCCCGGCGCCGGCCGGAGGGGCTGCGACGGCGGCTGCTCGGGCGGATTGCGGGGAGCGTGCGTGGTGGCGTTCATGGGGGCGGCCCCGTGGGAGGGAGCGACGCCAGCATGGATCGGGCGCGCCGGTTTTCCGCGTGCCACCAGTCAGCCAACCGATGGCATGGCCGTCGCTCCGTTCGCGCAAGGCTATGCTTGTGGCCCGCCACGTCTCCCGGGAGGGCGCGATGACCGCCTTCGACCTCGGCCCGCCCAGCGACGCCCAGCGCGCGGCGATCGCCGCCGCGCTCGACGATGCCGAGCGCGGCGGCCGGCCTGAGCCCACGCCACCCATCCCCCGCCAGGAGAGCCCCATGCCCGATGCCCCGCCCGACCGCCTGTCCAACGACCCGCGCAGCCCCTACCACGACGCCGCCGCGCTCGAGCGCGGGGTCGGCGTGCGCTTCAACGGCGAGGAGAAGACCAACGTCGAGGAGTACTGCGTCAGCGAGGGCTGGGTGCGGCTCCCGTTCGGCAAGACGCTGGACCGCCGCGGCAACCCGATGACGGTCAAGGTCAAGGGCACGGTGGAGCCCTGGTTCAAGGACGCCGGCTGAACGCGGACCGGCTCAGGACTTGAGCTTCCAGCCGGTGCGGAAGATCCACCACACCGCCAGCAGGCATGCGGCGAGGAATCCCGTGATCGCCGCGATGCTGACCGCCACGTTGACGTCGGCGATGCCGTAGAAGCTCCAGCGGAAGCCGCTGATCAGGTAGACCACCGGGTTGAACAGGGTGATCTTCTGCCACGCCGGCGGCAGCATCGAGATCGAGTAGAACGCGCCGCCGAGGAAGGTCAGCGGCGTCACCACCATCAGCGGGATCACCTGCAGCTTCTGGAAGTCGTCGGCCCACAGCCCGATGATGAAGCCGAACAGGCTGAAGGTCGCCGAGGTCAGCACCAGGAACGCGATCATCCACGCCGGGTGCGCGATCTCGTAGGGGACGAAGAAGCGCGCGGTGACCAGGATCAGGATCCCCAGCATCACCGACTTGGTGGTGGCCGCGCCGACGTAGCCGACCACGACCTCCAGGAACGACACCGGCGCCGACAGCAGCTCGTAGATCGTGCCCGACCACTTGGGCATGTAGATGCCGAACGAGGCGTTGGAGATGCTCTCGTTGAGCAGCGAGAGCATGATCAGGCCGGGGATGATGAAGGCGCCGTAGCTCACCCCGTCGATCGCGCCCATGCGCGAGCCGATCGCGGCGCCGAACACGACGAAGTACAGCGAGGTCGACAGCACCGGCGAGGCGATCGACTGGGTGATGGTGCGGAAGGTGCGCGCCATCTCGAAGCGGTAGATGGCGCGGATGGCGTGGAGGTTGAGGCTCATTGCTTGCCATCCTCCTGGCCGGATCCTCGCCTTTGCCTTTCCCCCTCCCCTTCAAGGGGAGGGCCGGGGTGGGGATGGTGTTCGCCTGCGACTTGGCCGCCGGGATG
>JAYRKR010000057.1:0-23484 GCA_041905645.1 Luteimonas sp.
GTCACGCCAGTGGCATTGCCGGGTAGCTATGTTCGGAAGCGATAACCGCTGAAAGCATCTAAGCGGGAAGCGCGCCTCAAGATGAGATCTCCCGGGGCACAAGCCCCCTGAAGGAACCATCAAGACTAGGTGGTTGATAGGCAGGGTGTGTAAGCACGGCAACGTGTTGAGCTAACCTGTACTAATGATCCGTGTGGCTTGACCATATAACCTCAAGTGGCCTTGGACTCGACGGCACGTCGACGTTCGACGCAAAAGTTTCGCTACGTCCCAACCTTATTCGCCGAAGGCGGGCCCGTTTCTTTGGGCTTGCCCGGAGGCAACCAACGAGAGCGTGTGCGCGTTCAAGCCAGGACACCGGCCCGCGACCCTCCACCCTCTCCCTGGTGACAATAGCTGCGTGGCACCACCCGATCCCATCCCGAACTCGGAAGTGAAACGCGCACGCGCCGATGGTAGTGTGCACTCAGCATGCGAGAGTAGGTCATCGCCAGGGTCTTTACCCCGAAACCCCGCAGCCGTCGGCTGCGGGGTTTCTCTTTGTGCGGGCGAAAAGGACCAGCGGACGAGTTTCGCCGCTGGTCGCGCAAGCCTGTGCGGACATTCGCTGTCCATCGGGGGAGCCGGACTCGAGGTGGGGCTACCCGGGCCGGATCATTGGGCCCGTCTGCGAGAAGGGAGGCGTGCACCCGCGTTCAGCGCTGCCGCACGGCCGCGCGATCGCCGGCCGCGGTGACCCCGGGACTTGCGTGCCGTCGCGTTTGTGGCTCCTGCGGCGACGACGGCGGGTACCGATCCCTCAGAGCACCACGGGAGGCTCGCCACCGACGATGACGATGTCGGCCGGGCGCCGGGCGAACAGGCCGACGCTCACCACGCCCGGGATCTGGTTGAGCTCCCGCTCCATCGCGACCGGGTCGGCGATGGCCAGGCCGTGCACGTCGAGGATCCAGTTGCCGTTGTCGGTGACCACGCCCTCGCGCCAGACCGGCTGGCCGCCGGTCATGGCGAGGACCTCGCGGGCCACCAGGCTGCGGGCCATCGGGACGACCTCGACCGGCAGCGGGAACCTGCCGAGGACATCCACGCGCTTGGCCGGGTCGACGATGCAGACGAACCGCTCGCTGGCCTCGGCGATGATCTTTTCCCGGGTGAGCGCGGCGCCGCCGCCCTTGATCAGGCACTTGCGCGGATCGCACTCGTCCGCGCCGTCGACGTAGAGCGCGAGCCTGCCGGCGTTGTTGAGGTCGATGACCTCGATGCCGTGGCCGCGCAGGCGTGCGCTGCTCTGCTCGGAACTGGAAACGGCGCCCTCGATCCGGTGCCGGATCCGCGCCAGGGCGTCGATGAAGTAGGCGACGGTGGAGCCGGTGCCGACGCCGACGACCATGCCGTCCTCGACGTATTCGATGGCCTTCTCGCCGGCCTGGCGCTTTGCATCGGACATGGGGAGATTCGTGATTGGTGATTCGTGATTGGCGATTCGTCGAGCACGAGGGCGGGAACGCCCGCCTTTCCGAATCACCAATCACCAATCACGAATCACGGCTCCTCCAGCGACAGCAGGTACTTCCACTGCGCCGCCGTCACCGGCAGCACCGAGAGCCGGCTGCCCTTGCGGGTCAGCGCGAAGTCCTCGCCGAGCTTCGCCGCGTGGGCGCGGATGGTGTCCAGCGGGATCGGCGACCCGAGCTTGCGATCGAAGCCGACGTCCACCAGGAACCAGCGCGGCTCCTCGGGCCGCGACTTCCCATCGTAGTACTTCGACTTCTTCTGGAACTGGGTGGGGTCCGGATATGCCGCGCTCGCCACCCGTCCCAGGCCGTAGATGCCCGGGACCTCGCAGTTGGAGTGGTAGAACAGCACGCCGTCGCCGACCTGCATGTCGTCGCGCATGTAGTTGCGCGCCTGGTAGTTGCGCACCCCGGTCCAGGGCTCGGTGCCGACGCGCTCGAGGTCGTCGATGGAGAAGTCGCCGGGTTCGGACTTCATCAGCCAGTAGCGCTTGCGTGGGCTCATGCGGATCGGGTCGGGGCCAGGAGGGTGTCGCGCTCGGTGCAGACCGCATCGAGCGGGACGTCCCAGGATTCGGGAGCCACCGATTCGACCTGCTGCGAGGCGAACGCCGCGCCGACCAGCCAGGGCGGCGCGCCGCGTTCGCGCCGGAACGCGAAGCCGCGATCGTACCAGCCCGCGCCCATGCCGAGCCGGTGGCATTGCGCGTCGAAGGCGACCAGGGGCGCGACGACCAGCAGCATGTCCTCGGCGCCGAGCAGGTCGGCTGCGGCGACGTCGGGTTCCGGGATGCCGTAGCGGTTGGAGACCAGCGCGGCGCCCGGGCGCCACGGCGCGAAACGCAGGCGTTCGCCGTCCAGGACCGGAAGGCAGTAATCGACGGCGGATGGCAATCCCAGTTGCCAGGCATGCAGGCCGATCTCGCCGTCCACCGCCCAGTAGCCGGCGACGCGGCCGCGCGCGGGCATGAACGGGAGCGCCATCAGCCGGCCGGCCAGCCGTTCCGCGGCGGCGATACGCTCGCCCGCGGGCGTCGCGCGCCGCCGGTCCCGCGCCTCGCGGCGCAGCGCCTTGCGGTCGGCTTTCACCATCGATGCGTCTTCGCGGCCGGGCGAGCGGCGAAGGCCATCAGGCCGGGTCGGGCAGCCGGCGCGCTGCGCGCGGAAAAAGACACGTCCTCCGCCATGTCGATGCGTGCCAAACGACCTTGAACCCGGGGTTCAAGTGGGAGCGCCGGGAATCCATCGGGCTTTCCGCTGCGAGGCGGACTTGCACGCCCGGTTTCCGCTGCGCCCCCGTGGTCGTCGTTAAGGGACAAGGCGAATGTTTGGGCACGCCGTCGATCACGGCAGAGGACGCGATGCAAGTATAGCGCGCGACCGCTCGCGACCGTTTCCGTTCGTCGGTCGGCGTTCATCGAAACTGTCGCTGCGCCGGCGTGGAGCGGCGCGGATTCAGGCATCGAGCAGGGCATCGAGCTTGCGCTGCAGCTCGCCCAGCGTGCGCGACAGCGCGCGGTCACGCCTGTCCGATTCGTCGCGCAGCTGCTGCAGTTCGTGCGCGAGGTTGAGCGCGGCGAGTACCGCGACGCGGTCGACGGCGGCCATGCGGTTGGCGCCGCGCACCTCGCGCATCTTCGCATCGAGCAGCCTGGCCGCGGCCTGCAGGCTGTCGCGCTCGTCCGGTTCGACGCCGACCGTGTACTCGCGGTCGAGCAGGCGGACGCTGGTCGGCTCGCTGCCTGCGCTCACGTGTGCTGCTCCAGCGACTTGAGCCGCGCGATCATCGCTTCCACGCGCGAACGCGCCTGCTCGTTCTTGGCCAGCAGCTGCGAGCGTTCGCCGGCCAGCTGCTCGTGCTGCTGGCGCAGGCTGCGGTTCTCCTCGGCCAGCCGGCGGGTGCGTTCGGCCAGCGCGTCGAAACGCTCGACGAGCGCACGCAGCTGTTCGATCACGTCCGGGCTGTCCATGCGGGCACGATAGGCAGGCGGCCGGGGCCGGTCAAGGCGGGGCCGCCGCGAGCCCGCCCCGGGACTGGCTCCACTGCCTGATGAACGCCAGGCAGGCCAGCGCGTCCAGCGGCGGCGAGACCCGGAAGCCCTGGGCCTCGTCGCAGCCCTGGGCGCGCAGGAACGCCATCTGGGCCTCCGTCTCCACCCCCTCGGCGACGACGTTCAGGCCCAGCGAGCGGGCCATCGCGATGACCGTGCTGGTGATCGCGGCGTCGTCCGGGTCGCGGGTCAGGTCGCCGATGAACTCCTTGTCGATCTTGATGGTGGTGATGGGCAGGCGCTTGAGGTAGGCCAGCGAGGAATAGCCCGTGCCGAAGTCGTCGATGGCGAGCGAGACGCCGATCTCGCGGAAGGCCTGCAGCCGCGAGGCGGCCTGCCCGGCGTTGGCCATCAGCACGCTTTCGGTGAGCTCGAGCTCGAGCGCGCCCGGCGGCACCCCGGTGTCGGCGAGCACGCGCCGCACCACCTCGGGGAAATCGCCGCGCAGCAGCTGCAGCACCGACATGTTGACCGCCATCGACAGCCCGTCCAGGCCGTGCTGGCGCCAGCGGCGCAGGGTCAGGCAGGCCTCGCGCAGCACCCATTCGCCGATCTCCAGGATCAGGCCGCTCTCCTCGGCCAGCGGGATGAACTCGGCCGGCGGGATCTCGCCGTGCTCGTCGCTGGTCCAGCGCAGCAGTGCCTCGACCCCGGTGATGCGCGAGGTCGCGAGGGCCAGCCGCGGCTGGTAGACCAGGTGCAGCTCGCCGCGGTCGATCACCTTGCGCAGCGCGCCGGAGATGGTGGCGCGCTGGCGGATCGCCACGTCCATGGCGTCGTCGTAGCGCACGAAGGTGCGGCGGCCGGCCGCCTTGGCCTGGTACATCGCGGTGTCGGCCTGCTTGAGCAGCTCGGTCGGCACCCGCCCGTGGTCCGGGTACAGGCTGATGCCGATCGAGGGCGAGATCGACACCTCCTGGCGCTCGTCGATGATCAGCGGCGCTTCGAAGGCCATGATCACCTCGCGCGCGGTGCGGTCGGCGTCCTCCGGGCCGGCGAGGTCCTCGAGCACCACGGTGAATTCGTCGCCCCCCAGGCGCGCGACGGTCTGGTGCTGGCCGACGGCCTGCTGCAGGCGCACCGCCGCCGAGCGCAGGATGCGGTCGCCGGCCGCGTGGCCCAGCGAGTCGTTGATGTCCTTGAACCGGTCCAGGTCGAGGAACAGCACCGCGACCCGGTTGTTCTCGCGCCGCGCGCGCACGATCGCGCGCGACAGGCGCTCGGACAGCAGCGTGCGGTTGGGCAGGTTGGTCAGCGTGTCGAAGTTGGCCAGGTAGCGCAGTTCCTGCTCGGCACGCTTCTGCTGGGTGATGTCGCTGAGCACGGCGACGTAGAGCGGCGGCTCGCCTTCGGCGTCCTGCACCACCGTGGTCTCGATGGCGCACAGGAACTCTTCGCCGTCCTTGCGCTTCTGCCACATCTCGCCGGAGAACCGGCCCTGGCGCGCGGCGATCTCGCGGATGTGGCGGTAGAAGGCGGGGTCGTGCTGGTTGCTGTCGAGCAGCTCGGCGCCGCGGCCGACCACCTCCTCGCCGGTGTAGCCGGAGATGCGGGTGAAGGCGGGGTTGACCGAGACGAAGCGGAAATCGCGGTCCAGCACCGTCACCGCCTCGTTCATGTTGCGCAGGACCGCGCTGGCGATCTGGCGCTCGCGCTCGACGTTGCGCTCGTTGGTGATGTTGAGCGCGGTGCCGGCCATGCGCAGCACGCGCCCGCCGGCGTCGCGCTCCACCGCGCGGCCGCGGGCGCGGATCCAGACCCAGCGTCTCTCGGCGTCGAGCACGCGGTGTTCGGAGCGGAACATCGACATCTGGCCGTCGATGTAGCGCTGCAGCCGCTCGTGCACCAGCGGCAGGTCGTCCGGATGCACGACCTGGTCCAGGTCGACGAGGCCGGGAAGCCGCGGGAGGCCGGTTTCCGCCTGCATCGCCCGGTCCGGCTGCGAGCGGCGCAGCTTGCCGGTGGCCAGGTCGTAGTCCCAGTAGTGCTCGCCGGTCGCCCACAGCGCCAGCTTCAGGCGCTCCTCGCGCTCGCGCAGCCGGGCGACGTAGGCGCGCTCGCTGCGGCGCCGCAGCGTCGCCAGGACCGCCAGCGCGACCGCCAGCGCCGGCACCAGCAGCAGCGTCCCCAGCAGCATCAGGTCGTGTCCGGTCACGGCGAGCATCCCCTCCGCGGGCCCCGCGGCCCGTGCAGTGTAAGTCTCGGCGTGAACGGCGCAAGACGCTGCGCGTCCAGGCCGCAGGGCATTGCTACACTGCGCTTTTCCGATGCTTCGGCCGCCCGTGTCCGCGAACCTGCCGTCCCTGTCCGAAGTCGACGATGCCTGCCGCGGTCTGGGCCTGGGCATCGGTGCGCCGGAACTCCACGGCGCCCTGTGCGGCTGGATCGCCGGCGGCGGCGACGTCGGCACCGGCTGGCTGGGTGCGCTGCTGGTCGATGCCGCGGTGCCGGACCCGGCCGAAGGCAGTGCGCTCGACCGTCTGCGGCGCGCCACCCTCGAACAGTTCGGCGACCGCGACTTCGGCTTTGCGCTGCTGCTGCCGGAGGGCGAGCGCAGCCTGGCCGAGCGCAGCGGCGCGCTGTTCGACTGGTGCCGCGGCTTCCTCGGCGCGTTCGGCATCGCCGCCGGGCCGCAGGCGCCGCTGTCGGAGGAAGGGCGCGAGGCCCTGGCCGACCTGGCGAAACTCGCCGCCGCCCCGCCGCAGGAGGAAGGCGACGAGGAGGACGAGGAGGCCCTGGCCGAGATCGAGGAGTTCGTGCGCGTCGCGACGCTCCTGCTGCACGGCGATTGCGCGCTCGGCCCGCGCCATCGGCAGCGCCTGAACTGATCCTCCGTCCCACGGCAGCCTCGAGCCCGCATGCCCAGCAAGCCCGCGACCCCGAAGTCCGCCTGCGCCCGGCGCCGCCGGCAGCTGATGCGCATGGCCGGCGACGATGCGATCCTGGTGCTCCCGGCCGCGCCCGAGCGCGTGCGCAGCCGCGACACCCACTATCCGTACCGGCAGGACTCCGACCTGCTATACCTGTCGGGCTTCCCGGAGCCGGAGGCCGTGCTGGTGCTGGTGCCCGGCCGCCGCCACGGCGAGAACCTGCTGTTCTGCCGCGAGCGCAATCCCGAGCGCGAGGCCTGGGACGGGCCGCGCACCGGTCCCGAGGGCGCGGTCGAGGCCTTCGGCATGGACGACGCCTACCCGATCGACGACCTCGACGAGATCCTGCCCGGCCTGCTCGAGGGCCGCACCCGGGTCTACTACCACTTCGGCCGCGACACCGACTTCGACCTCAAGCTGATCGGCTGGGTCAACCGCGTGCGCGCGCAGGTGCGCCACGGCGCGCAGCCGCCGCACGAGTTCCTCGAGCTCGGCCACCTGCTCGACGAGCTGCGCCTGTTCAAGTCCGCCGACGAGCTGAAGCTGATGCGCAAGGCCGCGGCGGTGAGCGTGCGCGCGCACGAGGCGGCGATGCGCGCGGTGCGCCCGGGCATGCACGAGTACGAGTTGCAGGCGGAGATCGAGCGCGTGTTCCGCGCCAGCGACTGCCATCCGGCCTACGGCAGCATCGTCGGCGCCGGCGGCAACGGCTGCGTGCTGCACTACGTCGCCAACGACGGGCGCATCGGCGACGGCGACCTGGTGCTGGTCGACGCCGGCGCCGAGTACCGCGGCTACGCCAGCGACATCACCCGCACCTTCCCCGCCAGCGGCCGCTTCACCAAGGAGCAGCGCGCGCTGCACGACCTGGTCGGGGCCGCGCACGCGGCCGCGCTGGCGCAGGCGCGGCCCGGCGTGGCCTACGAGGCCGGCCACGCCGCCGCCGTCGAGACGCTGACCGACGGCTTGCTGCGGCTGGGCCTGCTCAAGGGCCGGCTGGAGAAGAACGTCGCCGACGGCAGCTACAAGCGCTTCTACCGCCACAAGACCGGGCACTGGCTCGGCCTGGACGTGCACGACGTCGGCGACTACCGCATCGACGGCGAGTCGCGCCTGCTCGAGCCCGGGATGGTGTTCACCATCGAGCCCGGCCTCTACGTGTCGCCGGACGACGCCTCGGTGCATGCGAAATGGCGCGGCATCGGCATCCGCACCGAGGACGACGTGGCGATCACGAAGACCGGCCACGAGGTGCTGACCGCGGGGCTGGCGCGCAGCGCGGAGGAAATCGAGGCGTTCATGGGCGGGCAGGCGCGCTGAGCCGGAGGCCTGTCGGCTTCGGTTGCGCATACGAGCAGCCGGCCATAGTCCGCCGTTGCGCCATGGACGCACGGGGAGTCGGCCGGTGCCGTGGCGCCCGCAAGGGCAACGGCATTCGCGCCTTCGGCGCTCATCCCTCACCCGACCCTCTCCCGCATGCGGGAGAGGGCTACCGCATCGCCTCGTGCCGTGCGGGAGAGGGCGACCGCGTCATGCCGCCGCTGCGAACTCGTCGCGGGTGAGGTTGACCGGCTCGCCGTCGGTGCAGGCGACGTCGTCCTCGATGCGGATGCCGCCGCAGGGGCGGAAGGCGTCGACGCGCGACCAGTCGACGCTGTCGGCGTGGCCGTCCTGGCGCAGCTGCTCGAGCAGCATGTCGACGAAGTACACGCCCGGCTCGATCGTCACCACCATGCCCGGCTCCAGCACGCGGGTCAGGCGCAGGTAGGGATGGCCCTCGGGCCTGGGGATGGTGCCGCCGGCGTCGGAGGCGGCGAAGCCGGCGACCTCGTGCACCTGCAGGCCGATGCCGTGGCCGATGCCGTGCGGGAAGAAGGCCGAGCTCACGCCGGTGGCCAGCGCCGCCTCGGGCGAGACCCGGATGATCCCGAACTCCTTCAGCACCGACGCCAGCGCCAGGTGCGCGTCCAGGTGCAGCTGCTTGTAGTCGAAGCCGGCGCGGACCTGCGCGCACATCTTCCGCTGCGCGGCGTCGACCGCGTCGACCAGCGCCTGGAACTCGTCCGCGGGATCCGCCGAATAGGTGCGGGTGATGTCGCAGGCGTAGCCGTGGTGGCTGGCGCCGGCATCGATCAGGAAGCTCCTGGCGGGCCTGGGCGGCAGCCGTCCGAGATCGGTGTAGTGCAGGACGGCGCCGTGTTCGTTGAGGGCGACGATGTTGTTGTAGGGCAGCTCGGCGCCTTCCTGCCCGGCGGCCTGGCAATAGGCCAGGTGGATCCCGAACTCGCTGGCCCCGGCGCGGAAGGCGCGTTCCGCCGCGCGGTGCCCGCGCACGCCGCGGCGCGTGGCCTCGCGCATCATGGCCAGTTCGTACGGCGTCTTGAACGCGCGGTGGTACTCGAGGTAGTCGACCACCGCCGCGGGGTTGTTGGGCGCGAACGCGCCGTAGCGGCCCAGCGCGCTCTGCGGCTCGCCGAGGATCGCGCAGCGGCTGGCGTTCTTCGGCAGGTGCTGCTGGGCTTCCTCCGGCGTGCGGATCACCACGATCTCGAAGTGCGCGGTCCAGTCGCCCGCCGGCGCCTCGGGCACCACGTGCCAGTAGTCGCGCGGCTGCAGGTAGACCAGGCGCGGCTTGCCGCCCGGCGTGTAGACCAGCCAGCTGCCGGGGTTGCGCGTGAGGGGCAGCCACGCCTTGAACTGCGGGTTGACCGCGTAGGGGTAGTCGCGGTCGTCGAAGGCCTGGTAGTGCACGGTGCCGCTGGGCACGACCAGGTGGTCGAGACCGGCCCGCGCGAGCGCGGCATCGGCGCGGTTTCGCAGCACCTTGAGGTGTTCGGCATATAGGATGGCGGGATCGGGGGTCATCGGTGGCGCATGATGGAGAGGTTGCCGCATTCTGCCGCAAGCACGACGCCGGTGCAGGACGCCGCAGCCGCGCCGCAGCCGCCCCTGCTGGGGCTGCCGGCCTGGGCGTTCGCGCTGGCGGGCCTGCTCGCGGGCCTGCTGGTGACCGCGGCGGTGCTGTTGCTGCAGCGCGGCAGCATGGAGGCCGAATCGCGCATGCGCGATTCGCAGGCGGCCCGGCGCAGCGTGCAGCAGGTCGCGCGCCAGCTCGAAACCAGCGGCCTGCTGCTGCGCGCGGTGCAATCGGCGTTCATGGTGGACGACGGGATCGGGCCGGAGCAGTTCGCCGGCCTGTACGGGAACCTGCGCTCGCCGGAGATGCTGCCCAGCCTGCTCGCCATGGTGTTCGCGCGGCGCGAGCCGGCGACCGTGCCGGGCGGGCGTCCCCGCTACCCGTACGCGCTGGTCGCGCCGTCGGCCGGCAACGAGAGCCTGGCCGGCTTCGACATGGCCTCGCAGGAAGCCAACCTGCGCGCGCTGCTGCGCGCCCGCGACACCGACATGCCGGTGGTGTCGGCCGCCTTCCCGCTGCGCCAGCCGGTGGGCGATCCGGACGATGCGCTCGGCATCGTCGTGCGCCTGCCGGTCTACAGCGCCGGGCCGCAGCCGACCAGCGTGGCGCAGCGGCGCCAGCGCGAGCTGGGCGCCCTGGGAATCAGCATGCGGGTGCGGCCCATGCTGCTGGCGGCGCTGCCGGCCGAAGCGCTGCAGCACTACCGCGTGCGCGTGTCCGACATCACCGGCGAGGTGGCCATGCCGCTGTTCGACTCCGGCGGCGCGGTCGCGCCCGGTGCCCGTGGCGACGGCGGCGAGGTGCGTTTCGGCGAGCGCCGCTGGCACGTCGAACTGCAGCGGACCGGGCGCGGCTACGACACCGGGGCGCTGTGGCTGGTCGGGATGTCGGGCGCGATCGCCAGCCTGCTGCTGGCGCTGCTGCTCTGGTCGGCGGCGACCACCCGCCGCCGCGCGGTGACGCTGGGCCGCCAGCTCGCCGAACGCTACCGCGAGAGCGAGGCGCGCTTCCGCACGCTCAACGACCTGCTGCCCGCGCTGGTGCTGATGGCGCGCGCGGAGGACGGCCGCGTCGCATACGCCAACGAGGCCGCCTCGACGCGCCTGGGAGAAGGCGTCGCCGCCGGCACGCCGCTGGCCGACGTGTTCGAGGACCCTACGCTCCGGCAGCGCATCGCCGGCCGCGAGCCGGGGCTGCACTGGAACAACATCGAGGCCGCGCTGCTGACCCTGCACGGCGACAGGTTCTGGGCATCGACCTCGGTCAGCCGCGTGCAGGTGGGCGGCGAGGACATGCTGCTCATGGTGGCCGGCGACATCTCGGAGCAGCGCCAGCTGACCGAGCTGCTCGGCTACCAGGCCACCCACGACGCGCTGACCGGGCTGTGCAACCGCCGCGAGTTCGAGCGTGCGGTGCGCCGCGAACTGCAGGAAGTCGCGCGCGGCGGGCCGGCCGCGGCGCTGCTCTACATCGACCTGGACCAGTTCAAGCTGGTCAACGATACCTCCGGGCACCTCGCCGGCGACCAGCTGCTGGGCCAGCTCGCGCTGGCGATGGCCGAGCACCTGCGCGGCGGCGACATCCTGGCGCGGCTGGGCGGCGACGAATTCGGCGTCCTCGCCCGCGACGTCTCGGTGGACAGCGCGCGCGCCCTCGCCGAGCGCCTGCGCACCCGGATCGAGGACCTGATCTACGTCTGGGAGCAGCGCTCCTACACCATCAGCGCCAGCATCGGCGTGGTGATGATCGACCATCCCGGCCTGACCCTGGACGACGCGCTGGCGCACGCGGACGCCGCCTGCTACATGGCCAAGGACCACGGCCGCAACCGGGTCCACTTCTATTCGGCGCAGGACGACGAGACCCTGCGCCGCCGCGGCGAGATGGAATGGGCCAACCGGTTGCGGTGGGTGATCGAGGAGGATCGCCTGCTGCTCGATTACCAGGAGGTCCGGCCGCTGCAGGGGCCGCCGTCGCTGGAGCCGCACATCGAGCTGCTGCTGCGCCTGCGCGACGAGGACGGCCGGGTCGTGATGCCCGGCGCGTTCCTGCCCGCCGCCGAGCGCTACGGCCTGATGCCGTCGCTGGACCGCTGGGCGATCGGCGCGGCGATCGCCCATTTCGACCGCCTGCACGCGAGCGGCCGCGCGCCCGGGCGCTGCTCGCTCAACCTCGCCGCCTCGACGCTCGACGACGACGACCTGGCCGACTACGTGATCGGCCTGATCGAGCGCCACGGCGTCGCGCCCTCGCGGCTGTGCTTCGAGATCACCGAGACCGAGGCGATGCGCAACCTGGCGCGCGCGGTGCGGGTCATGGAACGCCTGCGCGCGGCCGGCTGCCAGGTGGCGCTGGACGACTTCGGCGCCGGCATGTCCTCGTTCGGCTACCTGAAGAACCTGCCGGTGGACGTGATCAAGATCGACGGCAGCTTCATCCGCGAGCTGGACGTCGATCCCATGAGCCGGTCGATCGTCGAGGCGATCACCGGCATCGGCCACCAGCGCGGGCTCGACGTCGTCGCCGAGTGGGTGGCCACCGAGGCCATCGTGGACCTGCTGCGCGGGCTCGGCGTCGACTACGGGCAGGGCTTCGCCCTGCACCGGCCCGAGCGCGTGCTGTTCCAGCGCGACTGAGGCGCCGCGCCGCTACTCGAACTGGCCGCCCGGGGCGGTGATCCACGCCTGCAGCCGCGCCAGCGAAGGCGCGGCCACGGCGATGAAGCGCAGGCCGATCCACGCCTGTCCCGGCGCGCTGGCGCGGTCCATCCACAGCAGGTGCGCGCCGACCTCCACCGCCGCCGGCGCCCCGCCCTCGCCCGGCAGCGCGAACTGCAGCTGGTACAGCGCGTCGTCGACCAGCGACTCGCTGGCGATCAGCAGCATGCCGCTTTCGGACAGGTTGCCGACGTGGCCGACCACGCGCTCGGTCATCGCATCGGTGACCAGGATGGTGTCGGAGGCCTTGCGGCGGCGGGCGCGCCGGAATTCGTTGATCATGTCGGCTCCGGCAGCGTCGCGTCGTCACCGCGCCCGGCGAAGCTGCGCAGGGCGCTGACCGCGGCCTGCCAGGCGCGGTCGACCAGGTGTCCGCGCGCCGCGGTGACGATGCGCGCCTGCCCGGCGGCGACCATGCGCGCGAGGCTGTCGAGCGAGTGCTCGCCGACGCGCTGGCCGCGCTGGTTGACGAACAGCGCGTTGTCGGTGACCGGGCTGAACCACGACAGGCGGCGCCGCACCACGTCGCCCTGCTGGTTGGTGGTGAACTCGATCCAGGTGCCGAACGGCATCACCCGCAGCTGTTCGTAGCGCGCCTGCTCCTCGGGCGTGCGCGGCGGCAGCTTCGGGCGCTTCGCCTTCGACGGGTCCTCGCCGAGCCGGGCGCGGGCCTTGAGCTTGACCGCCAGCTCGGTGCGCGAGGCCGGGTCGTCCTCGTCCTCCGGCATGCGGCTGGTCAGGCGCTGGGCGATGACCCCCGCCTCGTCGGCGTGGTAGCCGACCTGCGACAGCGCCTCGGCCACGTGCGCGGTGAGCGCCGGGTCCGCGGGCGCGTCGTCGCGGCTGCAGGCCGCGATGATGCCGCGCGTCGCCTCCAGCTGGCGGCGCCACTGCTCCGAGCCCTCGCCCTGGCGCAGCAGCGTCAGGGTCAGCACGTCCGCCCAGGCCTGGTTGAGCAGGGCGCGGGTGAACTTCGCCAGCCGCGCGTCGCCGACGAGCGCATTGAGCGTCTCGCCGGCGCGCAGCTTGGCGACCTCGAGCTTCTCCTTGCCGCGCGCGGCCTCGACGTGGCGCCGTTCCAGCAGCTCGGCCTTGCGCACCTGCTCCTGCAGGTGGGTTTCGAGCCGGGCGTTGCTGGCGGCGAACACCGCGTCGTCGCCGTCGTAGTTCTCGACCACGTGGGTGACGGCCTGCTGCAGCGGCAGCAGCAGCAGCGGATCGTAGTCGTCCTTGTCCAGCCACCTGGCGGCCGATTCGGCCACCGTGTTGAGCAGCTGCCGCGCCGGATGCTGGCCGCGGACGAAGAAGGCGCGGTCCTGCAGGGCCACGCGCAGCAGCGGGAGCTGCAGGCGGCGGATCAGCGCGGCGGCCGGCGCGTCGGCGCGGACCTCGCTCTCGATCTGCCCGTACAGCATCGACAGCAGCTCGAAGGTGTCGTTGTCCTTCTGCGAGAGCGTGGCGCCCTGGCCGCGCTGCTGGCGCACCTGCGCGAGCAGGGTCTGCTTGATGTCCTGCAGGCCCTGGCCGCGCCCCGCGCCGGTCGGCGTCGGCGGCTGCGCCTGCAGGGCACCCAGGGCCTGGAACACGTCGCCGGTGCTCAGCTCCATCCGCTGGCCGCCGGGGCGGTTGGGGCGCAGCTTGCCGATCAGCGCGCGGCGGCCGGACATCAGCTGCTGGAGCATGGCCAGCGACGCCGCCTCGTCCGCATCCTCGGCGCCCGTTTCGAGGCGCGTGTCGCCCATCCATGCGGTGTGCGGGCGTTGCTGCGCCGCCGGCCTCGCCGCCGCTTCGTCCCCGCGCCGGTCGTCGGCGCGCCTGCGCCTGTCGCGCGCGGCCGGCGCGGCGGCTTCCGCGCGCTCCTCGGCGGCCTGCCTCGACGTGGCGCGCACGCGCACCGGCACGAAGTTCAGGCCGGGCAGCACGCCGTCGCCGTCCAGGGTGCGGTCGAGCTTCTCGAGCACGGTGGCGTAGCCCGACATGACCTGGCGGTCGAAGATCCGGTACAGCAGCAGGCGCGCTTCGTAGCTCACCTGCAGGGTCTGGCTGGCGCCGCGCATCGCCCGGCACAGCGCGCGCGGGCCGAGCGGGATGCGCTCGGCGTCGAACGCGGGGCCACCGGCGAGCACGCCGAAGCGCTGCCCGAGCAGGTGCAGCGGCAGGGCCGCGCGCGCTTCCTGGCGGGCGGCGACCTCGCGCAGCACCGTGTCCTCGTCCATCACCTCGTCCTCGACCAGGGTCAGGTCGTGGAACTTGATCTCCCGCTCGCCGGCCTCGGCCTCCGCCTGGGCGCCGGCGCTGCCGCGGATCGCGGCGAGGCCGCCCTCGAGCTCCAGCATGAAGCGCGGGACCAGGTCCGCGCGGTTCATCCGCAGCGTGCGCAGGGTCTGCATGTAGCCCGATTCCGCGCCCGGCGTGCGCGCCAGGTCCGCGAGCCGGAACAGCTCCTGCTCGAATTCCCTGAGCATCGTGCCGAGGCTGGCGTCGAGCTCGATCGTGACCAGCGACAGCGCGCGCTCCAGCGCCTTGCGCACGCGCCTGGGCAGGCCGGCGCTGGCAAGCGTGCGCGGCACGGCGTCGTTCGATGGCGTCGAAGCTGGCATGGACTGGATTGTGCTCCCCCCGGAGCGCTTCTTAACACGGCCCGGCGGCCGCGGCCAATGGTCAACGGATCCGGGCGGGGCCCCCGGCCACGCCGGCGGGGTCGACCGGCTCAGTCGTCCAGGAACTCAGTCGTCCAGGAACAGCGCGATGACGTCGTTGCCGAAGCGCCGCCCCAGCGCGGTCGGCCGGACGTGGCCGTCCGCGACGTCGAGCCAGCCGCGCGCGCGCGCCTCCTCCAGCCCTGCGGCGATCGCGGCGCGCGGCAGGCCGGTGCGGGCCTCGAACCACGCCAACGGGAATCCGGCCACCAGCCGCAGGGCGTTGAGCATGTATTCGAACGGCCGCCGTTCCGCGGCGATGCGCTCGTCGCCGCCGATCGCCCCGGCGCTCCCGGCATGGGCGAGGTAGGCGGCCGGGTGCTTGAGCTTCCAGCGCCGCAGGATCGTGCCGGAGGCGGCCGCTGGCACGGACGCTGCGTCGTGGTCGGGCAGGCTGAGCTTGCCGTGCGCGCCGGCGCCGATGCCGAGGTAGTCGCCGAAATGCCAGTAGTTGAGGTTGTGCGCGCATTGCCGGCCGGGCAGGGCGTAGGCGCTGACCTCGTACTGCGCGTAGCCGGCCTCGGCGAGCAGCGCCTGGCAGCGCTCCTGCATGTCCCAGGCCAGGTCCTCGCCGGGGAGGCCGGGCGGCGGCTTCGCGGCGAACACCGTGTTGGGCTCGAGCGTGAGCTGGTAGTGCGAGACGTGCGCCGGATGCAGGGCCAGCGCGCGTTCGAGGTCGCGCTCGGCCATCGCCAGGTCCTGGCCGGGCAGGGCGTACATCAGGTCGAGGTTGAGGTTGTCGTAGCCCGCGTCCTGCGCCAGCTTCACCGCGGCCTCGGCTTCCGCGCTGTCGTGGATGCGGCCCAGGCGCCGCAGCACGGCGTCGTCGAAGCTCTGCACGCCGAAGCTCAGCCGGTTGACCCCGGCGGCGCGGTATTCCTCGAAGCGGCCGTGCTCGGCGGTGCCGGGGTTGGTCTCCAGCGTCACCTCCACCCCCGGCGCGAAGCGCAGCCGCGCGCTCGCCCCCTGCAGGAACGCGTCGATCGCGTCCGGCGGGAACAGGCTGGGCGTGCCGCCGCCGAAGAATACGCTGTGCACGGTGCGGCCCCAGGCCAGCGGCAGGTCGAAGTCGAGGTCGGCCAGCAGCGCCTCGACGTACTGCGCGAACGGCGGCGCGGCGCCGGCGCCGCGGTACTCGTGCGAGTTGAAGTCGCAGTACGGGCACTTGCGCACGCACCAGGGCAGGTGGACGTAGAGCGACAGCGGCGGCGGGGTCAGCATGGCCGCCAGGCGCCGATGCGGCGCTCGTCGAGGGTGGGGCTTTCGCCGCGCGCGTCGACCTCGGCATACAGCGCGCCTGCCGCGGCGAGGGACGCCACGCATGCGCCCTCCGATGCCCAGCAGTCGATCGCGAAGCGGCGCGCGTCTTCCGGATCGCGCAGCAGTGCGGTCCCGGGCCGGCCGCCGTGCTCGCGGAACGGCGCGACCGGAGCGCCCGCTGGCCCGTGCGGCGTCTCGAACGCGGCGTCTCTGCCGGCGCGGACTTCGTGTTCCCAGGTCACGACGTGCATGGCCTTCGACCCGGCGGCGCGCTCACAGGCCGTCGAGGCGCCGCGCCAGCGCCGCCAGCGCGCGGCCGCGGTGGCTGATGGCGTTCTTCAGCGCCGGCTCCATTTCCGCCGCGGTCAGGCCGTGCACCGGATCGAGGAACATCGGGTTGTAGCCGAAGCCGTTGCTGCCGCGCGGGACGTCGACGATGGTGCCTTCCCAGCTGCCTTCGCAGACCAGCGGCTGCGGATCCTCGGCATGGCGCAGCAGCACCACCACCGCATGGAAGCGCGCCGTGCGCCGCGCGGCCGGCACTCCGCGCAGGGCATCGAGCAACTTCGCGTTGTTGGCCGCGTCGTCCGTGGGGCTGCCGGCGTAGCGCGCGCTGTACAGCCCCGGCGCGCCGCCGAGCGCATCGACGCACAGGCCCGAGTCGTCGGCCAGCGCCGGCAGCCCGGTCGCGCGCGCGGCGTGGCGCGCCTTGAGCAGGGCGTTCTCGACGAAGGTCAGGCCCGTTTCCTCGATGTCGCCGACGCCCAGCGCACCCTGCGCGACGAGCTCGATGCCGCGGCCCCCGAGCAGCTGCCGGAGCTCGGCCAGCTTGCCGGCGTTGCCGCTGGCCAGGACCAGCTTCACCGGCGCGGCTCCAGCAGGTCCCAGCGGTTGCCGTACAGGTCCTCGAACACCGCGACCGTGCCGTAGTCCTCCGCGCGCGGCGATTCGAGGAAACGCACGCCGCGCGCGAGCATCGCGGCGTGGTCGCGCGCGAAGTCGTCGGTCTCGAGGAAGAAGCCGACGCGGCCGCCGGCCTGGTCGCCGACGCGTGCGCGCTGGCGATCGCCGTCGGCGCGCGCCAGCAGCAGCGCCGTCGTGGCCCCGCGCGGGGCGACGCGCACCCAGCGCTTGCCGCCGTCGCGCGGCGAGTCCTCCAGCAGCTCGAAGCCCAGCGCGCCGGTGTACCAGGCGATCGCTTCGTCGTAGTCGGCGACCACGAGCGCGACGGTGGCGATGGACTGCGGCATGCGCGTCGGCCGCGGTGCGCTAGCGCGCCAGCGCCTCGCGCTGCATCGCCAGCAGCTCGCCGATGCCGCGCTCGGCCAGGCCGAGCAGCGCGTCGAGCTCGTCGCGGCGGAAGGCGTGGCCCTCGGCGGTGCCCTGCAGCTCGATGAAGCCGCCGCCGTCGTTCATCACCACGTTCATGTCGGTGTCGCAGTCGCTGTCCTCGGCATAGTCGAGGTCGAGCACCGGCACGCCGCGGTAGACGCCGACCGAGACCGCCGCCACCGCGCCGAACACCGGGTCCTTGCGGATCTCGTTGCGCGCGAGCAGCCAGCGCGCCGCGTCGACCAGGGCGACGTAGGCGCCGGTGATCGCGGCGGTGCGGGTGCCGCCGTCGGCCTGGATCACGTCGCAGTCCAGGGTGATGGTGCGCTCGCCCAGGGCGCGGCGGTCGACGCAGGCGCGCAGCGCGCGGCCGACCAGGCGCTGGATCTCCAGCGTCCGCCCGCCCTGCTTGCCGCGCGCGGCCTCGCGGTCGCCGCGGGTGTGGGTGGCGCGCGGCAGCATGCCGTACTCGGCGGTCACCCAGCCCTCGCCCTTGCCGCGCAGGAACGCCGGCACGCGGTTCTCGACGCTGGCCGTGCACAGCACGCGGGTGTCGCCGAAGCACACCAGCACCGAGCCCTCGGCGTGGCGCGTGTGGGCGCGCTCGATGCGCACCTCGCGCAGCTGGTCGGGCGCGCGCCCGCTGGGGCGTGGGGAGGAAGGCATGCTGATGACCGTTCGAGGGGGCGGGAATTCTAGCAGTCGGGTGGCCGGGCCGGGGCGTGGGGACGGCGGTGCATGGACTCGTTCGGCGTCATTCCCGCTTTCGCGTGAATGACGATCGGGAGCGTTACGCCCGTTCCCCGTTCCGGTTGTTCCACCCGATGGCATACTTTCCGCCCGATCCCGCCGAGCCGCCGTCGCATGATCCGCAGCATGACCGCCTTCGCCTCCGGCGAGCGCAGCACCGAATGGGGCACGCTCGGCTGCGAGCTGCGCGCGGTCAACCACCGCTTCCTCGAGCTGGGCATCCGCCTGCCCGACGAGCTGCGGATGCTCGAGCCGGCGCTGCGCGAGCGCGTCGCCGCGCGCGTCTCGCGCGGCAAGCTCGACCTGGGCCTGCGCCTGCGCGCGGGCGAGGGCGGCAGCACGCTGCAGGTCGACGACGCGCTGCTGCGGCAGCTGGGCGCGCTGGCCGTCGACCTCGATGCGCGCTTCCCGGCGTTGCGCACCCAGTTCACCGACCTGCTGCAGTTCCCCGGCGTCATGCGCTCGAAGGCCGAGGATCCGGCCGCGCTGCAGGCGCAGGCGCTGGCGCTGCTCGATGCGGTGCTCGACGACTTCGTCGCCGCGCGCGAGCGCGAGGGCGGCAAGCTGGTCGCCGCGATCGGCGAGCGCGTCGACGGCATCGCCGCGCTCGCCGTGCAGGTGCGCGGGCTGATCCCGGACATCCGCGCCGGCCAGCGCGCCAAGCTGCAGGCGCGGCTGGCCGACCTCGCCCAGGCCGCCGATCCGGGCCGGGTCGAGCAGGAACTGGTGCTGTGGCTGCAGAAGCTGGACGTCGACGAGGAGCTCGACCGCCTCGACAGCCACGTCGCCGAGATCCGCCGCGTGCTCGCCCAGCGCGAGCCGGTCGGGCGGCGCCTGGATTTCCTGCTGCAGGAGTTCAACCGCGAGGCCAACACGCTGGGCTCGAAGTCGGTGGACGCGCGCACCAGCAACATCGCGATCGAGCTGAAGGTGCTGATCGACCAGGTGCGCGAGCAGGTGCAGAACATCGAGTGAAGCCGTGATTCGCGATTGGTGATTGGTGATTCGCGAAGGCACGGGCATTGGTAGGAGGGTCTGCTTTGACGAATCACGAATCGCCAATCACGAATCACCACCCCATGCGCGGCACCCTGTTCATGGTCGCCGCGCCCTCGGGCGCGGGGAAGTCGAGCATCGTCAACGCCTGCCTGGCGCGCGACCCCAACATCCGCCTGTCGATCTCGTTCACCTCGCGCGCGCCGCGGCCGGGCGAGCGCCACGCCGAGCACTACCACTTCGTCGGCAAGGACGAGTTCCAGCGCATGATCGACGCCGGCGACTTCTTCGAGCACGCGCTGGTGCACGGCGACTGGAAGGGCACTGCGCGGCAGTCGGTGGAGCCGCAGCTGGCGGCCGGGCGCGACGTGCTGCTGGAGATCGACTGGCAGGGCGCGCGCCAGGTGCGCGCGCAGGTGCCCGAGGCGGTGGGGGTCTTCATCCTGCCGCCCTCGCGCGCGGCGCTGCTCGAGCGCATGCGCAAGCGCGGGCAGGACAGCGAGGAGGTGATGGCGCGCCGGCTGGCCGCGGCGCGCGAGGAGATGTCGCACTACGGGGAGTTCGACTACCTCATCGTCAACGAGCATTTCGAGGCCGCGGTCGAGGAGATGTGCGCGGTCTTCACCGCCAGCCGCCTGCGCCGCGCGGTCCAGGCCGAGCGCCACGCCGGGCTGGTCCGCGCCCTGCTGTCGGAAGGCCGGGACGGCGACGCCTCGCCCCTGTAGGAGCGACTGTAGGAGCGGCGGGAGTCGCGACCGCCTTCCCTGGCGGCCGGGGTCGCGACTTCCGTCGCTCCTACAGGCGGGGGGTGGGGCTAACTCTTTGATTTCACAAGGCAGCGCTTGCGCTGGCCGCGCCGAATCCCTATCATCCGCGTCCCCCCGTCTTTTGAGTCGACGGCCAGACCGGCCGCCGGGAGAGCTATGGCCCGCATTACCGTGGAAGACTGCCTGCAGGTGGTCGACAACCGCTTCGAACTCGTGATGATGGCCGCCAAGCGCGCGCGCCAGCTCGCCAACGGCGTCGAGGCCCAGATCGACAACGCCGAGAACGACGACAAGCCGACCGTGCTGGCGCTGCGCGAGATCGCCGCGCGCCGCATCGACCAAGATTACATCGATGCCGTCGACAAGGCCGAGCGCGAGCGCAAGGAGCGCGAGGCGCTGGAGTGGGCAGCCGCCGAGGTGGTCGCCGACGAGGACATGTCGAAGGGCGACGACCTGTAGGCCGGGAATCAGGAATCGGGAATCGGGAATCGCAAAGGCGACCCCTGCCGACTCCGTCCGAAATGGTGTGACCAGGCGGCCCCGCAGCGCGGGGCCGCTGCTTTTTCCGAGGCCTGAATGCGCGGGGAGCCAGCCGGTGCCCGCCGCGGCTTTTCCGATTCCCCATTCCCCATTCCCGGCTTTTCGCCTTAGGCTCGCCACCATGACCCCCGCCGAGCCCGCCCATCTCGAGCCGACCGTCCCCGCGGACGAGTCTGCGCCGGACTACGTGCTCGAACTGGAACGCGCCGCGTCCTACCTGCCCGACGAGCAGCGCGCGCTGCTGCGCCGGGCCTGGGCGGTGGGCGCCGCCGCCCACGCCGGGCAGACGCGCAGGTCCGGCGAGCCCTACATCACCCACCCGGTGGCGGTGGCGCGGGTGCTGGCCGAGCAGAAGGTCGACGTCGAGACCCTGGTGGCGGCGATCCTGCACGACACCATCGAGGACACCCCGCTCACGCGCGAGCAGCTCGCCGCCGAGTTCGGCGAGACCGTGGCCGAGCTCGTCGACGGCGTCACCAAGCTGGACAAGCTCAAGTTCCAGGACCGCCAGGAGGCCGCCGCGGAGAGCTTCCGCAAGATGCTGCTGGCGATGGCGCGCGACCTGCGCGTGATCCTGATCAAGCTCGCCGACCGCCTCCACAACATGCGCACGCTGGGGGCGCAGACGCCGGAGGCGCGCGAGCGCATCGCCCGCGAGACGCTCGAGATCTACGCGCCGATCGCCCAGCGCCTGGGCATGAACCTGATCAAGTCCGAGCTGCAGGACCTGGGCTTCCGCGCGCTGCACCCGATCCGCCACGCGGTGCTGCTCAAGCGCATCCGCGCGCAGCCGCTGGTGCGGCGCGAGGCGCTGGCCAGGATCGAGGCGCAGCTGGCGCAGAAGCTCAGCAACGAGGGCCTGCAGGTCCGGCTGGTGAGCCGGGTGAAGTCGCCGTGGAGCATCTACAGCAAGATGCAGGCGGAGGGGAAGACCTTCACCCAGGTGATGGACGTGTTCGGCTTCCGCATCGTCGTCGGCAGCGTCGGCGACTGCTACCGCGCGCTGGGCGTGGTGCACTCGGTGTACAAGCCGCTGGACGGGCGCTTCCGCGACTTCATCGCGATCCCCAAGGCCAACGGCTACCAGTCGCTGCACACCGTGCTGTTCGGTCCGTACGGCTCGCCGATCGAGGTGCAGATCCGCACCCAGGAGATGGACCTGATCGCCGAGCGCGGGATCGCCGCGCACTGGGCCTACAAGCACGGCGGCGAGGCGCCCAACAGCGCGCAGGTGCGCGCGCACTCGTGGATCACCAACCTGCTCGAGTCGCAGCGCGGCACCGGCTCGTCGCTGGAGTTCCTGGAGAACGTCAAGGTCGACCTGTTCCCGGACGAGGTCTACCTGTTCACGCCCAAGGGCGACATCCTCGCGCTGCCGCGCAACTCCACCGCCCTGGACTTCGCCTACGCGGTGCACACCGACGTCGGCAACCAGGCGGTGGCCGCGCGCGTGGACAAGAAGCTGGTGCCGCTGCGCACCAAGCTCGTCAGCGGGCAGAAGGTCGAGGTGGTCACCGCGAAGTCGTCCAGCCCCAAGCCGCAGTGGCTCGAGTTCGTGGTTACCGGCAAGGCGCGCACCGCGATCCGCCACCAGCTCAAGCACCTGGAGCACGAGGACGCGGTGCAGCTCGGTCATCGCATGCTCGACCGCGCGCTCGAGGAGCGCGGCAGCTCGCTCGAGCGGCTGCCGGCGGCGCGCCTGGACGCCTACCTGTCCGAGCTGCGCTACCCGCGGCTGGAGGAGCTGCTGGCCGACATCGCGCTGGGCAACCGGATGCCCGCGCAGGTGGCGCAGGCGCTGACCCGCGACGAGGGCGGCACCCTCGACCTGCTCGACACCGCGGCGATGCCGCGCAGCGGCGACCGCATCCTGATCACCGGCAACGAGCGCGGCATCATCACCTTCGCCTCGTGCTGCCTGCCGATCCCGGGCGACGAGATCATGGGCTACCACACCACCGGCCGCGGGATCATGGTGCACCGGATGGAATGCCCCAACGTCGCCGACTACCGCAAGTCGCCCGAGCGCTGGGTGCCGATCGGCTGGGACCGCGACGTCAGCGGCGATTTCGGGGCCGCGCTCAAGGTGGAGGTCGAGAACAGCCCCGGCGTGCTGGCCCAGGTGGCCGCGGCGATCGCCGAGGCCAACTCGAACATCGACGGCGTCGAATACCTCGAGCGGGACGCCAACGTCGCCACCATCCGGTTCTCGATCGAGGTCAAGGACCGCAAGCACCTGGCCGACGTGATCCGGCGCACGCGCCGGCTGCAGGTGGTGCACGGGGTGCAGCGGCTCTGACTGTAGCGGTTCGTGATTGGTGATTGGTGATTGGTGATTTGCAAAAGCGGGATGTCGGAGACTGTCATCCGGGCGTAGCAAAGGATCTGCCAGGCCTGCACCCGGATCCCTCGCTGCGCTCGAGATGACAGCGGGCATGGGATGATGAGTTTCACGAATCACGAATCACGAATCACGAATCACCAATCAAAGGATCCGCCTTCCATGCGCCAGCCCGTCCATACCGACAAAGCCCCCGCCGCCATCGGCCCGTACTCGCAGGCCGTGCGCGCGGGCGACACCGTCTACCTGTCCGGCCAGGTCCCCATCGACCCGGCCACCGGCGAGCTGGTCGCCGGCGACATCCGCGCGCAGGCGCGCCGCGCCTTCGACAACCTCAGGGCGGTGTGCGAGGCCGGCGGCGGCTCGCTCGACGGGGTCGTGCGCGTCGGCCTCTACCTCACCGACCTGGGCCAGTTCGCGGAGGTCAACGCGGTGATGGCCGAGTACTTCGCGCAGCCGTATCCGGCGCGTTCCACCATCGAGGTCTCGGCGCTGCCCAAGGGCGCGGCGTTCGAGGTCGACGCGGTGATGGTGGCCGGTTCCTGACTGCGGTTCCGGTGGGAGCGGCTTCAGCCGCGAGCTTTTCGGACGTGCGCGCGGAAGCCGGATGCCGCGGCCGGCCAACGGCAGGCATCGCGATTCCCGCCGCGCCGGCAGGCACGGCGCGGTAAGGCTCGCGGCTGAAGCCGCTCCCACGGGTTCTTCGCGGAGGTCGGAAGGCGGGACAGCC
>JAYRKR010000139.1:0-3581 GCA_041905645.1 Luteimonas sp.
GGCTTCAGCCGCGAGCTTTCAGGGCAATGGTCCGGTGGTAGCCGGAAAAGCTCGCGGCTGAAGCCGCTCCCACAAACGCAACAGCGCCCTCAAGGACCCCGCGTCGGGGCCCTTGCGCCGGCTACACCACGTCGGGCTCGCTGAACGCTTCCGGCTCCTCGTCCGCCGAGCCCACCGGGATGCAGCTGCAGAACACGTTCTTGTCGCCGTGCACGTTGTCCACGCGCGCCACCGGCGGCCAGTACTTCTGCAGGCGCAGCGACGGCAGCGGGAACACCGCCAGCTCGCGCGGGTAGGCATGCGTCCACTCGCTGGCCGAGGCCTGCGCGGCGGTGTGCGGGGCGTGGCGCAGCGGGTTGTCGTCGCGGTCGAGCTTGCCTTCCTCGACCGCGCGGATCTCGCCGCGGATCTGGATCATCGCGTCGACGAAGCGGTCCAGCTCGTGCAGCGACTCGCTCTCGGTCGGCTCCACCATCAGCGTGCCGGCGACCGGGAAGCTCAGCGTCGGGGCGTGGAAGCCGAAGTCGATCAGGCGCTTGGCCACGTCCTCGGCGCCGATGCCGGTGGCGTCCTTGAGCGGGCGCAGGTCGAGGATGCATTCGTGCGCGACCAGGCCGTTGCGGCCGGTGTAGAGGGTCTCGTAGTGCGGCGCGAGGCGCCTGGCGATGTAGTTGGCGTTGAGCAGCGCGACCTGGGTCGCCTTGCGCAGGCCGGCGGCGCCCATCAGCGCGATGTACATCCAGCTGATGGGGAGGATGGAGGCGCTGCCGTGGGTGGCGGCGCTGACCATGCCGACGCGCCCTTCGGGCGCGCCCTCATCCGCCCTGCGGGCACCTGCTCCCGCTTGCGGGAGAAGGGGGGTCGCAGAAGGCAAGAATGGGGCCAGGTGCGACTTCACCGCGCAGGGGCCGACGCCGGGGCCGCCGCCGCCGTGCGGGATGCAGAAGGTCTTGTGCAGGTTCAGGTGCGAGACGTCCGAGCCCCACTTGCCGGGCTTCGCCAGCCCGACCAGGGCGTTCATGTTGGCGCCGTCGGTGTACACCTGGCCGCCGTGCCGGTGCACGATCTCGCAGATCTCGACCACGTCCTCCTCGAACACGCCGTGCGTGGACGGGTAGGTGATCATGATCGCGGCCAGGCGGTCGGCGTGCTTCTCGGCCTTGGCGCGGATGTCGGCGACATCGACGTTGCCGTTGGCGTCGCAGCGCGTCACCACCACGGTCATGCCGGCCATCTGCGCCGAGGCGGGGTTGGTGCCGTGCGCGGATTCCGGGATCAGGCAGATGTCGCGGTGGCCCTCGCCGCGCGAGCGGTGGTAGGCGCGGATCGCCAGCAGGCCGGCGAACTCGCCCTGCGCGCCGGAGTTGGGCTGGAAGCTGACGGCGTCGTAGCCGGTGATCTCGGCGAGCATCTTCTCGAGGCCGTCGACGAGCTCGCCGTAGCCCTCGGCCTGGTCGGCCGGCGCCAGCGGGTGGATCTCCGCGAATTCCGGCCAGGTCACCGGGATCATCTCCGCGGTGGCGTTGAGCTTCATCGTGCACGAGCCCAGCGGGATCATCGTGCGGTCCATCGCCAGGTCCTTGTCGGCGAGCTGGCGCATGTAGCGCAGCAGCTCGTGCTCGCTGTGGTGGGTGTTGAAGACCGGGTGCGAGAGGAACTTCGAGCCGCGCAGCAGCGCGGCGGGCAGGGCATCGGGCGTGGCGGCGTCGAGCGCGTCGATGTCGTCGACCAGCGCATCGAACAGCTGCGCCAGCGCCACCACGTCCTCGCGGGTGGCGGTCTCGTCGAGGCTGATGCCCAGCGAGGCCGCGTCGATGCGGCGCAGGTTGATGCCGGCCTTGGCCGCCTTCGCATGGATGCCGGCGGCGTCCACGCCGGTGACGTGCAGGGTGTCGAAGAAGCCGTCGGCGACCTGCACGCCGCACTTGCGCAGCGACGCGGCCAGGATCGCGGCCAGGCGATGTGTGCGGCGGGCGATCCGGACCAGGCCTTCGGGGCCGTGGTAGACGGCGTACATCGACGCCATCACCGCCAGCAGCACCTGCGCGGTGCAGATGTTGGAGGTGGCCTTCTCGCGGCGGATGTGCTGCTCGCGGGTCTGCAGGGTCAGGCGGTAGGCGGGGTTGCCCTCGGTGTCGACCGAGACGCCGATCAGGCGGCCGGGCATCGAGCGCTTGTAGGCGTCGCGGCAGGACATGAACGCCGCATGCGGGCCGCCGAAGCCGAACGGCACGCCGAAGCGCTGCGAGTTGCCGACCACGATGTCCGCGCCCCATTCGCCGGGCGCGGCGATCAGCGTCAGCGCGAGCAGGTCGGTGGCCACCGCGACCAGGCCGCCGCGCGCGTGCACCGCGTCGGCGACGGCCTTGTAGTCGCGGATGCGGCCGAAGGTGTCGGGGTACTGCAGCAGCACGCCGTAGCTCTCGACCTCCGCCGCGTCGGCGTCGTCGCCCACGTGCAGCGCGATGCCCAGGCCGTCGGCGCGCGTGCGCAGCACCTCCAGCGTCTGCGGGTGCACGTTCCTGGAGACGAAGAACACGTTGGACTTCGACTTCGCCGAGCGCTTGGCCAGGGTCATCGCTTCGGCCGCGGCGGTGGCCTCGTCGAGCAGCGAGGCGTTGGCGATCTCCATCCCGGTCAGGTCGGCGATCATGGTCTGGAAGTTGATCAGCGCCTCCATGCGGCCCTGCGAGATCTCGGCCTGGTAGGGCGTGTAGGCGGTGTACCAGGCCGGGTTCTCGAGGATGTTGCGCAGGATGACGTTGGGCACGTGGGTGCCGTGGTAGCCCTGGCCGATGAAGCTGCGGAAGACCCGGTTGCGGTCGGCGATCGCGCGGATCCGCGCCAGCGCCTCGACCTCGGTCAGCGAGCCGGGCAGGGCGAGGGCGTCCTTCGAGCGGATCGCGCCGGGCACGATGGCGTCGGTCATCGCGTCGAGCGAATCGTGGCCGACCACGCGCAGCATGCGCGCGATCTCGGCGTCGTTGGGGCCGATGTGGCGTTCGACGAAGGCCTGGTGGTGTTCGAGGTCGCGCAGCGAGGGCGTGTTGGGCATGGAGGGCGTCCTTGGATGGCATGAAGCCGGGGCGTGCGTCGCCGCACGTGGAGCGCCCCTCTGTCCTTTTGCCTGAGAGTTTGGAAGCCGCGGACGAGGATCGCGCGCTTCGTGCCCCTTCGGCGCCGGCCGTGCGGCCGATCTCTCCAGAGTGTTTGGCCCGCCGGCGCGAGCGGAGCTGGCTCCACATGTGTCGGCGGACGAAGCACGCGGCGGTCTGGGGCCTGAGCGATTGCGGGCGGTTGCGCCTTCGGCAGCGGCGGTGCCTCCTGGCGGGCCGCTTCTCCCACTGCGTGCTGCGGGGCGGATTATAGCCCGGCGGCCGGGCGGGGACGGCCGTCGCGGCGGTGGGAAGCCGCGCTCGCGCCCCGGAGGCCGGCAGGACGGTCCGTTTCGCCGTTCAAGGGCGCAGGCTGCGTAAGATGGCCCACCCGCGGAGCGGCTTCGGCCGTGCGCGTTCCCCTATGCCCTTGTGGGAGCGACGGAAGTCGCGACGGCCTTCGCTGGCAAAGCGTCGCGACTTCCG
>JAYRKR010000140.1:0-3570 GCA_041905645.1 Luteimonas sp.
CGCTGTGCCCGATCGACACGCGCTGCATCGAGCGCTCGCTGCTGCGCGCCGACGAGATCGCCTGGCTGAACGGCTACCACGCGCTGGTGCGCGAGCGCCTCGAGCCGCTGGTGGCGGGCGCTGCGCGCGACTGGCTGCTCGAACGCACGGCGCCGATCTGACGCGGCTGCAGCTCGTCCCGGCTTTCGCGCAGTCCGTCGCAAAGCGCTGTCGCCGCCCGGGCGCGGCTCCTAGAGTCCATTCCAACGCGACACGTTCGTCGCGACTCTCAGGAGCCGAACATGATCGACCGCATCTTCTCCGCCCTGCTGACCTTCTGCCTGCTCGCCGGTGGCACCGCCGCGATCGGCAGCGCGCTGTTCGAGAGCAAGCCGGCCGCCCAGCCCACCACCGTGATCACCCTGCCCACCGTGGAGATCAGCGGCACGCGCGACCCGGCCAGCGCCCCGATCGCGCGCAACGAGGCGGGCGCCGAACCCACGGCGCGCCAGCTGCAGTGATGCGAAGGCTCATACGAGCTTGCCATCGACCGTAGACATCCGTTCGCCCTGAGCTCGTCGAAGGGCCCCGCGTGGCACCTCGGCCGGGCTTCGACAGGCTCAGCCCGAACGGGGTTTGCGTCAGCCCGGATGGGATCTACGCGACTGAACCCAAACCGCATCGGCGGCTCCGTCGCGCGGCGCGAATCCGCCCGAGCCAAGCGGCCGCCGCCGAACCGGCTTCGCCGGGCCGCTGGCGGCGCCCCTTTGGGGGGGGGAGAACCGAAAGCGCTACGAGGGGATCCACATCAGCTGCGCACCATGCCCGCGGCCAGCGCCTGCTCGAGCAGCGCCAGGCTCTCCTGCAGGTGCGCGCGCGCATCGGCATCCCAGCGCTGGCGCGCCAGCGCCTGGCGCAGCTCGTCGCGCAGCGCCGTGGCGTTGGCGCGCAAGAGGCTCTGCGCGTCGGCCGGCAGCGGCGTGCTCACGCGCACCAGCAGGCCCTGCATGCGCCGCACATGCTCGCGCTGCAGGTTGCGGCGCATGCGATCGATCTCGCCGCCGCGCTTGAGCTCGCTCCACACCGCGCCCTGCAGCGTGGCGTAGACCTCGTTCAGCGAGATCAGGCCGCGGCGCTCCTTCTCGGGCACGTACAGCGGCAGGTCGAGCAGCCGCGAGGCGGTGCCGGGGCTCATCAGCCGGTCGAGCGCCACGCCCTGCAGCTGCAGCACCGCGGCCGGGATGCTCACCAGGCCGGCGCGCTCCCACTCGCGGTAGTCGGGCGTCAGGCTGGCGAGGAACTCGGGCTTGAAGCGGAAGCTGTCGGCCGAGAACAGGCCGCCGGCGAGAAACTGCAGCGCCGCACGCTGCCTGGCCGGCTCGACCGGCACGAAGGCCGGCGTCTTGCTCGCGCCGCCGGGCACGGTGCGCGCCGTGTACATGCCGCCCACGTACTTGGCCACCAGCGCCGGCGAGTCGCGCAGCGCGCGGAAACCATCCAGCAGCACGCGGCGCTGGCGGATCGGATCCTCGCCCGGCTGCGGCGAGCGCTCCTGCACGCGCTGCCACAGCTCGCGCGAGAGCTGCAGGCGCTTGCGGTAGTAGGCCAGCGGGTCGTCGCCGAGGTCGAAGCGGTTGACCAGCGGGTCGATGCCTTCGCTGCCCGGGCCGCCGCCGGCGTCGGGGTCGTTGGCGAAAGCCAGCAACGGGTCGGTCGCGCTGCGGCCGGCGATGCGCGCCAGCTCGGCCTTCTCATCGCCCGCCGCGATCGGCTTGTAGGCGTACTCGATCGCCCAGTAGTCGTAGGGGCCGATCGTGGTGTTGTTGAAGCTGCCCTGGCGCTCGCCGGCGGCGGCGATGTTGTAGGCGTTGTAGTCCATCACCGAGCCGGAGATGCCGTTCTTCTCGGTGAAGTCCTTGTCCTGCAGCTGCGCGCGCGTGTAGACCGTCGAGGCGCGGAAGTTGTGCGTCAGGCCGAGCGTGTGGCCCACCTCGTGCATGATGGTGTCGCGCACCACCGACTTGGCGAAGGCCTCGGCCTCGGGCCCGTCGGTGGCCAGCTCGCCGCGTGCGTCGAGCAGGTCGAGCGCGAAGTCGAATTCGCGCGCCGCCTGGTCGGCGTAGTCGCAGGCCTGTTCGGCGCCCTTGGCGAAGGGCAGCGCGGCGGGTGCTGCACTGCTGCTGCCCACGCTCTCGACGCGGAAGCGCCGCGCGCCGCGGCCGAAGACGTCGCTCATCGCGATGTCGGCGTCGATGATCTCGCCGCTGCGCGGGTCGGTGTGGCTGGGGCCGCGCGCGAAGCCGACGTCCGAGCCGACGAACCAGCGCACCGAGGCGTGGCGCGCGTCGAGCGTGTCGAAGTCGGCATCGTCGGCCTGCTGCTTGACGACGATGGCATTCTTGAAGCCGATGCGCTCGAAGGCCTTGTTCCACTCCAGGATGCCTTCGCTGACGGCCGGGCGATAGACCTCGGGGATGTTCTTGTCGAGCCAGAAGACGATCGGCTGCCTGGGCTCCGACAGCGCAGCCGCCGGGTCGGCCTTCTCCAGGCGCCAGCGGTTGACGAGGTAGCGCTTGGGGTTGGGCAGGAGGTCGGTGGTGAGGTCGGTGACGGTGTCGAAGAAGTGGCCGACGCGCGGGTCGGTGTCGCGGCTGGCCATCGGCGCATCGGGCAGCTTGGTGAAGCTGTAGACATAGCCGACGAACATGCTGCGCGCATCCGGCAGCGTCTTCGGGATGGTGGGTACCGGCGTATTCGGCGGCGGCGGCGCGAGCGGCGGCAGCGGCAGGCGCGGCGTGGCGAAATGCATGCGCAGGTTCAGCGTCGTCATGTCGTCGCTGACGCGCGCCTTCTCGATCGCCGAGTTGGTGCGATCCAGCCCATAGGTGAGGCGGAAGGCCTGCTCGATGGCCATCGCGTAGTTGGGCAGATCGGCGATCAGGAAGTTCGCGTCGACCAGCACCGACTTGCGCTCCGGGTGCGGCGCGCTGGCCACCGCGCCGGCGGCCAGCAGGCTGTCGGAGAAGGCCTGCGCGACGGTGGCCTTCATGGCCGGCGTGGTGGCGACGTACTCGGTATTCAGCGCGATCAGCTGGATCTGGTTGCCGACGCGCCGGAACGTGGCCAGCCACGACGGCCCCATCTGGCTGCCGTAGAGGCCGCGCTCGCCGATCGACTCCGACACGCTGGCCGAGAGCAGGAAGGGCTTGTCCAGGCGCTCGGCGGGGATCTCCAGCCAAGTCTTTTCGTCCTTGCGCCAGACCGGGAAGAAGCCCGGCTGCTGCTTCGCATCCTTGATCACCTCGGCGAAGGGCTTGGGCGCGGCCGGGTCGGGGCGCGCCGCCGCGGCGGCCCCCGAAGCGGCGCTGGCCGGCGCGGCCGCAGCCTGCGCGGCGGCGGGTTTGGCGGCATCGGCGGCAGCCGTGGGTGCGGAAGGTCCGGGGGTGGCGCAGGCCGCGAGTGCGGCGGCCAGCGAGCTCAGCGCGGCGACACGGAATGTGGGTGACATGAGTGGGCGCAGGACGCGAATGTGACGGTCATTCGATTCTGCGGCAGAGCCCATGCCCCTGCGATCGGGGCCGTCCCGCGATG
>JAYRKR010000141.1:0-3565 GCA_041905645.1 Luteimonas sp.
AGCCGACCTTCCCGTACACGTACGCGCCGTTGAAGCCGAACGGCGAGCTGGTCGAGTACGGCAGGTAGGTGCGCGTGCCGGCGCCGGCCTTCGACCGGTCGGGGTACTCGTTGAGCACGTTGTCGCCGCCCAGCGTGAACTCCCAGCCGGCCACCTTGTAGCTGGCGGCCAGGTCGAGCGTCCACTTGGCGCCGTAGGTCTGGTCGGACTCCGGGGTGGTGCCGAAGCTGGTGAACTCGCCCCAGCGCGTGGTCGTCGCGGTGAACGACCAGGCGTCCGCGTTCCAGGCGCCGCCGAGGAAGAACTTGTCGCGCGGCGCGCCCTTGGTGATGCGGCCGATCTCGGTGCGGCCGATGCGGATCGCGGCCGGGTCGATCGCCTCGAGCGCCGGCGGGTTGGGCGCGATCTTCTCGATCTCGGTCTTGTTGTAGTTGTAGCCCGAGGTCAGTTCCAGGCTCCCGGACGCCAGTGCCCAGCGGTAGCTGCCGACGACGTCGACGCCGGTGGTCTTGGTGTCGATCGCGTTGGTGAAGTAGCGGCCGCCGCCGATGCCCGGGTAGTCCTGCTGCAGGAACTCGCGCACCGCGTCGCTGATCAGATTCTCCGACAGCGCGATGCGGTCGTCGATGTCGATGCGGTAGGCGTCCACGGTGACGTAGAGGCCGTCGACCGGCTGCAGCACCAGGCCGAGGCTGTAGTTGGTCGACTCTTCGGCCTTCAGCGGCTCGGCCCCGAGCGCCACCGCGGCCGGATCGCCGACGCGGAAGGTGCGGATCTCGAACGGCACCGAGGCGCCGTCGACGTTGATGAAGTTGGTGGCGGTGGACTGGAAGTACTGCTGCTGCAGCGATGGCGCGCGGAAGCCGGTGGACACCGTGCCGCGCAGCGCGACCTTGTCGGTGAACGCGTAGCGCGCCGAGAGCTTGCCCGAGGTGGTGTCGCCGAAGTCGCTGTACTGCTCCGCGCGCCCGGCCAGGCCCAGCGACAGCTTGTCGGTCAGGTCGGCCTCGACGTCGGCGTAGAACGAGTAGCTCTCGCGATGGAACGCGCCCGAGTCCTCGGGACGGAAGCCGGCGAACACCTGCGCGCCGGGCAGCAGCGAGCCGTTGGCCGACGGGATCCCGCCGTTGGCGTAGGACGCGAACTCGCCGGGCGACTGGTTGAACTTCTCGCCGCGCCACTCGGCGCCGAACGCGACGGTGATCGGGTACTGCAGCCAGTCGACGTCGTAGGCCTTGTTGAAGTCGAGGTTGAGGACGTTCTGGGTGACCTCGAGCGCGCCGGCGTGGAAGTCGGTGGGACTGTCGAGGCCGAGGCTGTTGTTGAGGCTGTTCTCGACGTCGAAGGTGAGGTGGTTCTGGCCCCAGTTGTAGCTCAGGTCGATGTTCCAGCCGCCCGAGGTGTAGCCGCGGACGCCGCCGACGAAGGCGCGGTCCTCGCTGACGTTGTGGATCTGCGGGAGGAAGCCGTTCGGGTAGATCTCGGGGCGGTTGCGGTTGTCGTCGCCGCCGCGGAAATAGCCGTTGGAGAGCACGTCGCGCTTGCTGAAGTTGGCGAACGAATAGAACGTGACGCCCTCGGCCGGGCTGAACTCGGCGTTGTACGCCGCCGCGCCGGCGTCGACCTCGGGGTCGCCGTAGCGCTGCTCGACCACGCCGTTGTAGGGCTTGGCGCGGTCGGTCTGGTCCTGGTGGCCGCCCTGGGCGGCGAAGCGGACGAAGCCGCGGTCGCCGAAATCGACGCCGACGTCGCCGCCGGCGTTCCACTGCTCGCCGTCGCCTGCGCTCATCTTGCCGCCGCCGACGGCGATGCTTCCGCCGCCGCCGCTGCCCTTGAGCACGACGTTGACCACGCCGGCGATGGCGTCGGAGCCGTACTGCGCCGATGCGCCGTCGCGCAGCACCTCGACGCGCTCGATGGCCGAGACCGGGATCGCGTTGAGGTCGACCGGGGACGAGCCGCGGCCCTGGCTGCCGTTGAGGTTGATCAGCGCGGTGGTGTGGCGGCGCTTGCCGTTGACCAGCACCAGCACCTGGTCGGGCGCCAGTCCGCGCAGCTGCGCCGGCCGCACCGCGTCGGTGCCGTCGGTGATCGCCGGCCGCGGGAAGTTCAGCGAGGGCAGGGCGCGCGCCAGCGCGGTGGCCAGCTCGGTGGTGCCGGTGGACTGCAGCACCTCGGGGGTGATGATGTCGATCGGGGCGGTGGACTCGGCCACCGTGCGGTCGCTGACCCGGGTGCCGGTGACGACGACGGTGTCCAGGGTACGCGCGTCGGACTTCTGCGTGCCGGCCTGGGCCGGGGCGGGATCCTGGGCGAGGGCCGGAGGGGCGGCCAGGGCGAACAGCAGCGCGAAAGCGAGGGGGTGCCGGTTCATCGGGGGGATTCCTGAGCGGGGGGACTCCACCGAGGCATTAACACAGCCGTAACAAGTGGGTCAATCGCGCCATCGGGATAAAGGGATGCCGTTCTCGCAACGCTGGCCGCCCTCCGGTGCGGAGCCGCCGGGCCGCCTTCGGTAGAATCCGCGCCCCATGATCGCCTTCAAGCACTTCGCCCTGCGGCGCGGCGAACGCCTCCTGCTGTCCGACGTCGACCTCGCCCTCCACGCCGGCTGGCGGGTGGGCGTGGTCGGGCGCAACGGCACCGGCAAGTCGAGCCTGTTCGCCGCGATCCGCGGCGAGGTCGAGCCGGACCGCGGCGACATCGACGTGCCCAACCGCGTGCGCATCGCCAGCATCGCGCAGGAGATGCCCTCGCTCCCGGACGCCGCCCTCGACTTCGTGATCGGCGGCGACGCCGCCCTGCACGCGGCGCTGCAGGCCGAGGCCAACGCCTTCGCCAACGAGGACTGGGAAGCCGTCGCCGAGGCGCACCACCGGCTGGAGGAGGTCAACGGCTACGACGGCGCCGCGCGCGCGGGCAAGCTGCTGCACGGGCTGGGCTTCTCGGCCGAGCAGCAACAGCATCCGGTGTCGACGTTCTCCGGCGGCTGGCGCGTGCGCCTGAACCTGGCGCGCGCGCTGATGACGCCCAGCGACCTGCTGCTGCTCGACGAGCCCACCAACCACCTCGACCTCGACGCCGTGCTCTGGCTCGAGCAGTGGCTGCTCAAGTATCCCGGCACGCTGCTGCTGATCAGCCACGACCGCGAGTTCCTCGACAACGTCAGCACGCACACGCTGCACCTCGCCGGCGGTGGCGCGAAGCTGTACGCCGGCGACTACACCGCCTTCGAACGCCAGCGCGCCGAGCAGCTGCGCCAGCAGCAGATCGCCCACGAGAAGGAGCAGGCCGAGCGCGCCCACCTGCAGAGCTTCATCGACCGCTTCAAGGCCAAGGCCAGCAAGGCGCGGCAGGCGCAGTCGCGGATGAAGCGGCTGGCCAAGCTGGCGGGCACCGAGGCGGTGCGCGTCGAGCGCGGGATGCGGATCGAGTTCCCCGCGCCGGCGAGGCTGCCGCACGCGCTGCTGCGCCTGGACCACGCCGATTGCGGCTACGCGCTTGCAGCCCCTCTCCCGCTGGCGGGAGAGGGAGGCGCGCGCAGCGCGCCGGGTGAGGGTACGGC
>JAYRKR010000142.1:0-3554 GCA_041905645.1 Luteimonas sp.
AGAGCAAGGCGCTCAACGGGATGGATTCGCTCCTTTCGATCGTGCAGATGCCGGCCGGCATCCCGGTGGCGACCTTCGCCATCGGCAGCGCCGGCGCGGCCAACGCCGCGCTGTTCGCGGCGGCGATGCTGGCGGCCGGCGATCCGGCCGTCGCCTCGGCGCTGGCCGCGTTCCGCCAGCGCCAGACCGACGAGGTCGCGGGCAGCGACGATCCGCGCAGCCCCGTCGGGGCCTGAGATGACGACGCCTGGAATCGACAAGCGCGCGCGGGGCGTGCACGTTCCCTCGCCCCATCCCGCGCTTCGCGCCCCCCAGGCGCAGCGCACCGGGCGTTCGCGCGGCCCGCGCGGCAGTGCCGCGCAAGCGGGCCGCGTTCGCCCCGCGAGCGGGAGACGGGGAGGCGGTGCCATGCAGGCGTCGCATCGCCGGCCCTCCGGATCACCGGGGCGGTTCAGCACATGACCACGGTCGGAATACTGGGCGGCGGCCAGCTCGCCCGCATGCTCGCGCTGTGCGGGGCGCCGCTGGGGTTGCGCTTCCTGGTGATGGACACCGAGCCGGACGCCTGCGCGGGGCAGTTCGCGCCGCTGCTGGTCGGCGACTACCGCGACGAGCGCGCGCTGGCCGAGTTCGCCTCGAAGGTGGACGTGGCCACGTTCGACTTCGAGAACGTGCCGGCCGAGTCCGCGCAGTGGCTGGGCGAGCGCGTGCCGGTCTTCCCCAACCCGCGCGCGCTGGCGCTGGTCCAGGACCGGCTGGCGGAGAAGACGCTGTTCCGCGAGGCGGGGATCCCGGTGCCGGAGTTCGCCGACGTGACCTCGCGCGAAAGCCTCGACGCGGCGCTCGCGCGGATCGGCGTGCCGTCCATCCTGAAGACGCGGCGGCTGGGCTACGACGGCAAGGGCCAGTTCCGGATCCGGCAGTCGCCGGCCTCCGGTTCCGGCGCCGATGACGCCTGGGAGGCGCTGGGCGCGCAGGCGGACACCGTCGGCCTGATCCTCGAGGCCTTCGTGCCGTTCGAGCGCGAGCTGAGCGTGGTGGCCGCGCGCGGCCGCGACGGCGAGTTCCGCGCCTGGCCGCTGACCGAGAACTGGCACGTCGACGGCGTCCTCTCCGCCAGCCTGGCGCCGGCGCGCGTGGACGACGCGCTGGGCGCGACCGCGTTCGACTACGCGCGCAGGCTGGCCGAGCGGCTCGACTACGTGGGCGTGTTCGCGCTGGAGCTGTTCTGCCGCGACGGCATGCTGCTGGCCAACGAGCTGGCGCCGCGCGTGCACAACTCCGGCCACTGGAGCATCGAGGGCGCCGAGACCTCGCAGTTCGAGAACCACCTGCGCGCGGTGCTGGGCCGTCCGCTCGGCGACACCCGGATGCGCGGCCATGCCTGCATGCTCAACTGGATCGGCGCGCTGCCCGAGGCCGACGCCGTGCTGCGCGTGGCCGGCGCGCACTGGCACGACTACGGCAAGTCGCCGCGCCCGGGGCGCAAGGTGGGCCACGCGACCCTGCGCTCGGATTCGGCGACGGCGCTGGCGCAGATGCTCGAGCGGGTCGGCGCCGCGTTGGATCGCGGGCCGCAGGTGGCGCCGGTCGTCGAACGGCTGCGCGAGGCGTAGCTTCGCGCAGCCGGCTTTTCGACTCCCTGTGGGAGCGGCTTCAGCCGCGAGCTCTTGGTCCTGTCCCGACGATCAAGGGCTCGCGGCTGAAGCCGCTCCCACAAACGGGCTTCCGGGGGAGCTTTCCAGGTCGTCGCGATGCCGGCCCAGGGTTACAGGTTCGAGGCGACGAAGTCCCAGTCGACCAGGTGCCAGAACGCCTCCAGGTACTTCGCCCGCGCGTTGCGGTAGTCGATGTAGTAGGCGTGCTCCCAGACGTCGCAGGCGAGCAGCGGCGCGTCGCTGCCGGTCAGCGGGGTGGCGGCGTTCGAGGTCGAGGCCAGCGCCAGGCCGCCGTCGGCGCGCCGGACCAGCCAGGTCCAGCCGGAGCCGAAGGTCTTCAGCGCCAGCGCGTCGAAGCGCTGGCGGAAGGCGTCGAAGTCGCCGAACGCGCGCTCGATGGCCGCGGCGAGCTCCCCCGCCGGGGCGCCGCCGCCGCCCGCGGCGGCCGGCTTCAGGCAGCGCCAGTAGAAGGCGTGGTTCCAGGCCTGCGCGGCATTGTTGAACACCGCCCCCTGGGCCTTGCGGACGATGTCCTCCAGCGGCGCCTCGGCCAGCTCGGTGCCCGCGACCAGCTCGTTGAGGCGCTCGACGTAGGCGCGCTGGTGCTTGCCGTAGTGGTAGTCGACGGTTTCGGCGGAGATGTGCGGTTCCAGCGCGCTGCGGTCGTAGGGCAGGGGAGGCAGTTCGATCGGCATGGGCGGGTCGTGGCGGAAGGGCGGCCCGGGGGCGGGCGAGGCCTTACAATACGGACTTCCGAAACCCCACGCACGGCCGCGGCCTCCTCGCCGCGGCCGCGCGCAATGCAGGAGTCGTGCAATGCCCGTCCTCGAGCGGATCAAGGCCGAAGTCGAAGGCCACCCCATCGTCCTCTTCATGAAGGGGACCCCGCAGTTCCCGATGTGCGGCTTCTCCAGCCGCACGGTGCAGGCGCTCAAGGCCGCCGGCGTGACCGACCTGCATTCGGTCAACGTGCTGGAGGAGCCGGAGATCCGCGCCAACCTGCCGCGCTACTCCAACTGGCCGACCTTCCCGCAGCTGTTCATCCACGGCGAGCTGATCGGCGGCTGCGACATCACCATGGAGCTGTACGAGTCGGGCGAGCTCGCGCGCATGGTCGCGGAAGTGCAGAAGGCGTGAGCGCCGGCGCGGCCGCCGCCACGCATCCGCACCAGGGCGCGCTGCAGGACCGCGTGGTCCTGGTCGGCGGCGCGCACGGCGGCCTCGGCCGCGAGACGGCGATCGCCTGCGCGCGCGCGGGCGCGACGGTCGTGCTGCTCGGGCGCAAGGTGCCCAAGCTCAACCGCGTCTACGACGCGATCGCGAAATCCGGCGAGGCGCTGCCCGAGCCGGCCAACTACCCGTTCGACCTCGAAGGCGCCTCGCCCGACGATTACGCCGAGCTCGCCGAGCGCCTGCGCGCCAGCTATGGCCGCCTCGACGGCCTGCTGCACTGCGCCGCCGAATTCCGCGGCCTGGCGGCGTTCGAGCGCAGCGACCCGGCAGTGCTCGCGCGCGCGATCCACGTCAACCTCACCGCGCGCGCCTGGCTCACCCAGGCCTGCCTGCCGCTACTGCGCGAGGCGGGCGACAGCGCGGTGGTGTTCGTCGTCGACGACCCGCGGCGCGTGGGCGGCGCCTACTGGGGCGGCTATGGCCTCGCCCAGCACGCCAACGCGGCGCTGGTGGGCATGCTGCACGCGGAGCTCGCCAACTCGCCGGTGCGCGTGAGCGGCCTGCAGCCGGGGCCGATGCGCACCGGCCTGCGCGCGCAGGCCTTCGTGGAAGAGGACGACCGCGACGCCGTCGATCCCGCCCGTTACGCCGACGACTGCGTCACGCTGCTCTCGCCCGCGGGTGCCGCGCACCGTGGGCAGGTATGGAGCCCGCAGGCGTGAA
>JAYRKR010000058.1:0-7115 GCA_041905645.1 Luteimonas sp.
GGGCTTGCGCGTGCGCATGGCAAGGAGGAGCGAGGAAGTGGACGTCTGTCCACGCCCGAGCGAGGACGCCGCCATGCGTGCGCGCAAGCCCGGCCCTTCGGGTTCGCACGCAGGGGCTGCCAGCCCGCGCCGCGCAGCTTGACCAGACGGCCAGTCTGCCCCGCGCTGCGCAGCACCCCCTGGCAGCCCCTGCGTGCGAACGCGGCCCATGCCCATAGCATTAACATGCCCTAGGCGCCGGCCTGCGGTCCGGGCTCGCTGCGCGCCTGCGCGCCCTCGGCATCGGCGGCGTTGACGTCTTCCGCGCCGGGCGAGGCGGTCTGCTCGGTGACCTCGGTCGAGGCCGCATGCAGGGCGTCCAGCGCGCGGCCCTGCTCGAGCGGCTCGGCGTCCTGCGGCCCGGTGCGCGCCAGGTCCACCCGCAGCCGCGGCAGCGCCTCGGGATGGGCGCTGTTGAGGTAGTCGACCATGCGCTCTCGCACCGCGCAGCGCAGGTCGAACAGGTCGCCGGAACTGCGCGCGCTGACCAGCAGGCGCACCTGCAGCGTGCGCTCGCTGGTGTCGGTGACCTGCGCCACGCACACCCGTCCGTCCCAGCGCTCGTCGCTCTCGCAGGCGTGCCGCAGCGCCTCGCGCACGTCCGCCATCGGCGTGCGGTAGTCCAGCCACAGGAAGGCGGTGCCCAGCAGCTGCGCGGTGGTGCGCGTCCAGTTCTCGAACGGGTGCTCGATGAACCACTGCAGCGGCACCACCATGCGGCGCTCGTCCCAGATCCGCACCACCACGTAGGTGCTGGTGATTTCCTCCACGCGGCCCCACTCGCCCTCGACGATGACCACGTCGTCGAGCCGGATCGGCTGCGCCAGCGCGATCTGCAGCCCGGCGATCAGGTTGCCGAACACCGGCTTGGCGGCGATGCCGGCCACCAGGCCGAGCACGCCGGCCGACGCCAGCAGGGTGGCGCCGACCTGGCGTATCGCGGGAAAGGTCATCAGCGCCAGCGCCACGGCGACCAGCACGATCGCGCCCTGCACGACGCCGCCGATCACCCGCGTCTGGGTCAGCACCCGGCGCGCGGCGAGGTTGTCGGCGACGTCGACCGGATGCTCGAGGATCACGCGCCGCTCGATCGCCCGCACCGCCCGCACCGCCAGCCACGCCGCGCACAGCAGCAGGCCGATGCCGATGCCGTGCTGGAGCACGGCGATCCACGCGCGCGGCAGCGGCGTCGTCGCGACGGCGAGGTCCAGGAACAGCAGCGGCAGCGCGACCGCCGCCGGCACCGAGACCACCTGTGCGATCCGCGCGCGCAGGTGCTCGCGCTCGTGCCGGCGCGCGTGCCGCGCCAGCGCGAGCAGGCCGTAGCGCACCGCCCAGCCCAGCAGCAATGCGGCGAGCAGCGGCCAGGCGACGGCCAGCAGCAACGGCCAGTCGGGCATCGCGATCGACGTGCGCACGCCGCGAGGGTGCCGGCCGGGGCGTTAGCGCATCGTGGATGCGCATAAGGCCGCCGCGCGCGGATCGCGCCGCGTCAGCGCCGCGGAATCACGTTGATGCACTCGATGCGGCGCGCCAGCCGCGTCATCAGGAAGTCGACGAAGTCGGCGACGATCGGCCCGGGCACGTTGCCGGCGCGGGTGATCACCCGCGCCAGCAGGATCCCGGCGTCCGCGTTCCACTGCACGTTGATCGCGCCGCGCACGCCGGGGCGGCTGCTGTGCAGCTTGGTCCAGCCGTGCGGGCGCTCGGGACGCTTCTGCGCGCTCACCACCAGGCCGTGCTCGCCGATCCGCGGGTGGCGGGCGATCGCGTCGCGCACGCTGCGGCCCGGCGTGCAGACCACCTGGACGATCGTTTGCATGCGGCCTCCGGCGCGGCTTGTCGCCGCTACGGTCGCGCGGGGCGCGTGGACGCGGCGTCGGCGCCGGCTTCGCGCCGCATCGGCTGGCGCCGTCCGTAGGTCAGGCTGCGCCAGACCCATTCGGCGGGGCCGAAGCGGTAGCGCGCCAGCCACCAGCGGCTGGCGACGACCTGGGCGCCGAACACCGCCAGCCACGCGAGCAGCACGCCCGTCATCCCCAGCCGCGGGCCCACGCCCAGTCCCACGCCGTAGAACACCGCGACGCCCACCACGCTGTGCGCCAGGTAGTTGCTCAGGGCCATCCGCCCCACCGGCGCCAGGTGTTGCAGCCAGCGCCGCCACGCCGGACGCGCGAACAGCCGCACGAACAGCGCCGCGTAGCCGAGCGCGAGCGCCAGCGCCACGTCGTGCTCGAGGGTGCGCAGCAGCAGCGCATCGCCGTCGCCCGACGCGACGCCGGGCAGCGCCAGCCGCCCGTAGCGGACCAGCATCGAGGCCAGCGCCAGCGCCAGCCCGGCGGGCAGGCCCCACAGCAGGCCCCGCCACAGCCGGGCGTGCGCCGCCGGGTCGCGCAGCGCGCCGCTGCGCCCGAGCGCCGCGCCGACCAGCATGCAGCCGGAGATCGACAGCAGCAGGCCCCACTGCCACTGCCGCCACCAGTGCTCGAACACCGCGTTGCCGTGCAGCATCGTGCCGGGGTGGCGATCGGAAAACGCCGCGAGCGCCGCGGCGTACGCCTCCTCGCGGCCCGCCAGCGGCCATCCGCCCGGCCACCACTGCGACAGCGGCACGTGCGGCAGGCTCACCAGCGCGATCCCGAGCAAGGCCATGGTCCGCGGCCGCAGCCTCGCCAGCGGCAGCAACAGCAGCCCGGTCACCGCGTACCAGCGCAGGATGTCGCCCCACCACAGCGCGGCGTGCAGCAGGCCGAGCAGGAACAGCACCGCCAGGCGCCGCAGGTACCAGCGGCGGCCTTCGTGCGTCCCGATGCGCTGCATCTGCAGCGCGAAGCCGATCCCGAACATGATCGAGAACAGCGTGATGAACTTGCCGCTCGCCACCAGGCTGGCCGCCGGGTCCAGCCAGCGGTCCAGGGCGAAGCCGGGCAGGGCGCGCGACGCGGGTTCGGACAGGAAGAAGTAGAGGCTGAACGCCTCCAGGTTGGCCAGCAGCACGCCGGCGAGGGCGAAGCCGCGCAGTGCGTCGAGCAGGTCCAGGCGCTGCGATCCGGGGACCGGGCCGGGCGTTACGGTGCTCATGCTGGGGAAGGGGACTGCGCCGCGGAGCGTGGACATTCCGGGCAAACGGGAACCGCGCCCGCGGCGGGACATGCGGGATGGCACCCGGCCGCGGCTTGCCGGCCGGCCCGCGGCTCCGGGAAGTTCGCGGGACGCCCGCGGCCGGAGCCGTGCCCACCGGCCTTCCGGGTTACGCGCCCTTGCGCCCCGTCAGCACGTCCTGGATGTCCTCCAGCCCCTGCCCGCGCGTCTCGATGCCGCTGCGCAGCAGCATCGCCGCCGAAGCCGCCATCGGCAGCGCGATCAGCAGCGCCGAGAGCTGGAAATGCTCGAACAGCCCGGCCACGCCGACCGCCGCGCCGAGGATGCCGCCGAACTTGGAGCTGGCCGCGATCACGCCCGAGCCGGTGCCGCGCAGCTGCACCGGATAGATCTCGGCGGCATACGGGATCATCGTCGCGATCACCCCGCTCACGCTCACCAGCAGGGCGACGATCGCGACCGTCACCGCCGCCTCCGAGCGCAGCCCCGAGACGCCGATGGCGAAGAACGCCAGCAGCGACAGCGTGGTCAGCGCGATGAAGAGGACCAGGGTGCGCACGCTGCTCCAGCGATGGTAGAGCCAGACCACCACCGCGATGCCCGGCACCGCCAGCAGCGCCGACTGCGCCAGCAGCCTGTTCACGCGCGCGGCGTCGACGCCGAACTGCCCGAGGTTGGCCGGCAGCCACAGCACGAAGCCGAAGTTCACCAGCCCCCAGGCCACGCCGCACACCACCAGCCCCCAGGTGATGCTGGCGTGCCGGCCGCGCATCAGCGCGCGCATGCCGGTGACCACGTGCGGGTCGTCGAGCACCGGCGCGCCGGGGTGGCGCGTGTCGTCGTGCTCGACCGCCGCCGTGGTGCCGGAGAACTTGCGCAGCACCGCGCGCGCCTGCGATTCGAGCCCGGCGTTGGACAGGAAGCGCGGCGATTCGGGGATGTAGCGGTTGAGGACGAGGATCAGCAGCCCGGTGGGCATGTTGAGCAGCCACAGCACGCGCCAGGAGAACAGCGGCTCGAGCGTGGCCGCCGCGCCGGCGGCGAGCAGGTAGCCGGCGGAGGTGCCGACGCCGCCCAGCGCCACCAGCAGCCAGCCGCGGTGCGCGGCCGGCACCGTCTCGGCCATCAGCGTGAACGCGATCGGCAGCATGCCGCCGGCCGATGCACCCATCAGGAAGCACATCACCAGGTTCCATTCGAAGGTCGGCATCGCCCCGCAGATCGCCGTGCCGATGAACATCAGCGCCGAGAGCAGGATGCCGGCGCGGCGCCCGAACACGTCTGCCAGCCGGCCCCAGACGATCGAGCCGACCGTGGTGCCGATCAGCGCCACCAGCGCCAGCACGCTCGCGGTGGGCCTGGTGATCGAGTACTCCGTGCTCATGCCGGGCATGACGAAGCCGAGCGTGGCCGGTTTCATCACGTCCACCGCCAGCGCGACCACCAGCACCACCACCAGCTTCCAGTGCTCGTGGTTGAGCGGCACCCCGTCGGCGACGTGGAAATAATGGTGACGGCTAGGGAGGTGCGAGCCCCCGTGCAGGCTCTCGCGCAGCTGCGCCAGGCGCGGCATCAGGCCGTAGCCGGCCAGCAGCACGCCCAGCGGGATCATGCCCATGCCCGAGAGCATCCAGGCGTCCATCGGCATGCCGACCATCTGCCAGTGGGTGTGCCGGCCCATGAGGAACATCGGCATGTGCGAGGCCACGCCGGCCAGGATCAGCGCGCAACCCGCCCAGAACGCAAGCGGATGGTGGAAGGCGATGCCGGGGATGCCGCGGTCGGCGCTAAGGGAACGGGAAGTCATGGAGAGAGGCGGGGGCGCGCGGCAAGGCCGCATAGCATGATCGCCTGCGGCCATGCATGCAAAAGCGCCATTGACGCCCAGTGGGAGCGACGGTCGGAGCGACGGAAGTCGCGACACGCGCGTCTATCGAGATGGCGGTCGCGACTTCCGTCGCTCCTACAGTCGCTCCTGCGATTGCTCCTGCGGGGACGGGAACAGGCTCGCCAGCCGCGCCACCATCGCCTCGGCTGCGGCGCGGTCGGGGGTGGTGTCGGGGTTGCCGAAGTCGCCCGGTGCCTGCGCCTGCACCAGGATGCCGTCGCGGCGCGGCACGGTGTTGAGGTTGTGGCCGCGCCAGACCAGCCCGTAGGCGACCTCCGGCTGCGGCACCAGCCGCGCGGTCTGGCCGCGGACCGGGACGATGCTCTCGTCGCCGAGCAGGGCGCGCGCGCCGTAGCCGGTGCAGTTGACGACGACCTTCTCGTCGAGGCCGGCCAGCTCGCGCAGGCTTTCGAACGTGCGCGCCTCGAACTGCCCGCCGGCGCGCTCGAAGTCGGCCATCAGCATCCGCGAGTATGCGCTGATGTTGTACGTCATCTGGGTGAAGCGCCGCGCGTACGGCACCGGGAACGGATGCTGCGACGGCGCCAGCGCCACCGAGCGCGGGCCGATGTCGCGCAGCAACCGGCCCTCGAGGTCGGGGTAGTCCGGCTCCCCGTCCTCCCCGCCGCCGCCGGAAGGCCGGTCGAACGGCACGTCCGACAGCACGTAGCCGTCGCGCCATTCGATCGGCTCGCCGGGCAGCCCGAGCAGGGTCTGGTAGGCGTGGAACGAGGTGCGCGCCATCGCTTCCCAGCGGCGCTCGAACTCCGGCGTGGCGTGTTCGCGGCTGCAGATGCGCGAGGCCGGCGACCACACGCCGGTGGCGAGGAACGAGCGCACTTCCGGCAGGCGCTCCTTGGCGTAGATCCGCACGCGGTAGCCGGCGCGCTGCGCGGCGACCGCGGTGGTCAGGCCGATCGCGCCGCAGCCGACGACGGCCAGCTCGCGCCGCCGCGGCTGCGCGGCCGCCACCAGCTGCAGCGCCAGCGCCGCCGAGCCCCACGACAGCGACCAGCCGCTGCCGCCGTGGCCGTACTGGTGGACGATGGTGCGGCGGCCGACGCGCTCGGCCTCGATCCGCGGGCCCTGCGCGCGGAACGGGCGCGTGCACACGCTGAGCGCGACGATGCGGTCGGCGCTGGCGCGGATCGGGGCCAGCGGCGCGGGCTGCGCGAACGCCGGCTTCGCGGGCTGGAGGTCGATCGCGGGAATTGCCGGTTCGGCACCGGTCTGGGCGAGGCGGAGTTCGCGTTCGCGCGCGAGGGCGGCGCCCGGGGACAGGGCGAGCGCCGCGAGCCCGGCGCTGCGCAGGAAGTGGCGACGATGCATGCGGGCTCCGCGATGGCGCGACAGGGCCTGAGCTTAGGGAATGCCCGGACGACTGTCATTCGACGCGGCGGGAAATCCGGGTGGTCCATGCTGCGCGGATTCCTCGTTGCGCCCGGAGCGGCGATGCCGGGCCCCCGGGGATTCCTCCGCGCGCCGGGCGACGGGAAAAAAGAAAGCCCCGCCGGAGCGGGGCTTCCTCGTCGCGTGGCTGGAGCGGGATCAGTAGCCCAGCGCCTGTGCGATCACGCCGGTGGCGATCTCGACCAGCAGGTAGCGATCGTCCGCCGGGCGCACCCAGCGATAGCCGCGCGGCGGCGGCGCCAGGTGGTACACGCGATAGTCCTCGACGTAGTAGCGCGGCGCCCAGTAGGCCTCCGGCACGTAGTCGCCGCGGCGATAGGCCTGCTTGATCTGGCCGTAGTGGTGGCCGTTGTCGTGGCGGCCGCGGTCGTAATACCCGTGGTCGTCGCCGTGCTTGCCGTGGCCCTGCTTGTGGTGGCCCGGCGGGTCGGCGAGGACGGCCGCCGAGGACAGCAACAGGGCGGCGAGCGATGCGGTCTGCAGCAGTCGTTTCATGGCGTGGCTCCTCGTGCCGTTGGTACGGGACGGATGCTAGGGGCGTCCACATGAATGCGGCGCCATTTTCCGGCCTTCGCGGGAATCGCGTTCAGGTTGGGGTTTGCCGGAACGGGACTGCAACTCCTGTGGGAGCGGCTTCAGCCGCGAGCTTTTCCACCTGGTCGCGCGCCTCCAGGCG